>JADFYN010000242.1 GCA_015233055.1 Deltaproteobacteria bacterium
ATGCAGCACCCCAGCCGTAGCCGGATATCCCCCCCAAAGGAAACGGCTCCATGGGTTGGCTGGCCCCCTGCCCATCCTGCTGACACGTAACCTGCCGTATTTCCCAGGGCGTTGCCCTGGGCTAACCTAGTGCGCCCCGTTGGGGCTTATTCGGTATTGTCTATTTTATAGAAATTCATCCAATGCCCCGTCAACCCGCAACCCGAAACACGCAACCCGAAACAAGGATATTGGAGAATCTGATGACTGCAGATCAAACAGGCATGGCCTCGGCATCCGGCCCTTTAGTCATTCCGCCTCTGATCGGGCCCAGGCTGCATCTCCGACAGCTCACCGAGGATGACGTCAGCCCGGAGTACCTGGCCTGGCTCCGAGACGATGAGGTGGTTTCCCACCTGGAGGTCCGCTTTTTAGCCCAGAGCATGGAGACGTTACGCCAATTCGTGGCCGGATTTAAGGCCGACCGGACCCGGCTTTTACTGGGCATGTTCCTGAACGATGTGGATAAGCACGTGGGCAACCTGTCTTTTTCCCACATTGACTGGAATCACTATATCGGGGTCGTGGGCCTCTTGATTGGCGATAGAGCCCAGTGGGGCCGGGGATTGGCCACAGAGGCGCTCGTCTTGGCCAGGGAGTTGGGGTTTAGACATCTTTGTCTCCACCGCCTGGAGGCCGGGATCTACGCCAACAATGTCGGTTCCGTCAAGGCCTTCGTCAAGGCCGGTTTTAGCCTCGAATGCCGCTTAGAACAACGGCGTCTTCATAAAGGGCAATTTGTTGATGAAGTCTTGATGGGTTGCCGGAACCCGGATTTTAGATCGCCGTGACGAAATTAAACCAGCAAGGCCAGATCCGCCATCAGCAGTAATGACATATCGTCGAGGTGCACCATGGGCATGTATGAAAATAACCTGGCTTTGATCCGGGGCAGATATCCTGAGTTAGCCGCCAGGCTGGACAACACCGTAGATGACGGCACATGCAAAGTTAAGCCGTCCAAATCAGGCCTGCCGACCATGACCCTGATTCATGAGGGCCGGGAGATATTTCTCCACAGCGGCTATGACCCCCTGAAGGAGGCGGAGAGTTTCATTGAACAAAAGGGGATCAAGAGAGAAAGGATTGTCTTGTTCCTGGGCTTTGGCCTGGGTTACAGCCTGGACCGGCTGCTGAATGGGCAAAGTAGAAAAGTAAGATTTTGCATAATAGTAGAAAAAAATATTCAAATATTCCGGAAGTGCATGGAAACAATCGATCTAAGCAATTTAGTCAAAAATCCTGCGATCGAGTTACTGGTTGACCTTCCGGAAGAAGAGCTGCTGCCGCGGCTGGTCGCATTTTTTAAGGTTGATTTTAGGCGGATTTGCATGATTTCATCTACTCTTTTTCTTGAACACCCTGTTATATTAAATGTTTATAATAGTTATTACGGGAAGGTGATGAAAACCTTCCGCGACTCCTGCATGACGGCTTTTCACTTTGTCGGCAATAGTCCTCAAGATTCTCTGATAGGCATTGCCAATATGCTTGACAACATTGAGAATATAATTATTTCTCCCGGTGTCAACCAGGCTTACGACGCGTTTAAGGGCCGACCGGCCGTCATTGTGGCCGCCGGACCATCACTTGATAAAAACGTTCATCTGTTGAAAGGGATCGAAGACCGGGCCTTGATTATCGTCTGTGACGTCATGCTGCGAGGGATTCTGGAGCGGGGCATAAAGCCGCACATTACCGTGTCTATCGAACGGGATTTGGGGATGGAGCGAATTTATTTCGGGACCGAGAAATATGATCTGTCAGACATCTGGATGGCCTTCACTCCGGTTGTCAGTCAAGAGGTTTTCCGAATCTATGGTGGGCCTAAATTCATTGTATACCGTAACTTTGCCCACTTCAAATGGCTGGGGATAGAGAGAGGGATATTGGAAATCGGTCCTTCCGTGTCCTTGATGGCCAGCAAAATAGCCGAAAAATTTGGATGCGACCCCATCGTCCTGATCGGCCAAGACCTGTCCTATGGCGCAGCCGAAGACACCCATGCTGAAGGCACTGTTCATTTCCATGATCACGTCCCGGAAGAAACAAGGACATTTCGGGAGGTGATAGTCGAAGGGAATGATGGCCGGCCGGTCAAATCCAACGAAGTCTGGTATTCCATGCTCAAAAGTTTTGAGTTGGATATTGCTAAGTTTCCGGGGACATACATAAATGCCACGGAAGGCGGGGCTAAGATCACCGGGGCCAAGATCATGCCCTTGCAAGAGGTCATCGATCAATATATGCAAGATTCGTTTGATCCCGTAGGCATTATCAGGCAACAGTTGGTCACCCCGGACCAAGAAAGGCAACAAAATGAGATGCAAAGATTGTGGGAACTATGCAATACCACCGACGGTCTCTTGCAGACGACGATCAACTTGTGCAAGAAAGCCTTGGGCAGGATTGAAAAGTTGGAAAAAAAGCTGAACAAAAAAATAGCCGAAGAAGGCCGGTTTGAGGTCAAGGACATAGACCCCAAAATACTCATAGAAGCGGTCGCTGAATTGGAAAAGATTAAACACCACATGATCAATGATTCTGAGCTGTTTTACCTTTTCTTGATGCACTATGTGCAGTCCTTTTTGCTAAAAAAAGAACTTGACCTGATGTCCATCCATAACAAGAAAGAGACCACATCCGAGCAATTATTCTTGGCCGTCGGGATCTATAAAGACATGTTTAAGACTATGATTGACCTGGTCAAAGTAATCATGAAACCCCTGGCTAGAGCCCGAGATTCCGTGGCCGAAAAGATCGGCCCGGCGTCAGACGCCCGTCCCAGGCTCTCATAAGATCAGGACCAGAGACATAATGCTGAGACATTTCTTTCCGATCAGCGGCCCGACAAATTTTTTCATCCAGCCTTTGATCTTCTCTGTCAAAGATAAATTTTTTACCGCATGTTGCATCCACTGGCCGGCCAGTTCTAGTAATCCCGGGTCTCCCGCCAAAGAATCCAGCCCGGCGGGAGTTCGTACTTGACCTGGGGCAGCATGGACCGGGCCATGGCTTCAGACAATCCCTCGGACAGACATCGGACCCCGAACCCGCCATAAACACTGACACTGGCTCCAGTCCGGCAAGACGTATAGCAGAATTGTTCCATGGTTTATTCTTTGTCAGATTGTTTAAGCCGAAAAGTGGGTCCCAATCCCCGGCGATTAATGCCAATGCCCCACGATTTGGCTATCGATCTGCTGTCAGCGATCATTTTTTTTTGGATAGGACCCGCTAATCCATTTTCCATCTGCAAAATCACCTTCATAACGATCACCGTTCGGCAACACCAGGACACCTTTGCCGGTCTGTATGTCATCTACAAACTCGCCTTCATAAAGATGACCGTCCGCCCAGATGAATTTTCCCTTGCCGGTTCGTTTTCCGTCTACAATGTCACCTTCATAACGGTTACCGTTCGGCCAAATCTCAACACCCTTGCCGGTCCTTTTATTATCTACAAAGTCGCCTTCATAACGGCCGCCGTTCGGCCAGATGAGTTTTCCTTTGCCGGTCGGTTTGTCATCTACAAAGTCGCCTTCATAACGGCTACCGTCCGGATAAACGTCAACACCCTTACCGGTCCTTTTATTGTTTACAAAGTCGCCTTCATAACGGCCGCCATTTGGCCAGATGAGTTTTCCTTTGCCGGTCAGATTGCCGTCTGCAAACTCACCTTCATAAATAGCCCCGTTTGGCCACATCATAACCCCTCTGCCCTGGGGTTTGTTCTTATTGAGATCGCCTTCATAAATAGCGCCGGCATAGGCACATATTTTATCCTTTTTCGGCCCGGCTCTTCCAAGGCGTTGGCCGGCCGATTTGGGTTGGTCGCCATCGATGCTGCCGGCCGGCCGTTGGGTAAGCCGGTCAAGACGTTGTCCGGCCAATACAGAACCGTTCCGGGCCGCCCGTTGATACCATTTCCTGGCTTCGTCCCGGTTCGGTTTGATTGCGCCGCAACCGGATTCATATTTCAAACCAAGTTCGTACTGGGCCTCAACACGTTCCTGTTCAGCGGCCTTCATAAACCACTTTATCGCTTCTTCACAGTCCGGCGGCCGTTCGTCCGATGCCGGAAACAGGCCGAACAGGAAGCCCAGGGCGATGAAGAAGAAAACACATATCCAGATGAATATCCGAGACAAGAGAATATTTTTCATAGTTTTCTCAACCCCACGATATCGACCGTGCAGCCTGCGCCGGCAGTTCAGGCCACTGATCGCCAACGGCCACCAAGAAGTTTTTCTTATCTCCTCTGCATTGCGACAAAATCTGATCCGGCACTTCCAGACGCTCTCTCACATTTTCCTCTGTCAATGATTCTACCCAAGGCGAACTGGGCATCCCCATTCCCACCTTCGGCAGCCTTCCGGTACCATTTCGTGGCCGTATCACAGTCAGCCGATACGCCTAACCCCTGTTCATAGATAACACCCAAATAATACTGGGCTATTGAATCTTCTCCACCCAAGTGACGAAATCTCTCCACCGCGGTTTTGTAATTCTCGGACCTGAATGCACTTAATCCATCTTTCAATACTCCATTCTTCTCCGGGGCCCGCCGGGCCGTACTTGAGAAAGGAATGGTTCGTTTCCGGTCTTCCTTTTTGTTGGAACAGATTAACGAACCGGCCACAAACAAAACAAGAATAAGGACTACCGCCATTAATCCCAACCTGGTTAACCCCAACCTCCTCAACCTCTGCCACGGGCCGGTTTTGCCTTTTTCCGGGACGTATCCCAACTGAGTAAGGATCCACAGCAAAGGGTCGGCCACGCGAAACGGGGCGATGGAGGAGACGGCGTTCCCTTGGGGGGGGCTGCCCAGCGAGGATATCCCGAAAAAGGCCGGGCGGGCGAACTTTTGTTCAGCCAGATTAAGTAGATGGTCTCCTCTCCAGGCGGCGATATAGGACGTGACTTCTTCGGATATCCGGTTAAGATCTTCGGCGTCTACCCCGCCGTCATGATTGCTGGGACGGCGCAGCACGCTGCCTGGGTCAATGGCTGAACTCATGGCATCAATTTTAGTCAAGACAAAGGCGGCCGGCACGGTGACTTTCCCGAAGCGGAGCCCCTTTCGCGCCCGGTCAAAGTTGTTGAACACATTTTCAACCACCTGTTCCGGCCGAGTTTGCCCAGGCCCGGACGCCCCGTAAGGCTGGGCCCCTGCCTTGGAGAATGATTGCGGATCAATCAAGAAAATCAATCCGGCGGCGTGAATGATATAATCGAGATAAATATGGAGCACATCCTGGTCTTTGACATCTTCCCCGGCGCAGTCGAACAAGACCAGGTTGATCGATTTCCTAAACAGATTCTTGCCGAAATCCATCCGATAGATCAGGGTC
>JADFYN010000243.1:0-1635 GCA_015233055.1 Deltaproteobacteria bacterium
AAAGGAGTAAAAAAACCGGATAGTAAAGAAAGCGCTCGTCGAGGCCGGAATCGTTCAAGTGAGTATCGGCGGAATGGTAGGAATGGGAACGGAAAAAGGTCTCAAACCGGGCGAAAGGAGAGGAGGTGAAGATTGAGACTGGACTATCAGTGAGTTAGGCTTGTTCGCTTTATAAATCTTTTCCGGGCGCCGGAAGGCGAAGACAACTAAGGGCGATGAAAATGGAAAAACTTTTAAAAGTCCAGGAGTTGGTTGCCGCTATTCTTGACTGCGAATGGCAAATGTTTCAAAGAGTGAGGAGCGCTTATCCCGTTAGTTGCCAGCAATCTCCGGAAACATTTCGCCAAATTCGGGCCAGTATCTTTGAGTTGTGGACCGAAGAGATGCTCGCCTCTTACCTTAATGATCTGCATCAGGCGAAAGCTGTAGGCCGGAACCTTCTGGCCGAAAAATACGCCCGCATGGACAATCTCATCCCCAGAACCAATTTTAACCCGCTGATAGAAAAGATTGTCGCTATCGATGGCGACTGGCAGGCAGAGGTCAAAGATAAATATCCCCATCTTTATAGTACGGTGTGCCGGGGAATGGAACCCACAAATGACGGGAAGAATTTTAGCGTCTACCTTCGCTGTGAACTGGAAACATATGGACAAAATACTATCGAATTATATCATCAACAGTCCAGTAAGGCCCTGGCCGATGGGGAAAATCTGACCCTTAAAATGCTCAAAAGATTAGTCGAAAAGGGCGGGTTTAAGGATTTGGACCAGGCTGAGCGGCACCTGGCCGGTCTTAAGGCGAAAAGTCCATCAGGAGCAGCGGGGACAAACTAGATCATGAAGCTATTCGAGCCTATCTGGATCGGAGCGGTAGAGGTTCAGAACCGCATAGTTATGGCGCCCATGACCACCCATTTTGCGGCGGAAGGATATGTCAGCGATCGTATGATCCGGTTCTACGAAAGGCGGGCCAGGGGGGGCGTCGGTCTCATCACCGTAGAGGACGGAATCGTCGACTGCCCGATCGGGAACAACACCGATCACCCGCTGGCGATAGACAGTGACCGATATTTGCCGGGACTGGCGAAACTGGCTGCCGCCATCCGGAATCAGGGGGCTGTTTCCGTCATGCAGATCTCGCATGCAGGCAGACGGGCAGGGCAGATAGCCTCGGACAATGGGTGTCTAAAGAGGACCGGAGGACGGCTGCCAGTTGCTCCTTCGGCTTTGGCCCATCCTTCTCCCGGCCACGTTGTGCCCAAACCACTCGCCGCCGATGAAATTCAAAACATCATCACCCGGTTCGAACAAGCTGCTGAAAGGGCCGTCAGGGCCGGGTTTGACATGATCGGTCTCCACTGTGCCCACATGTATCTTTGCGGCCAGTTCCTGTCACCCTGGTCCAATAAGCGCACCGACGAATATGGAGGAAATCTCGAAAACAGAATGCGGTTTGTGCTGGAAATCGTAAAGCGCATCAGGACCACGGTCGGCGCTAACATTCCCATAGTTTGCCGAATGAACGGCAAGGAACCTGAAGGTGGAAATACCCCTGAGGAGTTGGCCGCCATTGCCGTCGCCTTGGAGCAAGCCGGCATATCCGTTCCTATATCGTCGAGCATCTCAAAAACTG
>JADFYN010000243.1:1710-5390 GCA_015233055.1 Deltaproteobacteria bacterium
CGAGCGGTTTCCATTCCGGTAATCGCAGTCAATAAGATCCGCCACGTCCAATTTGCCGAGCAAGTGCTTCAGGAAAATAAAGCGGATATGATCGCCCTGGGGCGGCCGCTACTCGCGGACCCGGACTGGCCGCTGAAAGCCCGGCAAAACCGAGCCGAAGACATTCGTCCCTGCATTTCCTGCTGCCAGGGGTGCGTTGGTAATATTGAGAAAGGCCGGCCCATAACGTGTATGTCCAATCCGCAACTCGGGCGGGAAAATGAATTGCCGATTTCACAGCCTCAAGCCGCCCGAAAGAAAAAGGTCCTGATTGTAGGCGCCGGGCCCGCGGGACTCGAAGCCGCCCACGGCGCGGCTGTCCGTGGCCATAACGTAATCATCTGGGAGAAGAATCCGACTGTCGGCGGTAAGCTGCAATTGGCCGCCACTCCGCCGGGAAAACAAGAATTCACCGAACTGCTGGACTACATGGAGCGTGCGGCCCGAAAACAGGGTGTTAAGATTGTCATCGGCAAAAAAGCTGATGTGACCGCGATAAAACGGTTTGGCCCCGATGTGGTGGTGCTGGCCACCGGAAGCCGGCCGGTCCTCCCGGCTCAACTGAAATCCGGCCAGGGAGCGAGTTTCATCCCGGCTACCGAAGTGATCGACGGAAACAAGCCCATTGGTCCGACGGTGGCGATTGTCGGAGGCGGAATGGTCGGACTTGAAACCGCCAAAATGCTCTCATCTCAAGGGCACGCCGTCACAGTTTTTGAGATGCTCGACGATATAGGAACGGATATGCCGGCTATCACCCGGATACCCCTGCTGCTCGAGCTAAAAGAACAGGGCGTCAAGCTATTGCCGCGCACCACTGTCCGAGAGCTTAGCGCCGAAGGGGTAAGTTGGGAACATGAAAGGACGCACGGCGTTCTAAAAGTAGATACGATAATTCTGGCCACGGGGGAAAAACCGGATGACGGACTCCAGAGAGAACTGGAAGGAGTCGTTGTGCAGGTCTATCTGGTGGGCGATTGCAAGCGCCCCGGTGACATGCCGGCCGCTATTGCCGACGCCTATTCTGTGGGGCTTGAGATTTAGCGGAACAGATCGGCTATAGCCTGACGGGAGTCATTATCCATGCCCACTAACTGGGATTTTCAATGGGTCAAGGACGTAATCCGGAGCAGTGAGATTTTTATCTCCGAACACGTGATCCGGGAGCTTTTGGCCGAAAGGGTGACCCTAGGGCGCATCATTTCGGTGATGTCTTCGGGAAAAGTGATTGAAGTTCATACCCACCCGCAGCGCGAGCCTTTTTACGTGGCTCTCGGCTTTGAGGGCGCTAAACCGCTGCATGTGATGTTTGCCGGTTCCACAGAATCGGGTCTCTCGGTTCTTATTGTTTATGAGCCGGCCCTCCCCATGTGGGTTGACCCCCAAACCCGATCCCGGTTTGAAGAGGAAAACATGAAGAGCCGCAAACGAAATTGTCCTTTCTGTACGGGCATAATGAAGCCGGTGATGGTGGGAAATTTCGACTACCGTCTCGACGGCCGATTATATGTGGTCAAGGACGTTCCAGCCGAATTATGCGAGCAATGCGGCGAAAAATACATCCGCTTGGAAACGGCCCGAAAAATAGAGACATTGGCATCGGCTGCTCGGCCTGAGGAACTGGAAACCGTCATCGTGCTGAGATATCCCGTTGAATAAAAACATTGACTTTCTTCTGGACCACGCGGTTGCGATTACCCAGAAAATCTCAAACCCACGAATGCTTGAGGTGGTTAAGCCATTGGGTGCAGCTTGATGGAAAAATTACTGATCATTGGCGGAAGCTATTTTGCCGGACGAGTCTTCATCGAGAAACTGCTCGAACGGAAAAAGTTCGATATATTTGTGTTTAATCGCGGCAATCTTCCTCTCAATTATAATGGGGTTACAGAGATCGTGGGCGACCGGGAACGGCCGGAGCAAATCAGCGCGCTCATTCCTGCCCTGAACTGGACTGCAGTAATTGACTTTTGCGCGTATACGCCGGGGCACATCCGATCTATGATCGGCAGCCTGGCCGGACCAGTGGATCAATACATTTTTATCAGTACGACGACGATTTACGCAGAGACCAATGATCTACCCGTGCCAGAATCCGCAGATAAGGTTTCGGCTCCGCAACCGGAACTGGGACCCTACGCCACTTACGGTCTTGATAAGTGGCGAGCCGAGTGCGAACTTGCCGCATTAAGCCACACAAACGATTTCCACCATACGATTCTGCGGCCGGCCATCATCTACGGCCGCTACAATTACGCCCCGCGGGAATCCTATTTCTTTGATTTGATTGAAAACGACCGTACGATCATCATCCCGGAGACAGGCTTGCCTCTTTTCAGCTTTCTCTGGGTGGAGGATCTGGCTTCTCTGATTTTGAAATGTCTTCATAACGACCGGGTATTTGACGGATCATTCAATATTTGTGGCCCTGAACTGGTTTCTTATCGCAGGCTGGTGGAAGTATTGGAAACAATAAGCGGCCGCAGACTCGCAATAGAGAAACTTCCATCATCTGACATAGATCAATGCGGGATTCCATTACCCTTCCCGCTAGATCAGCACATAATCTATTCATGCGAAAAGATCCGCGAAGCAACCGGCTTCAGGTTTACTCCGTTTGCGGAGGGCATGCGAGAGACCTGGCAATATTATCAGCAGCAACTTACCGGCAGAAGAAGGTAAATTGATCGCTAAACATCGAGATGCCAAATGTACAGTAGGATGAGATTTGTCATCGTTGCGTTTAATACTGCACATAATACCCATTTCCTTTCCCGAGTGCGAACGTCCTGGGAGAATACCAAAGGCAAGCTTTTCAGGTTGCCTTTTTTTTCGAGTTTGAACCTGCCATCTTGCTGCAATAGTCGAATTAGACCGTAGTTCATATTTGCCGAAGCGGCGCGAACGACGCCATCGGAACCTACCTCATCTGTATAAAAATTAAATCAACTTTCGGGGATAGAGTCGGATTAGCTACCCGGTTTGACAAGGCGCCGTTTCCTGGCGGCGTTTTCCCCGGATTGGCTTTTCAGGGCCAAACAAGAGGTAAATATTGTGAGTGATCAGGGTAACCGAACGAACTATGCAGTGAGGTCTGCCCAATGCCCCCTCGAGGGAAGGGCGGGCAACCAGAGAGGCCCCTTTCGACGGAGGTAGCACTCTTTGGGGAAATTACAGAAAGAACTTTACACTACTGATACTCCCTTCAAGTTATGCGCATCCGACTCACAACCCCGGCCAACATCCTAAAACGTCATGATCTTCGCCTTACCACCGGATTCCTTAAGGGGATTGACCGGCATATCGAGAGTACTCGTCATCTCGCCGGTCTTCACCCCGGCGTTTACATGCGCGTCCAGTCATTCATCAGTGGAGTTTTGTCGTCTTTCTCGGGATCTGTTTTTTTCTGCCTATTGGAGGAGTTGGGTAGTCCTGCTGAATCTGCTGAAAGTTAGCCTTCACTTCCGGAAGGTCGTCGGGAATATCTATCTTTAGACCGATGCCCTCCTTCCGGATTAGGGCCTGGGTTAGAATAATGGATTCTTCAACAATGGCCGAGGAGCGAGTGGGCTTTTTCTCTTCTCGCCAGTCACGCGCATAGGAGAGGAGGGTCTTGACGATACGGCCGATACGCTCACCTT
>JADFYN010000244.1 GCA_015233055.1 Deltaproteobacteria bacterium
ATCATGGCCGTGGCCACTGAGAAGCCGCCCAAAAATACCATGAGAGACAGCCACTGCTGCCCCGCGGCCATGGGTAGGAGGAGCACGAACATGTCGGCTTTGTCGACCGGATGACCCGACAACAGGCCGGTCATGGCCATGGGCACCACAAACAGGTTGATCGCGATCATGTACACCGGGAACAGCCACATGGCCGTCGGAATGTGTCGCTCGTCAAAATTTTCCACCACGGCCACGTGAAACTGCCGGGGCAGAAACATAATGGCCGACATGGACAGGACCAGGTAACTGGCCCAGGTGAGATAAGAGCTGTCCCGGCCATCACCGGTGATCATCAACTTGCGCCAGGGACTAATTTGAAATCTTTGGATAATATCCCCAAAACCATCGTAGAGATAATAGGTGACGAAAATCCCCACGGCCAGGAAGGCGACCAGTTTAACCACCGACTCCAGGACCACAGCCATGACCAGACCCTGGTGCCGCTCAGTAGGGTCGATCCTTCTAGCCCCGAAGACGACCGTAAACAGAATCATCAAGGCCACGACCAGGATACCCACATCATTTTGTACGGCCACCTCCGAGCCCGGTTGCTGCGTCAATATCCCGAAGGTGGAGACAACCGACTTTAACTGCAAGGCAATATAGGGCGTGAGACCCACCAAAGCAATGATCGTGGCCAGGGCCGCGACAGCCTGGGACTTGTCATACCGCAGGGAAATAAAGTCGGCAATGCTGGTGATCCGGTAGGTGTTTTTGATGCGGACCATCTGACGCAAGATAGTCCACCAGAAGATGGAGACCAGGGTGGGACCCAGGTAAATGGCCAGGAATAACATCCCGGAGTTGGCCGCCTTACCCACGCTTCCGTAATAGGTCCAGGACGTGCAATAAACGGCCAGGGACAAAGAATAAACTACCGGGTGATTGCTTGGATTATTCCCGCCCTGGGCCCGGCGTTCAGTGATCAGGGCGGTGAGGAACAGCAGGCCCATGTAAAGGCAAGTAATGGCCAGGAGAAGTGACGAACTAAACATCAGTCCCGGCGTCCTCCCGCTGATTCTCTTCAGCCCTAGTCGAGACTGAGTCTCTCGCCGCCAGGGCCAGCACCCCGACCAAAAAAATCCAAATGATAAAAAGATAAATCAACAAAAATCCCGGTTCCCGGTATTCTGGTCCGGCCCAAAATGGCCAGCTCAGCAGGAGCCAGACCAGGCCGAAAGCCAGCGCCGTGGACCCGGGTACTTTCATCAGATGGCCAATCCCACGCATGAGGTGCTCCCCGGTTGCCCAACTGAGCCAAGGGATAATGGATATTCAGGTATAGAGAAGCTGCGGAAGCGGCGGAACGAAGGAGAATTTCAGGGAATGGGAATTTGCTTCTCCGAACATCGGACGATTGGTGTGACATTAATAAGTTATAAGATGCCGGTATCCCCTTCGCTCAGAGTGATTATATGGCAAAGAAGTAGCGATGTCAAGTGTTACAGGACGAAGACAAAAAACCGGCCGGTCAAAAAAATATTCATTTGTAACCTGAGTTCGATGAGTTTCTTTAATTAAATACCAGAAATATATCCACAGATGGCGCAGATGAAAAGACCCAAAGACCTATTTTGGTCCTAATCTGCGCAAATCGGCGGATTGAATCATGGCCCTTGATGATAATCGCTTAGCATACTCGTCGAACTCAGGTTTTGTAATTCAGTTACGGAGCGTCCCATGATAGTAGCGGCAAAGATCGTTTAACCGGCACTGGGGGCAGGCAGGTTTGCGGGCCTGGCAAACAGCCCGGCCATGGAGAATGATTTGGTGTGAAAAATCAACCCAATGGTCTTTTGGGATAAGTTCCATCAAGGCAAACTCGATCTTGACCGGATCCTCATGATCGGTCAATCCCAGGCGTTGACTAATCCGGGCCACATGAGTATCGACCACAATCCCCGGAATGCCGTAAGCCGACCCCAGGACACAATTAGCCGTTTTCCGGCCGACACCCGGCAGGGACACCAGCTCGTCGAGGGTATTTGGGACCCGGCCGTTAAATCGGGCCACAATTTGAGCGGCGCAATTCTTCAAATTCTTGGCCTTATTCTTAAAGAATCCGGTGGGCCGGACATCTTCTTCCAGTTCGGTCAGGTTGGCTTCAGCCAGGTCCCGGGGCCCACGGTACTTCTGAAATAAAGTTTTGGTCACTTCATTAACCCGGACGTCGGTACACTGGGCCGAAAGGATCGTGGCGACCAAGAGTTCAAAGGGATTGCCGTAATTCAACGACGTCTGGGGATTAGGGTAATATTTGTCCAGCCGCTTAATCAATTCGGAAACATCCAACATAATTAGCCTCCTAACGCCGCCGTTTCATTCGCCCCTGTTCCGTACAATGCTGGGGATGAGCCTCCTTCGATGACCGCAAAGGTCATATCGCCCTTGTCTGGCGTTTCTCCTAATTTTAAATAAATCAGCAAACATGATCATGGCGTCTCGCCACAAACGCACCCTAGAACCATTGGTATTGACCAGCTTAACCGGGGTTCGTTTAATGACCAGCCCAAATTTTACGGCCAGAAAAATAACCTCCACGTCAAATCCGAATCCAGGGATGGTTAATCGTTCAAAGATTGCTTTTGCCGGGTTAGCCTTAAAAAATTTTACGCCACATTGGGTATCGAACACCTCTTTGAACAGGACTAAATTTATGAGGTGAGAAAAAACGCGGCCGGCAAAAAGACGGATTTTATTTTGATTCGGATTGATCACCGATTCTTTCAGATCCCGCGCCCCGATAGCTAAATCAACCCCATCTTCAACAGCAGCGATCATAGAGTCTATACAGGGTAAATCCACCGGTAAGTCGGCATCGATAAATCCTATAATATCACCTGTGGCTTGTTTGACTCCGCTGGTCACGGCAGAGCCCTTGCCTTGATTATTTTTAAATTCAATTAGGGTAAAATTCCTCACCTGATAATCTTCGATGGCTGCTTTGGCCGCCGCCGAGGTGTTATCCCGGCTGCCGTCATTAACAACGATAAGCTCATAGCAAACCCCACGTTGGTGCAAGAAAGCGTTAAGCTCCTGGATAGTCCGCCCGATTCTTTGAGCCTCATTATAGGCAGGGATAATAATGGAAATGAACTTATTCCGGCATGAGTCAGGTTTCAAAATCTTGTAATCCTCCAGGTCGAGCCCATCCCGAGGCGGGATCAACATACACAAATTACGGTCGTTCAAGGTACATTGGTGGAATATCAGTTTTTAACATGAGGCGTCGATAAGAGTTTGTGCTTCATGTCCTGTTCCAATTCGGTTAGAATCCGGGTCAAACCGTCATTCCAGCCCCTGGCCAGGGCTTGAGGAGAGTCATTGGCTAGAGCCACAGTTTGCCGGTACTGCTTCTGAAAAATGATGGGCGTTTTCCCATCCAGAGACTGGACCAGAAAGAATTGCATCTCCAGGACCGCCTGAGGGGTCTGTCTATTCCGGTAATCTCCATAGAGCGAGTTGACGGCTCCCTCCAAAACATAGTTGGGTGATACATAGCTGGGCGTGTCTACCACGTTCTGAAACAGGCCGCCGGCCGTCATCCAATTACGGATTACCTCCGTGACCATCATGCCTGGTGACAAGAAGAATTCATTATAAAAATCTGATTGATAGCTTAAGTCGACCTGACGGTAAACAAAATTTTTGGCATCATATCTGGGCGAGACGGTGATGTTGCGGACCATCAGCACCGGTCCGACTTGGGGCCCGACATCGCTTCGAGGCCGAGTGATATCTAGGGCATAATAATGCTTATCGGGATAACTCTTGTCCAGCTTAACACACCCGGTCAGCCAGATGAACACGGCCATGGTTAAGAAAAAGGCTAATAAGGTTCTTCCTCTCATCGTTTTTCTCCCGGGTGTGACTTGGACGGGGCATTGCCAAACAGGCTTTGGGCCGGATACATTTTGGCGTTCTCAGTTAATTCTTTTACGTTTTCAGAGATCTGTCTAATGTTGACGACCACCTTTTCGATGTCTTGCTGCTGAAAGGCGACCAGCCGGTCAAGCCGTTCCAAAGTGGTCCGAAGCTGACTGAGCGTATTGGGCAAACCGGCTGAAAAGGTGTCCAGGTTTTTGGCCATGTGATCTATGGTGGCCGTAGTCCCTTTCAGCGTGGAAATGCTCTGAGCCAGGGGTTTGCCAGAGGTTTCCATAACTCGCCTGGCCCCGGCCATGGTCTGAGACGCATCAGCTAGTATCTGTTTCAACGGTTTCTCTGATTTCAGGATTAACTGACCAATTTTTTGGTTGGTTTCACGCGTCTCAGCGACCAACAAAACGGCCTGGCGGCTGATCTCCTTAACATCCACCCCGCCCAACTTGTCATTCACCTTAGACACTATCTGTTCCATGTTGAGGGCCAGATCACGTATGTCGATCTTGTCAAAAGTTCTCATCACCCGGTCTAGAGCGTCACTCAGCCTGGCAATCGTATTGGGAGTGGATGGAATATAAAGATATTTCGGTTTCCAGTCTATTTTCATGGGATGATTATAGGTTGGATCAACAAAATCCCATTCCATATAGGCCGTGCCGGTCAGACCCTGGGGAGCCAGATGAACCCGGAGCCCTTTCTCCACATCACCTTTCAACGACGTGTATACCTGTTCCTTAGTCAAATCGCCAAAGTCTTGGATGGTTAATGACATCCGGACCATGATATGACGCCGGTCAACATCATAGACAGCCGCCACCATGGATATCTCTTCCACTTTGCCGATCTGCACGCCCCGATACTTAACAGGAGAACCCTTGTCGAGCCCTTGCACCGAGGTGTCAAAGTAAGTCTCAACCATCACCCGTTTTTGAAAGATGGCCCCGGCGCCCAAGACTACAATGGCCACAATGGCAATGGCCACGGCAATAATGACGAATAGTCCGATTTTAAAATAATGAGCTTGAGCGCTCATTGATCATTTCCCCCTACCGGGTTACGGGTTTCTTGTTGCTCGTTGCATGTTGCTCGTTGCATGTTGCTCGTTACTCGTTATTCGTTACGAAAAACATGTTAGTTATAACAATGTCCAGGACATGGCCAAATGTCAGAGAAAATAATTTATGTCCAATCCCGAAGGTGCAGACGGGAAGACAAGTAATAGCAAAGCAACTCGCAACTCGGAACACGCAACTCAATGCCTTTAACTTAAGGGTGCCAGACAATCGCTCTAATGTTTTAAAATAGCCAATTCCAAACAAGCCCCGGAGGGGCGCTCTAGGTTAGCCCAGGGCAACGCCCTGGGAAATCCGAATGGTTACGTATCAGCAAGATGCTCAGGAGGTCGGCCAACTCCAAAGTCATTTCCTTTGAATGGGATATCCGGCTACGGCTAAAGTACGG
>JADFYN010000245.1:0-4880 GCA_015233055.1 Deltaproteobacteria bacterium
GTCATAGCCCTCATTTACGGCAATGGTTCCGAGGGGGAGTATAACCAGGGCGGCCAGGGCCGCGTACCCACCGCCAAAGGCCATGGACAAAGCAGCCACCCGGTCGGCATTGATGCCCAGGGTCAAGGCGGTTCTTTCATCCTGGGCGATGCCCCGAAAGGCCAGACCGGTTTTGGTGTAATGGGTAAAAAGCCAAAGAAAGGACGTCAGAACTAGGCCCGAGGCCACCACGAGCAAACGCTGGGCATCGACCATTGTATTACCCAGGGGAACGGATGCGTCAACAAAGACTGGGAGAGTATATTCAAAACCGACAAACCCAAGGAAACGGAATAGTTCAAGGATGGCCAGACCGATCCCAAAGGTGGCGATAACCTCACTGACAACCAATCCCCTCACTCGAAGCAACACGACGCGGTAAATGACCGCGGCCAGGGCTCCGGTTATGATGACGGCGGAAGGCGCGGCGATCCAGTATGGGAAATGGAGTTCGGTCAGGCACAGATAGGTCAGAAAGCCGGCCGCAATGTACAGGGCCCCGTGGGCGAAGTTGGCCACTCCGCTGATGCCGAAGGTTATATTGAACCCTAAAGCCGCCACCACCAGGATGGCGCTGTTGATGAATCCATAGACAATGGTCATGGTGAGCATGGCACCTCTCCTTACTTATTTTTCTTTATCCAGGTCGGAAGTTGAATCTTGGCCTGGCCATCCGCCGCAAACGTGGTCTCCAGTTGGAAAAGGGCTAGGGTAAGAAAAATAAAAGAAGTGAAATAAACAATTCTTTTCATGGGGTTGTCCTCCCTGGATAGAAGTGAAAGGGACATCGAACTATAGGGCCTGATACCGTTCTATATGACCGGTTTGGGGGATAGGCGTGATCATTAGGGGTTACTATGCAAAAGGCGTTCCGACCGGCCCGTGATGTTAACATGCTATTTATTAACCGATTTATTCTAAGGCCCGATTGAGAGCCGTCGAAAGTGTTACCTTTAGTTACAACCGCAAAAGAAGATTTTGAACCTCTATCGGATATATGATATATTATACCTAATAATTATTGTAGTTACATTATATGTAGCCTAAGGACACACATCCCAGGCCGGTGTATCGAAAGGAAGCACTTCCAAGCGCCCAGGCCGCCGCAGAAGTAAACAAACCTGAGTTCGACGAGTACGCTAAGCGATTAGTGTCAAGGGCCATAATTTAATCCGCAGATTGCGCCGAGTTGCGCCGATTAAAAAAGATGAATAATCGCAGTCGCCTGTGGGTCTCATCCATCTGCGTTCATCTGCGAAATCTGCGGATACATTTCTGTTTCTTAATCAACAACACCCGTCGAACTCAGGTTAAACTAAAGATGCATGACCGGCTTGCGGAACTTCAAAAAGATGTTGACATTTGGGTGGAGGCGGATGACAAATAGAGAACAGACAGAGGCAAGAATGAAACTTAGGTCATCCATATTCTTCAAGTTGATCCTGTTTATTACCCCATTGGTGTGCCTGCCGATCGCCGCGGTCGGTTACTTAGCCACTGAGGCGTCGGTGGATCGAGTCAACCGGTTGGTCCGTCAAGAACAAATGCTCCAGTTGGAGGCCACGGCCAAGAAGATCAATGACGTCTTTTTCAGTTGTCGCCTGGACTTAGAAACTCTATCCAATCTGCCCACCCTGGAGGATTTCCACCTGGCCCGGTCTTTTCGACTGAAAGCCGAAGAGGACTTTAACCGGGATAATCTGGTCAGGATATTCTCCAAATTTATTGCCCGGACCACCTATTATCAATCTATAATCTTCTTGAACGCTGCCGGGTTGGAAGAAATCAAGGTCACTTGCGACGGCCCGGCAAAGGAACATTTCCGCCGGAACACGGAAGATTTTTTCAGACAAACCAGTGCCATGAATTCCGACGGGCTGTTCTACTCCGGCATCCTGAACAGACCTTCGGGAAACATATTTTTCCTGGAAATGGCCAAGCCGTTTTTTACAGGTTGGCGGGAGATGGCCGGGGTGGTCTTGATCGAGGTGGACTTTGATAAAATATTGGAGATAGTCAAAAGCATCAAAATAGGCCGGAGGGGCTATGCCTTTATGGTCGACCAGTTGGGCCAATGCATCGCTCATCCCCACTTCGAGCCATATGAACTAAAGTTCAGCGATTATCCCGACCGCGGCCTCAATGAGCTGGCCCTGGAGATGGAGACCGGACTCACCGGCTGGAAGAGTTACAATTTTCAAGGAGAAACCAAGGTAGCCGCCTTCGCTCCGGTGCCCAGTATGGGCTGGTCTCTAGCCGTGACCATTCCCTTGGAGGAGTTTAGAAAGGAGGCTCTGGCCATCCAGACCAAAGTGATAGAGGTGGTGGTCGTGGCCCTGATTTTGACCGTGGCCGGATTGGCGCTCCTGTCCTATCACCTCCTTCGCCCGGTTCGCCGCCTGGTCAACGCCACCAACCGCATCGCCGGCGGAGACTTGAACCAGGAGATTCGGGTCCAATCCAGTGATGAACTGGGGGAGTTAACGGAATCATTCAATCGCATGGTGGTCAATCTGTCCCAAATTCAAAACGAGCTGGTTCGGTCGGAAAAACTTATTTCCCTAGGCCGCCTCTCGGCCGGGGTGGCCCACGAAATCCGGAACCCGCTCAATGCGATTAAGGGGGCCATTGTTCACCTGAAACGCCGGAGGCCGGATGATGCCTTAATCATCGAATACACCCAACTGGTCCTTGAGGAAATAGACCGCCTAAGCAATTTCGTGACTGAGTTCCTCATGTTCTCCCGCCAGACCCCGCCCAAGCGGATACCAACGGACCTCAACAAACTCATCCTCCACACCCAAAAAGTATTTGATATGCAGGCCCAGGAGAAGGAGGTTCTCTTTTTCAACCGCCTGGATACCAACATCCCGCTCTTGGATTTGGACCCGCAACAAATGGAGCAGATCCTGGTCAACCTGATCCTCAACGCCCTGGAGGCCGTTTCTGCCGGAGGCGCCATCACCATCTCCAGTAGCTTAGTCACCTCGGGAATGACCAGGAATTTTTCTTCTCTGGTCCGGGTCACCGTCCACGATAATGGGCCGGGTATCCCGGAGAAAAATCTGCAAAATATATTTGATCCATTCTTTTCCACCAAAGAGACCGGCACCGGCCTGGGGCTCCCCCTGAGCCTGGGCATAGCGGAACTGCACGGCGGGACGTTGAAAGCCTCAAGCAACGTTGGGCAAGGAACAAGGTTCTTCCTGGAACTGCCGGTTGAATTAGACCGGCCTGGAGGGGATAAGATTGAACACGCGTAAGATTCTGGTGATCGACGATCGGATTCAGAGCCTTAAGGGAATGGTGGCCATTTTGAACGACGAGGGTTACGAGGTGATAACTGCGGCTAACGGGGCTGACGCCCTGTCTCTTTATCAGTCTGTTGACAATATTGACGTTATCCTGGCCGATCTGAAAATGCCCGGTGGAATTGATGGATTGCAACTTTTTCATGAATTGAACCGGATTCGTTCGACTCCCCCTTATGTCATCATGACGGCTTATGGCACGGTGCGCTCGGCCTTTACCGCACTAAAAGAGGGAGTGACCGATTACCTTATAAAACCCCTGGATTATGACGAGCTAATCATAGTCTTGGATAAGGTCATCAAAGAGCGACGCCTCCGGCGAGAGTTGAATGAACTTCGCCATCGGGATCAATCGGAAATCTCCTTTCATGGTTTGATCGGAACCTCAAGAAAAATGATGGATATTTTCGAAATGGTCCGAACCGTGGGGCCGACCGACGCCTCGGTCCTGATCCGGGGGGAGACCGGCACCGGTAAAGAACTATTGGCCAGGGCCATTCATTTAGAAAGCCCCCGGCGGGAAGCTAAGCTGGTTTGTATCAATTGTGCGGCCTTAACGGAAAGCCTGTTGGAGGCTGAGCTGTTTGGTTATGTCAAGGGAGCCTTCACCGGAGCGGCCACAGACAGGCCCGGCCGACTCGAAGCAGCCGCCGGGGGCACATTGTTCTTGGATGAAATAGCCCATATGAGTCTACCCCTCCAGGCCAAGCTCCTGCGTTTTCTTCAGGAGAGAACCTTTGAACCGGTGGGGGCCTCGACTTCCCGTCACGTGGACATCCGGCTGATTACGGCCAGCAATTCAGGGCTTCAGGACCTGATCAAGGCGGGAAAATTCCTGGCTGACTTGCTCTACCGGATTGAAGTAATCACCCTTCGTTTACCTCCCCTCCGGGAACGAAAGGAAGATTTGCCCCATTTGGTGGTCTGTTTTATCAGATACTTCTCGGAGCAATATAGCAAATCCGTGGAAGGAGTGCGACCCGAGGCCATGGAAGTGCTGCTTGATTACCCGTGGCCGGGAAATGTCCGGGAAATGAAAAATTGCCTGGCCAGGGCCGTCATTCTGGCCAAGGGGCCGAATCTGGCGGTGGAGGACCTGTCGGAAAAAATCCTGGCCCGGCTGATCCAGCCGCGTCCGGCCGGGGCACAGGGTGTTATCGAAGAAATTCCGGAGCAAGGGGTGCGGCTGCAAGACATGGAACTGGATCTGATCAGCAAGACGTTACAGAAATGCGGAGGCAACAAGAGCCGGGCCGCCAAGCTGCTGGGCATTTCCCGGAAGGCCCTATACCAAAAAATTGAACGGTTCCAATTGCCCGGATCGAGTGTAGACCATGCCGACGAGCAGACTTGACCTGGGCTTCCTATCGGCCGTCCTGAAATATAGACTGCGGCTGGTCGCGGCCGTCATCTTAATTTTCCTGGTCGCTTCGCCGACGACCGGGTTTGCCGGCCGGGCCATAGTCTTATGAGTCCCGACATCCTTAAAATATATAGAAGGACGGGAGAGCCTGGACGCGGTCACCCTGG
>JADFYN010000245.1:4993-5374 GCA_015233055.1 Deltaproteobacteria bacterium
AAAATTTCTGGATAGAATTAATCCGTGTTCTATCTTGGTGGGGCCTTTCCGGTCGGAGGTGATCCTGGCCGGAATGGATGTCATTGCCGACCGCCGGGTTCCTTTCCTGGGCACGATTGCCATGACTCCGGCCATTGAAGCCAAGATACTGGCCAACCCCCATTATGACAATATTTTCCGGGTGGGGCTGAATACCAAATACCTGGCCGACTTTCTTATAGATTACATGAAATTCCTCCGCACAAAATTTGGGTTCAACAAGGTCTTTATCATGAACCAGGACGTGGCCTGGTCTAGAACCACCTCGTCACAGCTTATGAAACTCTATTTCACCAGAGCCGGCTGGGAGATTTTGGGGCAGGAAAACTATCCTTCCAGCAC
>JADFYN010000246.1 GCA_015233055.1 Deltaproteobacteria bacterium
GCCGGCCAAAAAATTCGTCAAGCTTTTTTTAGCCGACGGCTTCTTTGGTTTGGGTTGTTTAAACATGGCAAACAATTCCTCCCGAAGCGCCTCTCGGTCAATCCCCCAGGATATGCGGCCATTAGCGACCAGAGAGACCTGACCCCGTTCCTCGGAAACGACGATGACCACCGCATCAGTCTCCAGGCTCATACCCAGTCCCGCCCGATGCCGGGTGCCGAGTTTTATGCTCATGCTTTGTTCGGTATTCAAGGGCAGCAGACATCCGGCCGCGTAAATCCTGCCGTTTCTAATAATCACAGCGCCATCATGCAGCGGGGAACTGGGGATAAAGATGCTGATCAGGAGTTCGCGGCTCAAGCGGGCATCGATGAGTTTGCCGGTTTCAATATACTGGTTAAGCTTGGTGGTCCGTTCAAAAACGATCAAGGCGCCGACCTTATTCGAAGCCAAGGAATAGGCGGCTCTAATAGCTTCCTCTAAATACAGATTTTGCTCAATGGAGGAACGAAAAAAAGGCCCTTTTCCCATTGTTGTCAGAACCCGACGAATGTCGTCTTGAAACAAGATAATGACAATCAAGATAATGTAACTAATAAAATTATTTAAGAGCCATTCCAGGGTAGAAAGTTTCAAGTTACGGGACAGCAAATAGGCCAAGACAATAACGGCCAACCCGATGAGCATTTGAAAGGCTCTTGTGCCCTTAATAAAAAGGAGCCCCTGGTAGATAATAATGGCGACAATTAAGACATCCAGCCAGTCGTGGCCCGAGAGTCGCAGTTTGTCTAAGAACGCTGTCATGGGGGCACCAATAATGTTATGATTGCCCGGCGCGTTTGATGGCCTCGACCATGTCCACGGTTCTTCGGGCGTTCAGGACGTTGTGAACCCTGACGATGTTGGCGCCGTTATAGACTCCGATGGCCACAGTGGCCGATGTGCCTTCTTCCCGCTGATTAACGTCCAACCCTAAGACCTTCCCAATAAATGCCTTCCGTGACGCCCCCAGCAAAATAGGCCGGCCCAGGATTTTGAAATGAGACAATTTATTCAAAATGGCCAGGTTGTGTTCCACTTGCTTGCCAAACCCCAAGCCGGGGTCGATGATGATTTTTCGGCGTTCAATCCCATAGGCCATAGCCCGATCCATGGCTTCTATCAAGAATTTGGTTATCTCCGGAATTAGAGCGTCATAGTCAGGCGAGACCTGCATGGTCTTGGGCGTTCCTTTCATGTGCATCAGGACGAGCGGAACGCCGTATGCGGCCACCAGTGGACCCATGGCCGGATCAAACAGCAGGGCACTGATATCGTTTATGAGAGCCGCGCCGGCATCCAGCGCTTGCCGGGCCACCTCTGATTTGCAGGTGTCGATGGAGATGGGCACCTGGCAACGGGCGGCCAGCTCTTTTACCACCGGGATAACCCGGTCCAATTCTGCCTCAATCGGGACGGGATTGGAAAATGGACGAGTGGATTCACCACCGATGTCGATAATATCGACCCCGTCTTCAACCATTTGTAAACCGTGGGCGATGGCCTTGCCTTTGGTGTAGAAAAGATTGCCATCGGAAAATGAATCGGGAGTAACGTTGATGACCCCCATAACCATGGTTTTTTCACTTAGTCGGAGGACGCCATTTTTTAGTTCGATGTCAAGTTCGTTCTGGGGCATAGAATTATTCGTTTTCTTTCGGGTTAATGTCTAAAAAAAGCCCGGTCGGGTCGATCGTGATTTCTCCGCAGGTTCCGGTGAATAACATTAGATTAATCAGAATGATAATCCGACGGTTAATCATCCTCCCCGCTGTCGCTGTCTTCAGCCTCAACTTTTTCTTCCGGAGGTTGCTTCACCGCGGTGGACGGTTCAGGCGGCTTTTTTGTAATTGGTCTGCCATTGACGACATCATCCACCATTACTCCATCAATGCTCTCAAATTCCAAAAGAGCTTTGGCCAAGGCATGGAGCTGGTCAATATGTTCCGCCAGCAAAGTCTTGGCGCCGTTATATGCGCCTATAATTATATTCCTGACCTCAACGTCAATTTTTCTGGCCGTTTCTTCACTAAAGTCGCGATGTTGGGCAATCTCTCGGCCCAGAAATATCTGCTCTTCCCGTTTGCCGAAGGTGAGGGGGCCCATCGTCTCACTCATGCCCCATTCACAGACCATTTTTCGGGCCAGGTCGGTGGCCCGCTCAATATCATTGCCGGCTCCAGTGGTCAGATGGCCCAAGACCATTTCTTCGGCTACCCGGCCACCCATGAGCACCTTCAACTGGCTCAACAGAAACTCTTTGGCATAGGTGTGGCGTTCATCCGTGGGCAACTGTTGAGTCAACCCCAGGGCCCGGCCGCGGGGAATGATGGTCACTTTATGGATCGGGTCGGTGCCGGGGGTCATTTTGGCCACCAGGGTATGGCCGGCCTCGTGATAGGCCGTGTTCTTTTTCTCGTCATCACTGATAATCAGGCTCCGGCGCTCCGCGCCCATGAGCACTTTGTCCTTAGCCAGTTCAAAGTCGACCATCTGGAGTTTATCTTTATCTTTTCTGGCCGCCTGCAGGGCCGCTTCATTGACCAGATTTTCTAGATCGGCCCCTGAAAATCCAGGTGTCCCGCGGGAAATAACGGCCAAATCGACATCTCGGGATAAAGGTGTTTTTCGGGTATGGACTTTTAATATTTCCTCACGGCCTCTGATATCGGGGACCGGCACCACCACCTGCCGGTCAAACCGGCCGGGCCGTAACAGGGCCGGGTCGAGAACGTCGGGCCGGTTGGTGGCCGAAATCAGAATAACGCCTTCGTTAGACTCGAAACCGTCCATTTCCACCAAGAGTTGATTCAGGGTTTGCTCACGTTCGTCGTGCCCTCCACCCAGACCGGCCCCTCGATGCCGTCCCACCGCGTCTATTTCATCGATGAAGATAATGCAAGGGGCGTTTTTCTTACCTTGAACGAACAGATCCCGGACTCTTGATGCTCCGACGCCGACGAACATCTCCACAAAATCCGAGCCGCTGATACTGAAGAAGGGAACCCCGGCCTCTCCGGCGATGGCGCGGGCCAAAAGGGTTTTTCCAGTGCCCGGAGCGCCCATTAAAAGTACTCCTTTAGGGATGCGGCCACCCAGCCGGGTGAATTTTTTGGGGTCTCTAAGAAATTCAATGATCTCCTGGAGATCTTCCTTAGCCTCCTCAATCCCGGCTACGTCTTTAAAAGTGACCTTCTCGGCGGTATCAGACATCAACCTGGCCCGGCTCTTGCCGAAAGACATGGCTTTGCCGCCTCCCACCTGCATCTGACGCATGAAAAAAATCCACACGGCGATTAACATGATCATCGGGAACCAGGAGACCAGGACAGTCATGTACCAGGGGTTTTCCTCCACCGCCCTGGCCGAAAGCTTGACTCCATTGCTCCGCAAGGTTGTAATTAAGGATTCATCCCGGGGCGCAAAGGTCTTGAACTTGGTTCCGTCCATTTTTGACCCGTAGATGTTTTCCCCCTGAATGACCACACTGAGGACATTCCCTTTTTCCACGTCTTCCAAGAAATCGCTATAGCTGGTTTTGTCTTTGGAGACCTGGGGGGTTTTAAACAGGTTGAAGACCAGGATCAACATCAGGCTGATCACTAACCATAGGGCTAAGTTCTTGTAAAAAGGACTCAATTGTCGTCCTCCATCGGATGGCATATAAGTTTTTTCCCCTCGTCGCCTGAAGCAGATTCCAACAGGTCGAGCAAATTGATAATTCAACATTAAAACATGCGTTATGGCTGAGACCGGTTCGCCGCCGGCAACTGACAGGGCATTCAAGGCGGCCCCAGTTTTGGGACATCCAGGCGGGAACCGTGTCGGCCGGACCTGGCGATCATCGGCTAAAAGATGATCAAGCACCACTTGGTGATAATGCCGCGGGACGGCCGACTACTCGATTCGGACATTTGTCTTTAACAAATTAGTTTTCGGCATCTTGTTCCCCGATCTGGATTTCTTGTTCAACTATTTCTCTATCTAAATTAAACACTTTTCTAACCTGGTCAATCCGGGCTTGACGATTTTGTTTGTGACCGTTAAGTTTTAGATACAAAACAGGATCATGCAGGACCTTTTTGATCAACGATTCGGTCAGAACATGGATGGCCTGGACCTGGTCGGGTGAAAGTTGTTTTAAGACGGCCTGAGACCGGTCCAATTCGGCTTGGCGAATAGCCTCAAGTTTATCTTTAATTCCCCTAATGGTCGGCACCACGTCAAGTGTTTTGACCCAATTTTCAAATTTGAGCACTTCTTCATCGATGATCCGACAGGCCTTGATGGCCTCTTCCTCCCTTTTTGATTTGTTGCTTTCGATGATACCTTTTAAGTCGTCAATATCATAAACGTAGGCGTTGCCGATGGTGTTGATGGATGGTTCCACGTCCCTTGGGACAGCGATATCGATAAAAAAAATCGGCCTATTTTTTCTTTGCCGCATCATCCCTTTAACCTCGTCATATCCGATGACGAAACCTTCGGCCCCGGTGGAAGTGATGACGATATCCGCCGCCTGGAGGACAGCAGGTATCTCGGAAAGAGAGGCGGCCTGCCCATGAAACCTGTTGGCCAGCGTCACGGCATTTTGGAGGGTCCGGTTGGCAATTGTGATTTCGGCGACACCTGCCGACAGGAGGTGCTCCGCCGCTAACTCGGCCATTTCCCCAGCCCCGACCAGCAAAGCCTTTTTCCCTTTTAACTGGCCGAATATCTTCTTGGCCAGTTCTACCGCGGCATAACTGACCGATACGGCGCTGGAGCAAATGCCGGTTTCAGTCCGGACGCGTTTGGCCACGGAAAAAGCTTTGTGCAGCAGCCGGTTCAGAATTACCCCGGAAGCTCCATTAGTTACCGCCTGGCGGTAGGCGACCTTGATTTGTCCTAATATATGCGGCTCCCCCAGGATCATGGAATCCAGGCTGGAGGCTACTTCAAAAAGGTGTTTGACGGTGTCTCTATCTCGATAAACATATAGCGACTGAGCGAACTCATCGAGTCTCACTCCGTGATAGTTGGACAGGAATTTGGAAATCCCGTCCACCGTACGCACCGGCTCTTCAGTTGTGGCCATGAGTTCGACGCGGTTACAGGTTGAGATATAAATCCCTTCAATCAGAGCTGGAATCGATATGATCCCTTGATAAGCCGTATCGATGTCATCCCGGTTGAAGTTGAGTTTTTCTCTCAAGGCCAGGGCCGCTGTCTTGTGATTGAGACCCACCAAAACGATATTCATTTGATTGCCTGTAAACCCGAAAAGGAGTGATATCCCTTTAACCAGTTATTCACTCCCATATAGGTGAACAAGATAGCTGCAAACCCAATAA
>JADFYN010000247.1 GCA_015233055.1 Deltaproteobacteria bacterium
TGGTATAGTGGTGACCCTGAATGCTTGTGTTCGGCTGATGAAATCGATAGAACAATAACCAGATAAGTATATGACCGAAGAGGCTGGAGGATAAAATTCTTGCGGATGGTATTGAAACAGTGGCAGGAGTTTGATTCGGGTTGACTGATTTCCGTCTAACCGGTTGATTTTGGTGGTGGGCGGTCGGGGATTTGAACCCCGGACTTCCACCGTGTGAGGATGGCACTCTCACCGCTGAGTTAACCGCCCAGAAAAAATCTGTACATAGCTTAAGGTAAATCTGTTTTCGGTTTTCGCCACCAGAAAGTGAAAGCTTTATTACCAGAGTTTGACGGACTTGTCAAACAATTTCGGAATCGGCCTTCAATTCTAATTCCGGTTTATTCGCCGCAACCGGGCCGGACCATCTTATCCAACCAGTTATTCAAGCAGGATATGGCCATTACTCCGTTAGAACCCGATCATCTCCTTGCCGGCGAGTGAACCCGATTCCATCCAAGTAGTCGAGCACGGCAATGCCCCAGGTCCGGCCGTAGCCCAAAACCTCTTTGGAGTCGGCAATGGTCAGGACGCCTTTTTGCTGAATAGCCGTCTTCACCCGTTTCTTGATCTGCTCCATAATCGGCCAGGACAAATAGCGTTTATCACTCAGGCAGACTAACTGGTTTTGGATGCAAAGATAATCCAGGGCCCGATATATCTCGGTTATTCTGTATTTGGTGCGGCAAGATCGCCAAAACCGATCGGCTGAAAACGGCATGAGGCCGGTGGTCCTGGCAAAGTCAAGCAGGCGGGTAATTAATTCCTCCTGCTCTCTGGAGAGTTTAATGACTGGATTGGGCAAATGAAAGCCACCGTTGCTTCTGAGTAAAAAGCCTTCCTGGCCCAGGTCCGCCAACATTTTTTGAAAGGGGACTTCATCCAGAGAAGTATCTAACTGGTCCTTGATTTCCGTAGCGCTTAGCACCAGCTTCAAAGGATCTTCGACGACCGATTTTTCGATGACTTCTAACAACTTCTTTTTATATTGTTTATATATATCCAGGCCGTAAAAGCCCTGGTTGGCAAAATAGAGCAGCTCGCCCCGCCGGACCATGGCCGTCATTTCCGCGTCCAACCGGCCGCGGTCCAAACCCGTATTCTGGGCTATTTCAACGGCTGTAATGATTGAATTTGGGTTCCTCTTAAAATAATAAGTTAGAACATCTTCCAGCCGTCCCGTCTGGAGCGCTTTCAAGTAGGGCAGCGTCGTTGACATTTTTGCTTCCCGGTATTTATCCCGAGGCGATTCCAACACTATTCCGCCCCCTAAAACGTGGGGGACGTCCAACTGGCAGACGACGAAGTAATCTTTAGGCAGAGTGATGACGGGATCAACTAACCGGAACTGGACCAGGCCGCCGTGGCCGGGAAGGATTTTTTGTTCCTCCATCAAAACCGCGGTCGCCACCGTGGTTGATGTGCCCAGGTAGAGCCTGATCTTCTGTCGATTCTTGATCGGTTTTGAGGCATATTGCGAAACCCGCAGGTGGGCGTTGATCAATTGGGTCGGAATAAAAGTATCCGGCCTGGCCAAGACCATCCCTCGCTCGACATCATCAAGAGATACCTTATTCAGGCTAATCCCGACCCTTTCCCCGGAACCGGCCTGAGATATTTTTTGATGATGCGATTCCAGGGAACGCGCCCTGGTTTTCTTCCCGGCCGGCAGCAAGCACAGTTCATCGCCCTCATTGATCGTGCCTGACAGGATGGTCCCGCTGATAACCGTCCCGATCCCGGTAATACTTCTGACCTGATCAATCCACAGCCGGAAAGGGGCAGAGGGGTCTTTGCCGTCGATGTCGGCTGTTTCTTGATCAATGGTTGCTCTGATCCGGTCAATCCCTCTTAGATCAACGGACGAAAACGGGATGATCGGCTTTCCTTCCAAGAAGGTGTTCTTGACCACCTCTTCGATTTCGAGCGCGGCAAATTCCAGGGTCTCCTGATCAACCAGATCAGCCTTGCTCAAGGCCGTGAATCCGGTTGGGACCTTAAAGAATTTCAATATCTCCAGGTGCTCTCGAGTCTGGGGCATAACCCCGTCATCGGCGGCCACGACTAAGACAGCCATGTCCACATTGCTTAAGCCCCGGATGGTGTTCTTGAGAAAATCCGTGTGCCCCGGAACATCCACCAGGGCGATTCTCTTCCCCGATTGAAGCTCCAACGGGGCGATCCCGGACTCAATCGACAGACCCCGAGCCTTTTCCTCTTGTTTCCGGTCGGTATCCACGCCGGTCAGGCACCGGACCAGGGAAGTCTTTCCGTGATCCACATGCCCGGCGATCCCCACGGTAATGGAACGGGCCATAAGTCACCAAAACATAACCAATCAAGTTTATTTGTCTTTGGAGGGGGCAAGGGGAATCGAACCTCCTCCCCGTTTTGCAGACGGGGCCGGCGGGTTTGAAGCCCGCGGGGCGCACCAGCACCATTGCCCTCGGTAATCGTATTGTCATGAATGAATTTGTTACTCTTCGATTTCCACGCCCCACCGTTCCCACTGGGCCGCTGCCTCGGCTTTGGCCTTAGCGATCTCGTCATCGGTCCAGGGATCTAAAATCAGGGAATCAGCCACCAGTTCCCAGAGGTACTTCACTTCGTATTTATAGTCGGTGTAGAATTTGGGATACCGTTTCTGTATTTGAGCATGACAGTTGGAACACCCGACCACCACAATGTCGGCGCCGCTGTTCTTGATGGCGTTAAATTTCTTCCGGCCGTGAAAAGCCGATTCCTTTTCGTAGGGCATCGGCCAGTTGCCGCCGCCGGCGCCACAACAATTGGACCCGTCGCGGTTGGGCTCCATGTCCACGAAATTATCCACGCATTGCTGAAGAATCCACCGGGGTTCCTCAAAATACCCCTTGCCGAAATGACGCTTCAACTCCCGGCCGTGCTTACAGGAATCATGCCAGGTGAAGGTTTTGCCGGCATTGACCGATTTATCGATCTTGATCCGTCCCGACTTAATAAGTTCCACCAGGTATTCATAGAGATAAATGAATTCAATTTTGTTTTCCGGCGACTCCAAAACGCACCTGTTCATACCGGCCCGGCAACCATAGGAGCCTCCACCGCAATCCGGCATAATCATCCGCTTAATGCGATGCTGCTTCATAAAATCGATTTTTCTTTGGGCCAATATTTTGGTCGCATCATAATTTCCGGTAAACAGACCCCAGTCCACGGCTTCCCAATTTTCCGACGGGACCGTCCAGTTTTCTCTGACCGCGTAGAATATCTTCCACCACCACTTCATGTGGTCATTGTCGGAGAATACTTCTTTCGAGTTGGGGTAGAAGAGAATGTCTGCGTCGTCTTTGTCCACTGGAACATAAAATCCAGGCAATTCTTCATCCGCCAGTTCTTTACCCAGGTCGGACAACAAGAAAAAATAATCCTCCTGGGGGATGGCCATATTGTTGCCGGTTTCAAGAACGTTGATGACACCCTTATGCAGAATCCCAGGCACCTTGTCTCTAGGACGTAAGTGCTTCATAAAACCCATAATATAAACGATGTCGATATTCATGGGGCAACCCAGGGAACACAGGCCGCAGCCCGTACAAACCCAGGGAAACTTGGATTCAACCACTTCATCGACCATACCCAGGGCCAACATCCTCAGGACTCGCCGGGCATCCCAGCCTTCCAGCCCAGGGGTTCCGGTGGCCGGACAACCACCGGTACAGGTCCCACAAGTCAGGCACGCATTCATGTTGAATCCGGCTAACTTTGCTTGAATTTCATCAGGCAATTTCTGAATTCTGACAGCTTCCGACATGATCAACTCCTCTTTATAGCTACGCGACCAGTTAACCTGCGTCTTGATTTTAATGTTGGATCGCTACTAGATGATTTCCGCAGAACACTTGATCATGTGCTTAGCGGGACCTAGCGCCTTAACCGATTTGGTATTAACTATACATGGCTGTTACCTGAGCCATCACGTCCTGAGAGGTGAATCCTTTCAAATCCGGCGCCCCGGACCGGCAAGAGGCAACACAAGTCCCACACCCCTTACACAGGGCCTCATTGACTTGGGCCAACCCCTTATCATTCCGGTCAATGGCCTTGTAAGGACAGATCGTCCAGCACACCCCGCAACCAACGCACCGGGTTGGTTCAACAACCGCGATGGTCCCGGAGAGGGTCATACTCTGGCGGGACAGGACGGTCACGGCCCTCGACACCGCTGCCTGGGCCTGGGCTATAGCCTCTTCAATGGGCTTGGGATAATGGGCCAGGCCGGCCATAAAAACTCCGTCAGTGGCAAAATCGACCGGGCGGAGCTTCTGATGCGCTTCCAAGAACCAACGGTCATGGTCAATCGGGATCTTGAACATCTGGGATAGGTCGGTGTGGTCATGGCCGACAATGGCCGTAGCCAGCCCGATCAAGTCGGCATCGATGGTCAGATCGAAACCCAAGACATGATCCTTGACGGTCACCTTGATAGCGTCTCCCTCGACCTCAACCCGAGGCTTTTGATCGACGTCGTACCGGACAAAAATCACCCCTTGTTCGCGGGCCTGCTTGTACAGCAATTCCCGTTCGCCGAAGGTGCGCATATCACGATAAAGGATAACCACCTGGCTGCTGGGATTATGTTTCTTAATGTGCAATGCCGTTTCCACGGAATGGGTGCAGCATACTTTGGAGCAGTAAGGCCGGTCAGGTTCCCGGGAACCGACGCACTGGATGAACACGGCGGAATTAACCCCGGCCGGGTCCAACGTGTTGTTCATCGATCTCCAAATGGGTCATAATCCGGGGATGCCGACCATAGCCGTATTCCTGGGGGTGGTACTCCGCGGCGCCGGTGGCAATAAGGCTGATTCCGTGTTTGACCAGCTCTTCAGGTTGATCGGCCGTCAGTAACGTCGTCTCGAAATTGCCAACGAACCCACCAACTTGGCTGATCGTAGTATTCAGATGGGCCTTAACTAAAGGTTCATTTTCCACTTTCCGGATCAACTCGGTTAAATACGGCTGCACCTCTTCACCCTGGGCGGTAATCCGCAGGCTTAAGGCGTTTCCGCCCAGTCTGTTTGATCTTTCCACCAGGTGGGTCATGAAGCCTTGCCGGGCCAATTCCAGGGCCGCGGTCATCCCGGCGATGCCACCCCCGATGACCAGGGCGGATGGATTGATCGACAGCTTCACCTCATCCAACGGCTGCAAAAGGGAGGCCTTAGCCACGGCCATCCTGACCAGGTCCTTAGCCTTTTGAGTCGCCTGGACCGGCTGTCCGGCATGGACCCAGGAATCATGGTTACGA
>JADFYN010000248.1:0-2118 GCA_015233055.1 Deltaproteobacteria bacterium
ATGCGCTCGCGGGGTCTTCTTAATCTTGGTCAAGGCGGCAGCACCTTCCAGGATTTCCAATTCGACCGGGTAATCTGCTTTGATCCGGTCAACTGCGGATAATATCCGGTCAGTCCCGTCAACTTGCCGGTTGTAGGGAAAATGTCGAATCCGCCAGGTCTCGTCTACCGGAGCCGAGGCCAGGTAATCCTCCTCCATGATCATCAAAGGTGACACATGATAATAGGCCAGAGGCACCCGAGAATGGGCCGACCAGTCCCAGGGAGCGACGGCCTTAAGCCCTGTTTTCCTGTGATATTCATAGATCCGGGGACCCTCGTTGACCAGTTCCGGCCCAAAGTACTGGATCAAGGCATTATGAGGCTGAACCAGTACATTAAAATCTACTCCCGGAAAATTAAATATCTGCCGCCCAAAATGAAAAAAATCCGCGAGTTGAACCAGCCGGTCGGCCTCTTCGAAATCACCGTCGCAATCGTCGAGCAACACATCGGCCGGATCATCGAGCCCGTCATGATGCCAGGTAATCAACCTGGCTCGGTGAATGGTGTACCGGTTGATGGCCCGCATTAAAGAAGAAAGCCCCTTGGCCACGTCAAAGTCACCCACGATCAGGATGTTCATCCCCGTCTTCGACGCCCGTTCCGCCTGTGGAATGTGCTTCAGATAAGGGTCGGCCCCGGAACCAACCACAGATGACGGTTTGGCGGCCGTGGGCACCCCTGCTTCTCCGCCTGGCAGGTTTTTGACGCCGGGCCAGTCCGGGTCCAGAGCAATGGCCGGTAAAACGGGTCTACGCCGGGCCGCCACGGGTGGCTCCAGGTCCATTTTCAGTCTGACCACGGTGTCCTTCATCTCCGGCTGATTTTCAAAAACGGCCAGGGACCGGGTCAGGGCCTTAAGAGCACGAGGCTTATCATCTTTCTTCAAGTAGAGGCCGGCCAGCGTATTTAAAACCAGGACGTTGGCCTCCCGCGTCTCCAAAAAAACTTCAAAGATATTAACGGCCTCATCTATACGGCCGGTGTTTTCGTACATCCGGGCTACATTAAACAGTGGCCCAATGGACTTGGGATTAAGTTCAAAGGCCCTGGCAAAGGCGGATTCGGCCTGGTCCCATTGCTCAAGCCGGCAATAAAGCACACCCAGATAATTATAGGCATCATGGACACGGGGGTTGGTGGCCAGGACCTGCTTGAAGTAGGTCACGGCGGTTTCGGGCAGCCCATTTTCGCTTTCGAGAATTCCCAGGTTATACCAGGCCTCCACGTAATCCGGCTTAAGCTCCACCGCCCTGAGAAAATGCCGGAGCGCCTCGTCCACCTGCTGCTGATTGTATAGTTCCATCCCCAGGAGATTGTGGACTATTTCGGAATCCGGTTCGTTAGCCGACTGAATTTTCAACTCTTCTATTTTGTCCATATGACCTCTCAGTTCTTTTCCGGCCCTACCTATATCATTAATACCAAAAATTTAAAATACAGATGATCAAATTATTTTCTTATGCGCGGCGTCGCCCGGACAAGGCTGGTCGCTCAATCCCGGACTCCAGGCACCTTAACAGAAGAATTTTGGGTCCGGGATGGAACAAACTCAGGCCGGCCCGGACACCCGCCAGACCAGAAATGCACATTTCTCTTCTCAAGGCTATAAAAAAAGCCACTCGCGTCTCCGCAATTGTGCTTTTTTTCTCGGTAGCTACCAAACAGCTATGGCGTAGCTATTTTTCTTGACATCGACGCACTTCTAGTTTAACCTGACAGACGCTAACCCAATAGAAATCAGTACATATCGCAACACAAACCGTTCTCACCAGACGGCAAAGGTCGGCACATGATCAATTCAGGAGGAAAATAAGATGAGTAGATGGATGCCCGTAGGTGACCTGCTCCGCGTCGCAGCTTACATGTACCCGGACAAATTGGGCGCCCGAGATCTATACCGGGCCATGACGTTTCGAGAATGGAATGAACGATGTTGCCGGCTGGGGAATGCCCTGCTGGATTTAGGCTTGAAAAAGGGCGATAAAATCGCAGTCATCGCTTATAATTCCGTTGAATGGATGGAGATATACGGCGCCACGGCCAAAACCGGACTTATTTGCGTCCCGATCATGTT
>JADFYN010000248.1:2366-5319 GCA_015233055.1 Deltaproteobacteria bacterium
CAATCATGTACACTTCGGGCACCACCGGTAAACCCAAAGGAGTGGTCCGAAGTCACGAAAGCTTTATCGCCCAGTACCTGACCAACATCGCCGAGCTGGGATTTACGCGCGACGATACCGGTCTACTGGTCATGCCCATGTGCCACATCAATTCCATCTACTACTCCTTCGTGTTTACTTATACCTACGGAGCGATGTGCGTCTACAACATGATCAGTTTCGACCCGGAACATCTACTGAAGACATTGTCCGAAATGAAAATCACCTTTACCTCGCTGGTGCCCACACATTATATCATGATGTTGGCCCTGCCCGATGAGGTTAAGAACAAATACGATGTCAGCGCCATCCGGAAGCTGATGTGTTCCTCCGCCCCGGTGAGAAAAGACACCAAACTGGCCATCATGGAATACTTCAACAACTCCCGGTTGTTCGAGGCCTATGGGTCCACCGAAGCCGGCCTGGTCACGCTGCTCCGGCCGGAAGATCAATTGAAAAAGCTCGGCTCCATCGGCCGGGAAATCGTCGGCACGGACCAGATCAAGATCCTCGATGACACCGGTCAGGAGGTCCCCGTCGGCCAGGTGGGCGAACTCTATTCCAAGACGCCCATGGTCTTCAACGAATACTGGAAACTACCCGAGACGACCAAAGAGGCCTTCCGGGGTGAGTATTTCAGCGCAGGCGACATGGCTTACAAGGACGAAGAAGGATTCTACACCCTGGTGGATAGAAAAAAGAACATGATCATCACCGGGGGTGAGAATGTTTATCCATCGGAAGTGGAAAATGTCATTGGGTCCCACCCCAAGGTCAAGGATGTGGCCGTGATCGGTATTCCGGATGCCAAATGGGGCGAATCAGTCAAAGCCGTGGTCGTTCTCCATACGGGATCAGAAGGTTCCCCAGACCTGGCTCAAGAACTGATGGATCACTGCAAAGATAAAATCGCCGGATACAAAAAGCCCAAGACCGTGGATTTCATCAAAGAAGAAGAAATGCCCCGAACCGGCACGGGAAAAATCCTACACCGGGAACTCCGGGTCAAATACGGCAAATGGAGCGATCAGAAGTAACTCTATAAAACATCATTAAATTATCATAGATCTCATTAGAATTCTTGAAGGAGGAATTACTATGTCAAAGTTTAAGAATGCATATATCCCGACCGGCGGATACTGGTCTTCCCCCTTTTGCCGCTGGCAGGGGAGTCTTCAAAATGAAAACGCGATTATCCTGTGCGCCAATACCATCAAGAAAGCCATGTCCGAGCGTCAATTGGACCCCAAGATATTTGACGGCGTCTTCCTAGGCTATACCATCCCGCAGCCGGCCTGCTTTTACGGCACCCCCTGGTTGGCGGCCATGATCGGCGCCGAAGGAGTCAGCGGACCCATCTTCAGCCAGGCCTGCGCCACCTCGACCACGGCCATCGGATATGCCGCGGCCGCCGTTGACCAGGGCATGTACAGCAACATCCTGGTCGCCTTAGCTGACCGCTGCTCCAATGGCCCGCACATGGTTTTCCCCAATCCGGTGGGACCGGGCGGCCAGGTCATCCACGAAAACTGGCTGATGGACAACTTCGGCAACGACCCCTGGGCCAAGAACGCCATGATCCATACGGCTGAAAACGTGGCCAAAGAAGCCGGAATTACGCGGGAAGAATGCGATGCCATGGCCCTGCGCCGGTATCAGCAATATACCGATGGTCTGGCCAATGACCGGGCCTTCCAAAAACGGTATATGGTCGCTTTAGATCTGAAGATGGGCAAAAAAACGGTCGTGGTCGAGGCCGATGAAGGCGTGTTCCCCACCACGGCGGAGGGACTGGCCGGATTAAGGCCGGCGCTGCCCGGCGGCGTGATTACCTTTGGCGCCCAGACCCACCCGGCCGACGGTAATGCCGGTTTCATCGTCACAACCAAAGAAAAGGCTCAGGAGCTGAGCAAAGACAAGAACATCACGGTCAAACTTCTGTCCTATGGCTACGCCAGGGCGAAAAAGGGCTTTATGGCCGCGGCTGTGGTCCCGGCCGCCCAAATGGCTTTAGACGTGGCCGGTTTGAAAGTGGCCGACCTGAAGGCCGTCAAGACCCACAACCCCTTTGCCGTCAATGATGTCTACATGAACAAAATGATGAAAATCGACGACAAAATCGTCAACAATTATGGCTCCTCCCTCGTCTTCGGCCATCCCCAAGGCCCCACCGCCGGCCGGTGCATTGCCGAAATGATCGAAGAGTTAATCATCCTGGGCGGGGGCTACGGCCTCTTCGCCGGATGCGCCGCGGGCGACACTGCCGCGGCCTTAACCCTCCTGGTGGAATAACCGCCCCAAGGCCGGATACAATCCGGGTAACCAGGGATGAACAACAGCAAGTCAAGTACGTTAAGCTCAAAGTCAATCAGTGTAGCCGTACCAGTCGTATCAATGTCACAGTCGGAACCGAAAAACAAAAACCGAAAAAGTAAGATCAAGGCTGGGGTGAAAGCTCCGGCCTTGAGCCTTTTGGGGGGTCCCCGTCAGAGCTGCTCGTTACCAAAACTCTATTGAATTGCTAAATAAACCGGCGGTGAGTCAATTTTTTTGTCACGGCTTATGATTTTCTGTGATAAAATACGTGCTTCAAATACGCCGGCTCGGAAAAAGCCATCAACTAATCGTAATTTCATTGGGAGGAGAATAATGACCACGAAAAACTATGTACCTAAAATGCTGATCCTCGCGTTAATCCTTCTTCTGGCCGCCCCGGCCTGGGCGCAGGAAAGTAAAGATATCGTCCTGCCTGAACGTCCCGCCTTGGCCAACTTTGACCTGTACACCGCCCTGGAGCGGCGCCAGACGACCCGGAAGTACAAGACCACTGAGCTGTCAGCCACTGACCTGGCCGCCATCCTCTGGGCGAGTAACGGCGTAAACCGGCCGGACGGCAAACGAACCGCGCCTTCGG
>JADFYN010000249.1:0-2691 GCA_015233055.1 Deltaproteobacteria bacterium
TTATGTGGCCATTACATGGTATTTTATATAGTCTTGGCCCCTACCCAGGGCGCTGCCCTGGGCTAACCTAGAGCGCCCCGTTGGGGCTTATTCGGAATGGGCCATTTTTAAGAAGTTAGCATGACCGCCCAACCTTAAGTCAATGACATTGGGTTACAGGTTGCATGTTTCATGTTTCAGGTTACAGGTTTCAGGTTACATGTTGTGAGTTTGTCGCTGGGTTCGACGTGGTTATCTAAACGTTTTGAAAGCTCCTGTCGCTTGTCGCTAGTTGGAGGCAACCGGCAACGTGCAACGAGTAACGTGCACCGATTCCCATTAAATCGAGGCGAAATCCTGGTTTTTGACGGCAGCCACCTCATCGAGACGGGAGACCGGGGCGGCGAAAGGAGCCTGTTTGACCCAGCCCGGTTCTTGGTCCAGCCTGGAGACGATGTTGATCATGACGTCGGCAAATAGATCCAGCGTCTCTTTTGACTCGGTTTCGGTCGGCTCTATCATCAGGGCCTCTTTCACGATCAGCGGAAAGTAGACGGTGGGTGGATGAATGCCGTAGTCTATCAAGGCCTTGGCAATATCTATGGCCGAGGCGCCCCGATTGGCTAAGCGTTTAGCCGAGAGAACGAATTCGTGCATACAGGTCCGGTCGTAGGGCAGGTCATAGTATTTTTTTAGTTTGTGCATGAGATAATTGGCATTGAGCACCGCGTTTTCGCTGACCCGGAGCAATCCCTCCCGGCCTAAGGCCATGATATAGGCATAAGCCTTGACGAGAACGCCGAAGTTCCCGTAAAAGGGAGCTATGTAGCCAACGGATAAGGGCCGGTCATATTCTAAGGCGTACGTTCCGTCGTTGCGTTTAATCACCAGCGACACGGGAAGATATGGGGCGAGATGAGCCTTGACCCCGACCGGTCCGGCGCCCGGTCCACCTCCTCCGTGGGGTGTGGCAAAGGTTTTGTGCAGGTTGAGATGGATGACGTCGAAGCCCAGGTCCCCAGGCCGCAGCCGGCCCAGGATGGCGTTGAGGTTGGCCCCGTCGTAGTACATCAACCCGTCTGCCTCGTGGGTCATTTCGGCGATTTTGGCCACGTTTCGGTCGAACAGGCCCAGGGTATTGGGACAGGTGAGCAGGACGGCCGCGGTCTCCTGATCCAAGGCCCGCTCGAACTTGGCCAGGTCCATCCCCCCCTGGTCATCCGAAGGCACCGACACCACTTCATAGCCGGCAATGGCCGCGGTGGCGGGATTGGTCCCATGGGCCGCATCAGGCACCAGGACTTTGGTCTTGTGGTTGCCCTTGTGCTTATGGTAAGCCGCGATGATCATCATCCCGGTCAATTCGCCGTGGGCCCCGGCCAGCGGCTGGGTGGTGAACTGGTCCATTCCGGTGATTTCGGAAAGCAGTTGGCTGAGTTCATAGATGACCTCCAGCGCCCCCTGGGTCAACATCCCGCCTCGTCGTAATTGCGGCAGAAGAGGATGGAGTTGGGCAAACCCGTCCAGTCCGGCCACCTCCTCAAGGAACTTGGGGTTATACTTCATGGTGCAGGACCCCAAGGGATAGAAGTTGCCGTCAACCCCGAAGTTTTTCTTAGACAGGGCCGTGAAATGCCGGACCACGTCCAGTTCCGACAATTCCGGCAATTCGGCCGGGGCGGCCCGAAGATAAGCTTCCGGGATTCGTCCTTTAGTCGGCACATCACCTTTTGGCGGTGTCACGCCCCGTCGTCCCGTTACAGATTTATCGAATATCAGGCTCATGTTTTCCCCTATTCCGGATTCAGGTGTTCAGTCGGTTTCCCTAGAGTTCCGCGGCCAGGTATTCGGCCAGGAGACCGATTTCCTCTTTGGTCCGCTTTTCCGTGACCGCCACCAGCATGGACCGGTCCATATCTTCATAATACCGGCCCAGGGGGAATCCCGCGGCGATGTTCTTGTCGATCAGGCGGCCGACCACATCCCCGGCATCCCGCGGCAAAGTAACCACGAACTCGTTAAACACCGGCGCGTCGGCCACCGTCACCCCCGGAATGGCGGCTAATCTCTCTTTGGCATAGGCGGCCTTGTCCAGGCAGAGCTGGGCCGTCTCCACCAGACCCTGCTTGCCCATGAGAGACATATAGACCAGCGCGGCCAGGGCGCAGAGGGCCTCATTGGTGCAGATGTTGGACGTGGCCTTTTCCCTTCGGATGTGCTGCTCCCTGGTCTGGAGGGTCAAGACGAATCCGGTCCGGCCCTGGGCGTCTTGAGTTCGGCCGACCAGGCGTCCCGGCATTTTTCGGACATGTTCCATTTTGGTGGCCATGAATCCGAGATATGGTCCGCCAAAGGACAGCGGCAGGCCCAATGACTGGCCTTCTCCGGTCACAATATCGGCGTCCATCTCTCCGGGTGTCTTCAGGAGGGCCAGGGAAATGGGATAGACACTCATCACGGCCAGGGCGCCCACGTGATGGGCTGCCTTGACCAGATCGGAGTAATCGTCAACCACGCCGAAGAAATTGGGGTTCTGGATGATAATGGCCGCGGTGTTGCGGTCAAAGTAATTCTCCACGCATTCGCCCCCGCTTCCTCCGCGGCAAGGCATTTCTTTAAACTCAATATTCAGGTTGGACGTGTAGCAATAGATCATCTTGCGGTAGATCGGGCTGACCTCGGTTCCCACGATGACCTTGCGGCGTCCCGTAA
>JADFYN010000249.1:2912-5314 GCA_015233055.1 Deltaproteobacteria bacterium
TATAGTGGTCATAGAATCCCGCCCCAATGAAGTTGATCAAGTGGGAGCCGTTCTTGTCGGCCAACCGGGCCAGGCGGCGCCTGACATCGAATTCCGACAAACCTGGAGGCAGATCGAAGGAGCCGGGCGAATATTCTGCTGGGATATCGGCAAAGAGATCGTCAAGGGCGGGCACTCCGATCAGCCTGAGCATCTCCTGTCGATCAGCGTCGGTATTGGCGATATAGGGCATAATCGATCCTCGCAAGGGTTAAATAGGCATTAAGGGTTTTCTATACGTTTTTGTATTATGTCATAAAATGGTATTTCTTAAAAGAAATTTTCATCGTCGGGCTGGGGGATTTCATAAAAAAATGAAAAAGCCTAACATGGGGCAGGCGGAGGAAAAAAAGAGGGTGCCGATAATTTTGGCGGGGTAAAGAAATAAGTTATAAAATCAAGGGACAACTCAGTGTCATCTATTCTTCGCGGCGTTCTCAGGGTTAGGCTTTTGTCAAAATTGATTTTTGTTGTTGACATCTTTTTCGGATATAACTATAAGAAAAACTTTCGCATTAACGACTGACCAAACAGGCGATCCGGCCAGACCCGGTATTGGAGGTCAAAAGCCGGTCGCGGCCCGGTAAAGATTATTAGAGGAGTGTCCCTTGAAGGGTTCGATAAAAATTGATCGGGAGCAATGTAAGGGCTGTGGCTTATGCACGGCCGCCTGTCCCAAGAAAATAATCGTGTTTTCGGACAAGTTAAACAAGAAAGGGTATTATCCGGCCAGTTGCGACGGGCAAGAGGCTAAGGAAGACAGCACGGCCGAATGCACTGGATGCGCCTTATGCGCCATTGTATGTCCGGATATCGCCATTGAGGTTTATCGTGAATAAAAAACTAATGCGGGGCAGTCACGTGGTCGCGGAAGCGGCCATCAGGGCGGGATGCCGGTATTATTTCGGCTATCCCATCACTCCTCAAAATGAGCTGCCCGAATACATGTCCGGCGCTCTGCCAAAAGTGGGCGGCGTCTTTATCCAGGCCGAGAGCGAACTGGCCGCCATAAATATGGTCATTGGGGCGTCCATGGCCGGCAAGCGGGTGATGACCTCATCATCGAGCCCTGGGATCAGCCTTAAGCAAGAGGGTATCTCCTATTTGGCCGCCCAAGAACTCCCGGCCGTGGTGGTCAACATGATTCGGGGCGGGCCTGGACTGGGCAATATCGCCCCGGCCCAAAGCGATTACTTTCAGGCGACGCGAGGCGGGGGCCACGGTGATTACCGAAATATCGTGCTGGCTCCGGCGTCCGGCCAAGAAATGGCCGACCTGACCCGGCGGGCCTTCGAGCAGGCGGATTATTATCGGACACCGGTGATGATTTTAGGCGACGGCATGATGGGTCAGATGATGGAGCCGGTTGTTTTTCCGGAGATGATCGATCCAGACACTTTGCCGGAGAAGGATTGGGCCTTAGGCGGAGCCAGCGGTCGGCCTAGCCGGATCATCAGGTCATTGTTGTTGGATCCGGCGGTGGAAGAAGAGCACAACTGGAAGCTGGCCCGGAAGTATGAGATGATCACTAGAAAAGAGGTAGACTATGAGTCTTATCTCTTAGATGACGCCAATCTGGTGATGGTGGCATACGGTACGGCGGCCCGGATCGCCAAAGGGGCCATCAACATGGTCCGGCAAGAGGGTTTAAAGGTTGGGATGTTGCGTCCCAAGACCCTGTGGCCGTACCCGTCAAAAATCTTAAATGATATCGGCCGGGTGGTCCGCCATGTCCTGGTCTTTGAAATGAGCACCGGCCAGATGATTGAAGATGTCCGGCTAGCCCTTGAGGGCCGGAGTAATGTCCATTTTTATGGACGCCCCGGCGGCATCATCCCCAACCCGGAAGAAGTGGCCAGGGTCATTTCCAGCCATTATCTCAGGTTTGATATCGCCAAGTAGCCCGGCTCACGACGGAGCCGCCGGTACCGGATGTGGTCTTCAAACGGGATTTACCGCCAAGGAGTCATTACGTGAAACAGGTATTTAAAAAGCCCAGGTTAATCAAACCCAATACATTCCACTATTGCCCCGGTTGCGGCCATAGCATCATTCACCGGCTGATCGCCGAGATACTAGAAGAGCTTGATTTGGCTGAGATCGCCATTTGCGTGCCGCCGGCCGGATGCGCCGTTTTGGCCTACAACTACCTGGATATCGATATGGGTGAAGCCGCCCACGGTCGGGCTGCCGCTGTGGCCACCGGTCTAAAACGGGCCTTGCCGGACAAATTCGTGATTACCTACCAGGGTGATGGAGATATTGCGGCCATCGGCACGGCAGAGAGTATCCACGCGGCCAACCGGGGTGAACTGGTTAGCACGATTTTTGTCAATAACGCCGTTTACGGCATGACGGGCGGC
>JADFYN010000024.1:0-22252 GCA_015233055.1 Deltaproteobacteria bacterium
CAAGGCCGGTGATCATGCCGTCACCACGTCTATGGAGCATAACTCGGTCATCCGGCCGCTGCGGCGACTGGAGATGAATGGGCTGGAACTGACTATCATTCCCTGCGATGCTCAGGGGATGCTCGACCCGGATGAGATGTTCAAAGCGGTAAAGAAGAATACGGCCCTGGTGGCCATGACCCACGTGTCCAATGTCACCGGGACGATCATGCCGGTGCCTGAAGTGGCCCACCGGTGTACGGCCTTAGGAGTGCCGTTGTTTGTAGATGCCTCCCAATCGGCCGGGATTCTGCCCTTGCACGTGGCCGAGTGGAAGGTCTCTATGCTGGCCGCGTCAGGTCACAAGGGGTTGCTGGGGCCCCAGGGAACAGGGTTTCTTTATGTGGATCAGGGTATTATTGTTCAACCGTTAGTGGAAGGGGGGACCGGCACCTTCTCCGAATTGGAGATCCAGCCTGGGGAATTGCCCCATGGCCTGGAGAGCGGAACGCCCAACATGCCCGGGATCTGTGGTTTGAAGGAAGGAGTCAGTTTCGTGCTGGACACCGGGGTGGAGGCTATAGAGCACCAGGAAAGAGAGCTTGGCCGGTTGATCAGGCAAGGACTGGTCGAAATGCCGGGAGTCTCAGTTTATGGTCCGGCCAATGAGTTCCATCGCACGGGAATGGTGTCATTTAACCTGAAAGATGTCAACCCGGCGGAGGTAGGATATGTATTGGACTCGATCTACGGCGTGGCCGTCAGAACCGGACTCCAGTGCGCCCCCTTGGCCCACCGGACCATCGGCTCCTTTCCGGCCGGCACGGTCAGGATCAGCCCCGGCTGGTTCAACACCCAGGACGACGTGGTGGTGCTCCTCAATGCCATTGGGGAAATCGCCGCCTTGCGAAGCCGGGTTTGAGGGTTGCCTGTTACTCATGAAACATTTGTGTCCTTTATCTGAACTTACCCAATGTAATACCACCAGCCAAGCCGAAAAGGAAAATTGGTCGTTAAACGGTGACGTAGCAAGTGGTAATTTTTGCATTGAAATATGGACACTGCAGCCAAAGGTTGAGAGATGAAACAAGCCATGCAAACCAAAGAGATATCAATAAGGGTCCCAATCAATATGGATGAATTAGGGTTGACTCCAGGATTCATTCAAGAGTCTGTTGCCGCTACGTTGTTTCATGAAGGTATTTTGACTTCAAAGCAGGCTTGTGAGTTGATTGGCATTTCACGACGTGAATTTGAAGAAGATGTTTTACCTAAATTTGGATTTACTACCATGCGTAATGATCCCAGGAACGCTGAAATTGAGCTTAATTCTGTAGGCAAATTATGAGAAAGGTTGTGAGTAATACTGGTCCGTTGATCACCCTGGAAAAGATGCAAGATGGTTTTGGATTTATCCAAAAGCTTTATGACAAGATCATCATTCCGCCCAAGGTTTTGGAAGAAGTGTCTTTTCGCCTTGGTGATTGTAGGCTGTATCTTCAAAAATACAATATTGGCAACTTGATAGAGGTCAAAAGTAAATTTTCAATTGTCCGAGCAGATGGAATAGAAAATTTGCATTATGGCGAGGTTGAGGCCATTTCTTTAGCCGTTAAATTAAATTGTGGTCTCTTGATAGAAGATAATGATGGCAGGGGCGTAGCTGAAAGTTTAGGCATCACGGTATCAGGAATTGCTGGACGGGTTATGGAAGCTTTGGAAAGAAACATTATTGAGAAAAGGGAAGCTCGCTCTAAAATAGATGAGCTATTTCATAAAAAACGGTTAGATTCAAATACCCATCAGGTGTTGATCCAGAAAATCTTGTCCAGGTAATTCTTTTTCATTCATCATACTCCGGCCCACATTTGATTAGAAACCAGTATTAGGGATTCATATTTTAAATGCGGTCTATTTATTGTTTGACATCAAATTCAACTATAATGTCTCCGGTTATTCCTTGGTGGCAGGCTCTTCCTCTTCTTGAGATTCCTCCACCGGTGGTTCGGGAGGTTCGGTCCCTTCTACAAAAGCGGCTTCCACGACCTCCGGTGAGTCTGTTTCCCCCCATTTGCCGGTGAACAAGTTCATCGGGGCCATAATCACCGTTTCAGGCCGGATGAACCCCTTGCCCAACGTTTGGTGACTCAATCTGCCCACCAGCGAACCGAACGTTCTTTTCAACCCCTTCACTGCCTGTGCATCTAGTCCCGGCGGTGAATCAGGAGACCACCCCATCCACCCCGCCAGCACCAACTGAGAAGTGTAACCCACCAGCCAGGCATCTTCTTTTGTGGGTCCCAACCCAAGTTTCCCGGCAATGAGTCCCTGGATGGAGGCTGACTCGCCGATTGGATCACGACTGGATCTGAAAGTCAGCATGTCGGTCATGATGGCCGCCGTTTCCGGTTTAAGTGCGACCCGCCTTTCCGGCCTTTCGGCGTGGAGAAGCGTCCCCATCCGATCTCTGACGTCGATGATGAATCTCGGCGGGACATGGACCCCGCCATTGGCCATCGTTTGGAACAAGGCGGCCAGGTCCATCAAGGTGATCGTGAATTCTCCCCGGGCCAATTCCGGGCCAGGCTCCAGGTAGGCGGTGATACCTAATTTACGAGCCATGGTGATGACAGGGACCACGCCCACTTTGGCCATCAGGGCGGCGCCCAACCCTGTATCCGAGGCGGTCAAGGCCCAGCGGAGCGTCTTGCCCGAACCATTGCTCCGGCCCGCCTGGCGTCCTCCACCTGTTAAGACGTCGGCCTGGGTGAATCCTCGCTCCAGGGCACAGGCGTAAATGACCGGTAGGAACATCATCCCGGCCGGCCGCAGGAACTGATAACATAACTGTAAGCTTTCATTCAATAATGGCTGGCCGCCGACCAGGGCGAGGATTTCTCCCGAGTCCGCGTCCAGCACCATTAAGGCACCTTTCATGGGATTCGGCATTGCCCCGTCCGGTGGGCTGTTTTCCTGGCTGAAGCCCTGCCTGAAGGCGGTATCTGCCGCGTCCTGGATGGTCTGGTTTAGGGTGGTCCGGACCGTCAACCCACCCCGATAGATCATCTCCCGGCCGAGCCTTTCTTCCAGGATGTCCCGGACATGGCTGATAAAGTAATAATCTTTCGATGTTACCTCCGGCTTTGGTTTTAATCCCAGTGGCGCAATGGTGGCCAGACGATAATCTAAGGGATCAAGTTGCCCATCCTCCATCATCAGTTTTAAGACCAGATCGCGCCGCTTTTTGGCCCGTTCCGGCGCGGCCAGAGGAGAATCGTTGACCGGGTTTTGGGCCAGTCCGGCCAACATGGCGCATTCGGGTAAGCTAAGCTCGGAGACCTGTTTATCAAAATAAGTTCGGGCGGCCACTCCAACGCCATAAGCCCCGCTCCCCAGGTAAACCTGATTTATATATATTTCGAATATTTCTTCCTTGGTATAGCGCCGTTCGATCATCAGGGCCAGGATGGCCTCTTTTATCTTGCGGTGGATGGTTTTTTCCGGAGAGAGGAACAATTGTCTGGCCACCTGCTGGGTAATAGTGCTGGCCCCCTGGACGTACCCCCCGGCTTTGATGTCATAATAAACGGCCCGTAGAATCGATGGCAAGTCGAGACCCAGGTGGCTATAAAATTTCTTGTCCTCGACGGCCAAAAGGGCATTAATCAGATCGTGAGGTGCTTGATCCAGTTTTACCGGTACGCGGTTTTCCACGCATAGTTCGGCTAAGACCTGTCCGTCACGGGATAACACCCTGGTCGCGGCTGAAGGGCCAAAATGCTTCAAGGAGGTAATGGGGGGTAAGTTGTTTGTCAGGGCATAGAGCACCCCGGCCCCCGTGCCCACAGTCGTGGCCGCGATGATAATGAGTAAGTATATGATGATTCTTCTTATGCCGGATTTATTCACGCTTCTCGATATCTTGAGAAAAGGGCAACCTGCAGAGGCTGTTAGTCGTCTCGGATAAGTCTGCTACCTGGTTTTTTAGAGCCGGGATGACCGGAGCCGCCCCGTTTTGTCTTCACTTGATCCCACCCGTATCCCACGCTAAAGCAGCATCTCATAACTCTAGCCGGAAATCAAGCCGCGATGCGGGTTCGGGGGCGGTTTTTGTCGACCGGGAGGTCCTCGAGGCCGCCGGGCTGAATAGGTCCCGATAACGCCCAATGCTGTTGAATTAAGGGTGCAGCATAATCGCCTGTGATCTTCTATAGAAAGACTATGATTAAAGCAGAATGCCCAGTTGTTGGGCTACAGGGTAAGCCATGGGAAAACCCATCCGTAGGGGCGAGGCATGCCTCGCCCCTACCAATGTTGATGAACTTCCACAAACATCATTATCGATCAAAATAATCACAGTTCAGACAATGAGGTGGATTCCACTCCAAGCCGCACCTTAACTCAACAACATTGCGATACCGCCCAGGGGTGATCCCCATAGACCGCAGGAAAGCACACCGCATCAGCTCGGAACTTGCGAATCCACATGCAGCGGCGATCTCCTCCAAGCTTCTGTCTGTTTGTTCAAGTTGGCGCCGGGCGGCTTCGAGACGCAACTGATCGACGTAACGGGACGGGGTTATCACCAATTCGCGGACAAAGATACGGGCGAAGTTCCGGGGACTCATGGCTGCTTGTGACGCCAGGACCTCGACCGAAAGGTCCTCCCTCAGGTTCTCGGCCATCCAGACCTGAAGTTCAAGGATCGGATTTCTCCCCGCTTCCATGAGTCGGTTCGCCTCGAGGATAGCAAAAAAATCCACCCACAAGGAGATTATGGCAGAAATCATTGTATATTTGTCATTCCTGACAGAATGGAGTTATGCTATACCAATTAGAAAGAAGGCGTTGGATATGACTGGCCGACTTCGCAAGTTGCGGCAATCCTACCGGCACGGTTACAGAAAGGATAGGTGGAATGATAACTTTACGGTTGATTAAGCCATGTGATATTCAGGTGATAACCTGTTGGCCGGGTTATCGGGGCGGCTATGCCCAGATGGATTATGCTTTAAGAGAAAACGGATGGCTGGAAGAATTTAGCCGGAAACCCGGCACCTGGTGTTATCTGGCGGAAGCAAACCAGGAATCTATCGGATTTTCAATCTTAAGCACTACGGGCCACAAAGAAGCAGAATTGCGTATTGCCGTACACCCGGCCCGGATAGGACAAGGGGTTGGAAAAGAGATCATGTCGGCGACTATGAAACTAGGTTTTTCACAGTTGGAGTTTGATCTGGTCCACCTCATCGTCAGAAAAAATAATTTTCCGGCCATTGGGCTCTACAAAAAGCTTGGGTTTAACACCCTCGGCGAATGTACTCAGATAGTTCAAGGCCGGCTCATTGAATTTTTTGAAATGAATATCCGTAAGCGAGAGTTTCAAAACCAAACAAGTAGAGGAGATGAATAATGAATACGGCCTTACTCTTAGTCGACATACAGCAAGATTACTTTCCCGGCGGCCGGATGGAGTTGGTCGGATCAACAGCCGCGAGCGATGTAGCCCGCCGTTTGCTAATGACATTTAGAGAAAAAAATCTCCCGATCATTCACGTTCAACATATCTCAACACGTGAAGGAGCAACTTTTTTTCTGCCAAATACGGAAGGGATTAACTTTCACCAAAATGTGACGCCCCTACCCGATGAAACAATCGTCAAAAAGCACTATCCAAACAGCTTCCGGGAAACAGATCTGGACAGCACTTTAGTCAGTATGGATATTCATGACGTTACCATATGTGGCATGATGTCGCATATGTGTATTGATGCCACGGTCAGAGCGGCATTTGATGCCGGCTACAGGTGTACTATCGCTCATGACGCTTGCGCGACAAGGAATCTAACCTTTAACGGTGTCGATGTTCCGGCGGAGTATGTTCAGGCCGGGTTTATGGCCGCGCTTGGTTCCGTATATGCCCAAGTTCTGGCCGGTGAGGCACTTATCGATGGGCTTGCAGGATAGTGATTGCTCCCGGGTGGTCAGGTTCGTGCAGCGGGTGACTGCTCCCGGTGATTCCAGGCCGGGAACAGTCACGGTTTGGGCTGATCTAGTGGATGGTTTCAACGAAAGACGAATTTCAGGGACCAAAAGTAAACTGATAGGCAAGATAACCAGAGAAGAGATTAGAACCGGAAATGTCGCGCCCGGCGGAGAACAATAAATGATGATTCTCAGTAAAGTTGACTATGGCGCCGACATTGAATCCCGTTTCGCTCTCGCCGCCGTCCTCGCTGGACATCTTATGATAGAGTTCCGTGCCCAGGGTTAATTGCTTGGTCAGCTCCCGTTGCACCGCCCAGCCAAAGAACCCGTAATTGTTGCGTCCGGCGCCGGGATTGATCCAGTAGCCGCCACCGCCGTAAGTTGTCCAGGGTCCCCAACTCTTTTGTAACCACAGGGGGATAAAGGCCTGGACTTCCCCGCTGCCCAATCCATTGTCTTTGTCTCCCGTGGGGATTTCCAGGAGCGGAAAAGTGGCCACCATCGGGCACAATTCTGATTCTTGGATAAACCGGTACTTGGCCCCGACCTCCGTATCCCCGTAGCCATAATGAGCATCTCCTCCCGTTGGCCGGATATACGCAAAGGGGGTGATGAGATGGATTTGAAGATTTGGCAGAAGGCCATAGTTGACCTCCATATGGGGCAGGGTCATAGATTTCCCCGCATCACGGTCATACCGGAACTGGGTGGCCAGATAGACCTCCCCGTGTTTGTATTCCACCGGCTCCGGATCATCGGTTAAAAAGGGTGGACCAGCCCAGGCCTGAATAGGAGACATGGTCAACCCCAGACCCAGTCCGGCCAGGATGACCATTATTGACACCATCAGGCTGAAAATAGAACGAATTGACTTATGAGACAACGACCCTCCCCCCATAGCTTTCATCGGCCACCTCACAGATTGGTTATAGATTAGCTATCCACAAAACATCATTTAATATCAAATTATTAATCAAAGATACCGCTCGTCGACCGGGTTATTCGCGGTGAGGTTGTTTGGTCTTTCGATTACACTCGGCCGGAGGGTCCCCGCGGCATCCCCGAAGGTAGGAGCGCCCGAGTTTTGACATCCCGAACTCAGCGACACCAAGCCGTGTTCGCGACAGGTATCCTTATCCCTCCGATCAGACAATGATATCAAATTTCAACTGGTAACTCAATCGGGAAATTGGGGCAAGCGCGACAAGAATGAAAAAATCCGTCACCGGCTCCCTGACCGAGAAATAAGCAAGCCCCTTATTCCCCGGTCTCGGTTATCATCGAGCGACGATTATGTTATTTTTCTGCTGGAGTCGGGTGGACCTGATCAAAACGGAACATCAATTCAGTGTCGAATTGAGACTAATGAATTTCGAATTTGGCCGAACCGGCTAGCCTGCCATCATATCCACCGTGTAAAAACCCACGATGATCAAGCCGCTGATCACTACCGCTCCGACTACTGTCTTGATAAATTTTTCCGCCGAGATACTTACTCCCCGGCCGCCGTTAAGCGTCCCTAACAACCACCCCAGGGCCACAAACACCACCACATCGATGATCCCGTGGGTCATCCAATGATGCCCGGTGGCCTTACCCATCCACACCAGCACCGAATGCTCACATAATTCCTTAAGGATCACCAGCAAGGCACTGAACAAGCTCGTGATGGCTAACGAAAGGCCAAATGATATCGTGTATTTTTCCAGCTCATTATGTTTCATGACGGCACCTTTCTACTTTGGTAGGACAGCCAGTTTAACACCCATCCCAATGATCGCCCCAGACCCTTCCATGAGAATTCCAGTCAAGATAATCAACCCGACCACCCACAGCACCACATTGCGGGCGGACTTATTGGCGACAAGATTGCCGGATGCGGTAATGGGCAGAAAAGTGGTCAGCAAGAGCAGCATAAGCACCAGGTGTTCCTTCGTCTCCATCACCAGGTGGTGGGCAAAGGGCCACGGGCCTTTTAAAATCAAAGCCTTGTCGGCGTAATAATAGGTCACGTACCAGTACCCCCCAATCAGAAAAGCCAGCCACATAAAACCCGCCACGGCCCGACTCATCAACTTTATCCGGACCAGGTTGCCTTGACTGACGTTAAGCGTATCCACGAACACCCAGACGCTGGCGATAATGCACAACATCCCGAAGGTGGCGTGGGTCATTAAGGCCACATCCGCAAATTTAATCATCTCCGCCTCCTTGATTTTTTTACAATTTAATGCATTTTTTTAATCAATTATCCCTTATTGACCGGTTTGGGTGGATTACGTGACAGAATAATCCTACTTTATATACTATGTTAATATGATTAAGCGCGATTGTCAAGGGAAGAAAATGAATTTTCTGGTCAAAGCGAGTAACATATCATGGCACGGTCATAATTGGCTGTTTTAGGGGTAATGATGTTGGTTGTATCGTGCCCTCTTAAGGACCACAAGATCATCTTAATGGAGTCAACCGGGAGCAGAATAATCACCCGACTTTAACTGGATGCTGTCGTTAACAAATTATAGCACGAATATTGAAATAAATATATGATAATTTATTGAGTACACAAAAAAACAGCGCAGCTTACGACCGTTCAAAGTATAATCCATGAAGTCCCTCAGCCCCATTGGCACCACCCCCATAACAACATCCGGGTCAAAATTGGAATTGCCGGTTTACCTGGTTTTCTCTTGACTTGTCATTGAAAACTCCCTATCATTCAAGCCAAGATTGAAAAATTAAACTCTTTTCAAGGGGGGGACCAAGATGAGAAAGCGTGCCTTGTTGATGTCACTGATCTTTTGCTTGATGGGTATCCTGGCCGGCGGGGCCTTGGCCCAAGACAAAGTGAAAGTCGGGGTGATTCTGCCTTTGACCGGTGAACTGGCCAAGTTCGGGGAAATCGAACGGAAGTCTTTCATTTTAGGTGTGGATGAGATTAATGCCGCAGGGGGCGTCAATGGCAAAAAAATCGAGCTGATCATTGAAGACACCGGAGGTAAACCCGACGTAGGCCGGTCCGCAGTCGAAAAATTGATCTCCCAAGACAAGGTCATCGTCATCGGCGGCGGCTATTCCAGTTCCGAAACCTGGGCCGCCGTGGCCGTCTCTCAGCAGCATAAAATCCCCTTCCTGGTCAATACCGGTTCCGCGGATAATATCACCGAGCAAAAATGGGAATATATTTTCCGGCTTAGCCCCCCGGTGAGCGAGTACCCTCAGGCCGTTCAAGGCTTCCTGGCCAAAGTCGGCGATGTTAAAAACGTGGCTATAATTTATGAAAATACCCTGTTCGGGCAGTCCGGCGCCAAAGACTTCGCAGCCCAATGCGAGAAATCCGGACTTAAGGTCCTTTTGAAAGAAGGATACGAATCCGGGGCCGTCGATTTTAAACCCTTACTGATCAAGGTTAAGTCGGCCAAGCCGGATCTGATTTATATGATTTCCTACATCATGGACGCGTCTCTGCTCATGCGGCAATCCAAGGAGCTGAATATCAACCCGAAACTGTTCATCGGCGGCGCGGCCGGATTCACTTTACCGGAATTCCAAAAGAACGCCGGCAATTCCACGGAATACGTTTATTCCGCCACACTTTGGACTCCATCCATCCCTTACCCGGGCGCCAAAGCCTACTTCGACAAGTTTCAAGCCAAGTATAATTCTTTGACCGAATACCACGGGGCTGAGGCCTATGCCTGCATTTACGTCATTGCCGATGCCTTGAAAAGAGCCAAATCCCTGACTCCAGGCGACGTCCGTGAGGCCATGGCCCAGACCGATATGATGACCGCCTTCGGCCCGGTAAAATTCATTTCCTACGGGAAAATGACCCAACAAAACAAACTTCCGACCTTCCTGGTTCAGTGGCAGAAGGGGAAGCTGGAGACGGTTTGGCCGGAAAACGTCAGCACGGCGAAATATGTCTACCCGGTGCCCCCCTGGAGCAAACGGTAACCCATTCAGCGGGTAGAGCCAGGTGGGGAGGATATCGCCTCACCCGGCCATACCGGTGATCCGGGCGGACTAATTCCGACGAACGGAAAGTTGGGAGGGCGCATGGAGGTATTTCTTCAGACACTGGTGGCCGGTATTCTCAAGGGTGGCCTGTATGGTTTGATCGGGATCGGGATGACCCTGATCATGGGCGTGATGGGCATCATCAACCTGGCGCACGGCCAATTGATGATGATCGCCATGTATATCACCTATTCCCTGTTTCAATTCCTGGGCATTGACCCTTACGTATCGTTGCTCATAAGTATGCCGGCCCTGTTTGTCCTGGGCATGGCCATTCAAAAGTATACCCTTAACCCGCTGCTGGAAGTGGAGTCCATCTTACCTGAGAACCAGGTCTTAATGACCGTGGGGATCGGGATGGTCCTGACCGAGATAATCCACTTCATTTTTGGGTCGGATTATAAATCGGTCCAGACATCGTATTCCACCTCGACCTTCTTTATCGGCGAAATCTCCTTTAGTCTGGCCCTGACCGTGGCTTTCTTCATCGCCCTAGCTTTTACCATCCTAATGTTCTGGTTTCTACTCAAGACTGACATGGGCCGGTGCATCCGGGCCACAGCCCAGGACAAAGACGCGGCCCTGCTCATGGGCGTCAACGCCAAGCGGGTTACCATCATCACCTTCGGACTCGGTTCAGCCCTGGTGGCCGCGGCCGGATCATTGCTCATCCCCATCTATTACCTGTTTCCCGATATCGGCGGTCCTTTCACCCGGAAAGCGTTTGTCATAACCATCTTGGGCGGTCTGGGTTCCACGGTGGGGGCTATTCTAGGCGGGTTGACCCTGGGCCTGGCTGAGTCCTTTGGCTCCACCTACATCGGGATGGCCTTTGATGACATGATCGGCCTGATCATTTTCATCCTGGTGCTCCTCTTTATCCCCGGCGGTTTCAAACGATTGACCAAAATATAGCCTGACCCTTTCTTACCCCTTGAGCCATTGCAACGGTCTATGGAAAGGACGCTCATGAAAAAATACTTACCGCTGATCTTACTTATTTTATTGATTATATTCCCCTTACTATGGCGGGACGATTACCATCGGCATTTGATGATCCTGGTCCTGATGTGGGTGGTCATCGGCACGGGGTGGAACATCATCGCCGGATGCACCGGTCAGGTCTCCTTTGGGACCAGCGCTTTTTTTGGGGTAGGCGCCTACACGGCCGGGCTGTTTTCTTTCAAGTTGGGGCTGTCGCCCTGGTGGGGTCTGGCTGTCAGCGGCCTGGTCTGTATGGCCCTGGCCTTCCCCTTTGGCTGGATCAGTTTTCGATTGCGGGGGCCTTATTTTGCCCTGGTCACGCTGGCTTTAGGTGAGATCTTAAGGCATATCGCCACCATTTGGGAATCCCTGACCGGCGGCATGGTGGGCATCCTGATCGTCCAGACCTACGTGTCAAAGGTGCCTTACTATTACATTGCCCTTGCCCTGGCAGTCATCTCCGTAGCCGGAGTCAAGGTAATCATGGGCACCAAGTGGGGTTATTATTTCCTATCCATACGGGAAGATCAAGACGCTGCCGAAAGTCTCGGCATCAACACCCAGTTCTATAAGATGCTGTCTTTAAACATTTCCGCTTTCATCACCGGGATGGTCGGGGCCTTATATATGGTCTACATGGGTTTCATCGACCCGAAGGTGGTGTTTTCGCTCCATGACATTTCCATCATGGCCATCCTGGTCGGGATTGTCGGCGGCGTCGGGACCATTTACGGACCGGTCGTCGGGGCCTTCATCATGGTCGGGCTGCAGGAATTCTTCCGGACCGGCTTTTTTGGTCTGTTCAAATGGCTGGGGGCCGTCACCGATGCCCAGGCGGTCAAGGTGGCCGCTAAATATGTTAGTGAAGCTCACGTCTTAGGATTCGGGATATTGGTCGTGTTGGTCATCCTCTACCTGCCCAACGGTATCGTGGGAGACTGGGGCAAAATTATCGGGGCGTTCATCCCGCGGCGCAAAAAGGAGGTTCAACGGTGAGCTTTCTGGAAGCCAAAAATCTGACCAAGCATTTCGGCGGCCTGACTGCGGTTGGGAATGTCAGTCTTAAAGTTGAACAAGGAGAAATATTTGGTTTGATCGGCCCCAACGGGGCGGGTAAGACTACTTTGTTCAACCTGATCAGCAGCTTTCACATCCCGACCAGCGGTCAGGTGTTCTTCAAAGGCCGAAACATCACCGGGATAAAAACCCATAAGATTTGCAAGCTGGGGATTTGCCGGACCTTCCAGGTGGTCAGGCCGTTGCGCCGGATGACCGTGCTGGACAATGTCATCGCGGCCGCCTTTTCCCGGACCAACTCCAAGGCCCGGGCCTATGACCTAGCCATGGAAACGTTGGAGTTCTGCGGCCTGCTGCACCGTAAAGACGCCCTGGCCGGGGGGTTGCCCATTGGTGAGCGGAAGCGGTTGGAGATCACCCGGGCCATGGCCACCAGGCCGGAACTGTTGCTGCTGGACGAGACAGCGGCCGGCCTAAATCCGACTGAGTCTGAACTGGCCATTAAGCTGATTCTGAAGATCCGCGACCGGGGAGTGACGATTATAATTGTGGAACACAACATGAAGATCATCATGACCATTTCCGACCGCATTCACGCCATCAGTTTCGGCCAGAGCATAGCCGAAGGAACGCCTCAGGAGGTGTCCTGCAATCCGGCGGTAATTGAGGCTTACCTGGGGGAAGAATATGATCAATGCCTCACCTGAGGCCTGCTTGGGGGAAGAATATGCTCAAGGTTGATGGAATCGACGTCTTTTACGGAGACCTCCAGGTCTTGTGGAACGTGTCCCTGGAAGTGCGGGAAAATGAAATTTTGGTCTTGGTCGGGGCTAATGGGGCCGGAAAATCAACGACCATCAAAACTATTTCTTCGTTGTTGCACCCGGATAAAGGTCAGATTACTTTTAACGGCCATCGCCTTGATCAAGAGCCGGCCCATAAGATCATCGAACACGGGATCGTCCACGTCCCGGAAGGGCGCAGGTTATTCACTCAGATGAGTGTGGAAGAAAACCTGATCATGGGGTCGCTCCATGGAGAGGCCAAACCCAAGCGGTTCCAGACCATGGACTATGTCTATGATCTTTTCCCCCGGCTTAAGGAACGCCGAAAGCAACTCGGGGGGACCCTCTCGGGTGGCGAGCAGCAGATGTTGGCCATCGGCCGCGGTCTGATGTCCCTGCCTAAGCTGATGATGTTCGACGAACCATCTTTGGGGCTGGCCCCGATTCTGGTTCAAAATATCTTCGGCATCATTAAAAGGATTAGCCGGGAGGGGGTGGCGGTGCTGCTGGTGGAGCAAAATGTCATGCAAACGCTGAAAATGTGTGACCGCGCTTACGTGATGGAAAACGGCCGAATAGTCATGGAGGGTGCCGGTCTCGAGCTTCTGGAAAATACGCAGGTCAAGGAAGCCTTCCTGGGCATTTAACCGCCTGCCGGGATGTGATCGTCCGGACACGGTTTCGGCCTTGACCGAGGTGTTCTTTTCTGATAGAATAATCATGAAATTGTATTGACATATACATAATCATCTTAGATCGGTCTTGACAAATATAAATTCAGAATTGTAGAATCTCTCTATAATTTCCTGCGTGTTATGATTAGGAGGACGAGGGTTAAGAATGCCGGGGGCACAGTGAACGCCGTTCATATCTGACGATCAGTCTGTGTTTTCGCGATCATAACTTTTGTCGGCAACCACCCACTTTAGTCGACTTGTGGGTCTGCGCGTCCCGTCCTGGGGACCTTGATTTGGATTAGGGTTTTGTCGACCAAAGTAACTTCCGCCGGGGAGGTAGAGTCAAGACGACATCCGAGAGGAAGACCATTGTAATCTGAAATAATAATCAATTTGGTACCCTTTCCCTTCTTTGTCTTGCCGACGCAATCGCCTCCATTCTTGGCTTAGGCGAAGCTACCGTCCCAAAAATCCTTCCTCCCAATCAACGGCCCCGTTAGCATCTTATTACACCATTTGTCCGGGACGAGGAAATAGTTTCTCACATGAATACCCTGTCGCGGATCGCCGTGGTCGGGGATCTATAAGCCAAACTTAAACTTATTATATAACAGGCTAAAATAGTTAAACAAAGGGTCCCAATGCCGATGTTCTCCCGGAGAGTCAAGCATGGCGTTGGGAAAATTCTTATTTTGGAGATGGCGGGTTCATGAATCTTTCTTTGTTGTTGGAATTTACCAAGCGCGATTTGGTTGAAAAATATTCGGGTTCAGCGTTAGGCGTATTATGGACTTTTATTTGGCCGTTATTCACTATTTTTATCTATGTTGTAGTTTTTTCAAATATTATGGGGAGTAAGCTGCCGGGGTCATCTTCCTCGATGTCCTATAGTACCTACCTTGTGGCCGGGATTCTACCATGGACGGCTTTCGCCAATACGGTGTCTCGGTCGGCCACGGTTTTTTCGGACAGGAAGGCCATTATATCCAAAATAAAGATTTCCCTGCCCTACCTACCCCTGTACATCGTCTTGTCCGAGTCGGCTGTTTTCGTCATCAGTATCCTCATCTATATTGGATTTCTCCTTGGTTTCAGCTCTCCTATCTCTGTCTGGATCATTTTTGTCCCCTGGATCTATTTGACCCACCAGATCTTCGCCTATGCCTTGGGATTTTTAATTGCAATTTTTCAGGTATTTATTCGTGATCTGAGGGAAGTGACCGGAATAGTCCTCCAAATCTGGTTCTGGTTCACACCCATCGTCTACACCATCAACATTCTGCCGAAAACGACTAGCAAATGGTTTGATTATAATCCAGCCTTCATCTTTATCAAAGCTTATCACGACATCTTCGTCTTTGATAAGATGCCAAATTTTTTTAACTTAATGATCATCACAGTGATCGGCCACGGGTTGCTGATCATATCTTATCTGTTTTACCGAAAGCTGGAAAAAGGGATTCGCGACGTAATATGAAGGGACTATGGGACATATTCCAATTCATGGCCATCGCCGTTGTCTTCACGCTTCCGGCGGGCGGTATGATTCTGTTGATTAAGAGAAAAGTTATGTTCATTTATCGGGGTATTTACCTTATCGTGGCCGGCGGCGTTTATTTTATGGCCGTGTTCTGTGCGGCCCACCACATCTTTCAGGGTTATAAATGATTAAGACCGAGTCGTTGACCAAGATTTTCCGCCTTTATAACTCCCACACGGATTTTCTTAAGGAATTGCTGTTCGGGAAAACATACCACACGGAATTCCGCGCCCTTAATAATGTCTCTTTTGAGGTGCCCGACGGCGAGGCTTTAGGCATTATCGGCCAGAACGGGGCCGGAAAATCGACTTTGCTCAAAATTCTAAACGGGGTTCTTCTGCCGGACGGCGGAGCCTATATCTGTGACGGCAACACCACAGGCCTCTTAGAATTGGGAACCGGATTCAATTTGGAAATGACCGGGCTGGAAAATATTTATATGAATGGCCTGTTGCTGGGGATGAACCGGGAGGAAATCGATCAAAAAAGGGACCTGGTGGTCGCATTTACAGAATTAGGAGATTTTATTACGAAACCCTTGAAGACTTATTCCTCGGGCATGGTCATGCGGCTGGCTTTTTCCGTGGCCATTCATGCCGAGCCTAAATGTTTCTTAGTCGATGAAGCCTTATCCGTGGGCGATGCCTACTTTCAGCAAAAATGTTCTAGAAAAATTAAGAAGTTTAGAGACGAGGGCGGGTCGATCATTTTCGTCTCGCACGATTTGAATGCCGTCAAGATCCTCTGTAACCAGGCCATCTTGTTGGATCACGGGGAAGTCGTCGGTCAGGGTGATCCGGAACAAGTAATTAATATTTATAACTATATGTTAGCCAAAAAAACAGAGAGAATGGACACCCCGGTGTGTCATGCCGGGGCCTTGGCAGAAGGTTACGGCAATTTTCAGGCCAAAATCGTATCGCTGCTGATGTTGAATGACCTCGGTGAGGAAGTTGATTGTTTTATTTCGGGAAAGCCGACCATTATCGAGATAGGTCTTACTTCCGACATCGAGTTTGAGGATATCACCGTCGGCATTTTAATCCGGGACAGATTCGGCCAGGACGTCTTCGGGACGAATACCTTCCACCTTAAGGTTCCGGTTAAGCTGCAACCCGGATCTGACTGCAGGGTCAGATACCGCATCGATGAATTTAACTTAGGCGCCGGAAAGTATACCCTAACAGTGGCCGCCCATTCCCAAGACGTCCATATTGACGATTGTTACCACTGGATAGATAATGTCAAAATATTTGAGGTGTTAAGCGCGGCCGACTTTCTGTCCACCGGACTGGTCAGATTGAAGCCAGAGGTGCAGGTGATTTGTTAACCTTTGCATTCGGGTGATCGGTTACGGCAAAGAATTATTGAGACGATAACCATTGAATATAAAACTAATTTATAGACATTTTTTTACTTTTTGTCCCGTACATAGAGAGGTGTTGCAATGGATGAGAACCATTTTGATCATATTTCGACTGATATGCTCATTGCAAAAATCAAACAAGAAGCTGTGTCGAAGTCAAATCAGACGACTCCGGTATTCGCGGGGACCGCCTCGATAGGGCCGCTGCCCGTCATTACGCAAGATGACAACTTTCAATCTCAAGATATCTATCATGTATCCGACCTTACAAGATATCATGATGAAGAATTTATTCGCAATATATATCGCGGAATACTGAAGCGGGATCCGGATATTGAAGGGTTCTCACTTTATTTGAACAAATTAAGAAAAGGTGAATTAACCAAATTAAAACTTATCAAAATACTAGCATCTTCGGCCGAGGGTAAGCAAGCAGCAACAAAGATAAGGGGTCTATCTCCCAAGTTGGCCTTAAATTTAATTTTGCGGATACCCATTCTGGGCTATTTTGTTAATCTTTTCCTGGCCTTGTTGAGGCTCCCCAAACTTCGTCATTATGAACAAAATTTTGAGCGCTTTGTTTTTGCAACCATCAATAATAATAACCACCAGATCAACGCCTCTCTGGAAGATGTCCGCCGGGCTGTGAATGATAAACCCGATGAATTATATCTTTCTGAGACTCTTGATCGACAGTTGCTGGCGGTGCAGTCTGAATGGCGAAACGAGCTGGCGGATGTCCGCCGGGCTGTGAATGATAAACCCGATGAATTATATCTTTCTGAGACTCTTGATCGACAGTTGCTGGCGGTGCAGTCTGAATGGCGAAACGAGCTGGCGAATAAAGTAAACGCCGTTCAAGAGCAACTATACAACCGATTGACCGAGACTATGGCCGAATATCATGGCCAGTTTCATCAACATGTCTCGGAAAGGGATGCTTCTTTGCAGGAACAAGTGGGTGGCAAAATAGGTGAGGTTACCGAAAAGATTTATAAACAAATAAATGGATTAAAGTATAGCATAGTGGACCAACAACGCCGTTTGCAAATCCTGTTCGAAGATATCAGAAAAAGGTTGCCCGCTCCGGCGCCGCTGGTGGAAACGCAATTAGCCTGCATTATTCGCGAACAGGATCACTTTTTGGATTCGTTCTATGTCTCCTTCGAAGATGAATTTCGCGGTCTCAAACACGACATCAAGGCTGGCCTTGAGATCTATCTCCCTTATATCGCCGACGTGTCCCATAAGTTCGGCAAAGATACGCACACCATCGTCGACTTGGGCTGCGGCCGCGGAGAATGGCTGGAACTTCTCATGGACCATCAATATCTTCCGTTGGGTGTGGATCAGAACCGGATTTTTATTTCGCTGTGCAAAAATTCCGGCCTTAGCGTGCATGAAAACGATATATTTGATTTCTTGATGGAGACGAAAGACAATACGTTGATCGCCGTCTCCGCCTTTCACGTTATTGAACATTTTTCGCAGCGACATGTGGTGGACCTGCTCGACGAGACGTTACGGGTTCTGAAACACGGCGGCCTAGTTTTGTTGGAACTGCCCAATATTCAAAATATGTTGGTTTCAAGTGTGGATTTTTACCTCGACCCCACCCATATAAATCACATTCACCCGAAAACTCTGCTATTTACAGCGGAACAACGTGGTTTCTGCGACGTAGCGGGCTTTTTTGTCGAGCGTTCCGAGCAGGGTTCCCGCCTGATCAATATCAGGGACTATGCCTTTGAGGATATCAACAAGTATATAGATGTCCCTCGTGATTTCGTTTTGATCGCCTATAAGGATTGACAAGAGGGCTGCACCTTCGAATAATTGAGTACCGGATAGCCATGGCTGCTGGACCAGACAATAACCAACAAGAGGATACAAGTAATATGAGAGTTTGTGTGGCTACGGTCCAAGTTCCCTATATGCGAGGCGGAGCGGAATATCTTGCCCAAGGGTTGGTCTCGGCTTTAAAGAGGCATGGTCATGAAGTAGACTCGGCGGCGATGCCATTCCGATTCGGTCCACCGAAAGAAGTCGCAAGGAGTATGGATATTTGGGAAACGGAAAATTTTGAGCAATTGAATGGGTATATCCCTGACATAGTTATTTGCTTAAAATTTCCGACTTATTATCTCCGGCACTCCCATAAGGTGGTCTGGTTGCTACATCAGCATAGGGCGGTCTATGAACTTTGGGGGATTAATTCCCCTGCTGACCACGTTCCGGCCCCAGAAGAAGTAAGATTAAAAGAAGACATCACCCGTCGGGACACCGTCCACCTGGCTGGATGTAAAAAAATTTATACCATCTCCCGCCGTGTCTCGGAGCGTCTTCAGATATATAACGGCCTTAAGTCCACCCCACTCTATCACCCACCCGCCTGGTTGGGACGATTTTATCATGCACCGGCTTGGCCCTATATCTTTTGCCCCAGCCGATTGGAGGGTCTAAAAAGGCAAGATCTTTTAATAAAGGCCATGAAATTGGCGACCAGTCCGGTGAAGGCTTTGATTGCCGGCGATGGCGGGGACAGACCCCGGTTGGAGCAATTAATCCGAGAACTCGATGTTGGCGACTCCGTCCGATTACTCGGTCGGATTTCCGAAGCGGAGATGGTCACTGCCTACGCCCATTGTTTGGCCACATTTTTCGGGCCATATGACGAAGACCTGGGGTATGTCACGCTGGAGGCCATGTTGTCGGCCAAGCCGGTGATTACATGCCATGATTCAGGCGGATCGTTGGAATTTGCAGTCGACGGCGAAACCGGCAGGATAGTTCCTCCAGAGCCGGCAGCCATAGCAGCAGCCATTGACGAACTGTATCATAACCAAAAACTGGCTCGGCAGATGGGAGCCAACGGTCTAGAGCAGTACCACCGGATGAATATCTCCTGGGAAAACGTAATCGACAAGCTGATAGCTTCTTGATAGCTTTTAGAGCCAAAAATGGCCGATACTCCCCAATAACTTATTTTGCGAGAGAAGAATGAAAATCGCCATCGTGTCCCCAAGCCCGGTCCCATTTACTATCGGGGGAGCGGAAAATCTATCGTGGGGCTTATTAGAACATATTAATCAGCACACGTCGCATCAGGCGGAACTCTTTAAGCTCCCGTCCCCAGAATACAATTTTTGGGAAATCATATCAAGTTATCAAGCTTTTTCTCAACTTGATCTATTACATTTTGATTTGGTCATCTCCACCAAATATCCGTCCTGGATGGTTGCCCACCCTCATCATATCTGTTACTTGTTGCACCGGTTGCGTGGCCTTTACGATACCTATCATTTCACCGGCCGACCTATAGCCTTTGAGACGTCTGATCACCGATTGGCGGCTATCCTAGATTTTATCTACCGAAATCAAGAAAATCCGAATTCTTTAACTGCTTTTTTCGAATGCCTGAATCAACTCAGGAGTGCAACCGATATCGATCCAACCGCCTTCCAATTTCCTGGCCCCTTTATCCGGGAGATAGTTCGCTACTTGGACGGCATTGGGCTTTGCCGCCAGCGTATCAAAAGATACCTGGCCATTTCCCGTAATGTGGTTGGCAGGCAGGATTACTTTCCCTCAGGCGTAAGGGCGGAATCCGTTTATCCTCCTTCTAAGTTGCGTGGATTTCATTTTGGGAAAAGTGAGTACCTGTTTACGGTCAGCCGGCTCGACGGAGCCAAGAGGGTCGGATTACTAATTGAAGCGATGAAAGCCTCCAACGCCGACATTGAACTTAGAATCGCCGGCACTGGTCCCGATGTGGAGCAATTACGCGCCGTCGCCGGGGACGATGGCCGAATCAAGTTTTTAGGATTTGTCAATGATCAGGAACTTATTGATCTTTACGCCGACGCTCTAGCTGTTCCCTATCTGCCTTATGATGAGGACTATGGGCTGGTGACTATTGAAGCGATGATGTGTGGCAAACCAGTGTTGACCACCACCGACGCCGGCGGCCCCAATGAATTCGTGACCAACGGCCAAACCGGTTTCTCCGTGCCACCTGTGGCCTCAGCACTGGCCGAGAAGATAGACTATCTTAACACGCATCGAAAGAAAGCTGCTGAAATGGGACAAAAAGGTTATGAGCTTGTCCGCGATATCACCTGGGAAAATACCGTATCCCGATTGTTGGACGAGACCCCGCCCCGCCCTCGCCCGGTCGTCTCTTCCAGGCGTCCCAAGCTGACGGTGACCAGTACCTTTCCCATTTATCCGGTCCAAGGAGGAGGACAGTACCGCATTTTTCATCTCTATCGTCACCTGGCCAGACAATTTCAGGTGGAACTGGTGACCATCACCAATTATGGCGAACCGCCTTTTGATGAAGACATCGCCCCAGGGTTGAGAGAGATCCGCATCCCCAAATCCAGTGCCCATCATCAGGCTGAATGCGAGTATGTAAGCCGGGTTCAGGTGCCCGTCACCGACGTGGTTATGCCCAAGTTATATCATCTGACGCCGGATTATATGGCCGCGCTGCGCCAATCCATGTCGTCATCCCAGGCCGTTGTCGTTTCGCATCCTTATTTGCTTTCAGCGGTTCAAGAAATCGGCGGCCCCCCCATCTGGCACGAGTCCCATAACGTTGAATACGAACTTAAGAGTTCGATCATCCCCCATAATGAGACCGGTCGAGAACTGATTGAGCTGACGCGGCAGGTAGAAGCCCAATGTTGCCATCAAAGCGCCCTGGTCTTTGCCTGCAGTTACGAAGACGCCCAAAAATTATCTGAGTTATATCAAGTTAAGCTGGATGATATCGTGGTGGTGCCGAACGGGGTCAATCTCGTCGCCATTCATTATGTAGATCCCGGGCAACGCCGCAGAATAAAGCGAGAGGGAGGAGATGAAAGCTATATGGCGGCCTTTTTGGGCAGTTGGCATGGACCCAATTTAGATGCAGTGTCCTTCTTGATATCGCTGGCGGAAGAGATTCCGGAGGTCAATTTTATCGTGCTCGGGAGCTCCGGGCTGTACTTTAAGGATCACCACATACCATCAAATATGAGGCTAACCGGGGTGGTGGACGAGCGGACAAAAGATCGGATTCTAAGCTCTGTCGATCTTGCCTTGAACCCCATGCAATCCGGCTCCGGCACGAACATTAAGATGCTGGAATATATGGCTCAGGGAATTCCTGTTTTGTCCACTCCCACGGGGATTAGAGGGCTGGCCATTACCCCCGGCAAACATGCTTTAGTCAGTGAGTTGGCTGATTTTGCTCAGACGATCAGGGAATTGACGCACAAAAAATCGGAAGACTGGATCGACCAGGTCACTGCCGCCCGGCGGCATGTGGCCTTCAACTTCGACTGGGCCGCCATCGCCCAAAATTTTATGCGGGAGCTGAAAAAACGCCCCGAAATTTTCGGCATTGCGCCAGGTATGAGAACTGAATAAAATGAAATACTTTTTTCTCCATATCCCCAAAACCGGGGGTAAAACCTTGAATAAAATCTTTCAAGATATATTGGGCAACGCCGAGGTAAAATCTTTCGATACTGCAGGTCTTAACCTGAATAGGCACACTTTGGCTACTTTGCAACCTTTATTAATATCCGGCCATTGGTTTGCAGTTTCCCATTTTGTTGGCGTCCAGCTCCGAAAGTTTTTTAATTATAGATACTGCTTTACTTTTCTTCGCCATCCGGTGGACCGATTTTTGTCCCAATACTATTTTTATCGAAATAACGTCGAGTCAACATCAAAACATACCGTTGAACAGGCCAAACGCCTTGATTTGATTCAATATGTCACATATTATCGGAATCATAGGAGCTTAGATATCCAGAACGTACAGGTTATGCAGTTAGCTGGAGCAATTGATCCGACCATGCCTGACCGGCAGCTACTGGAATCGGCCAAAGAGAATCTGGCTATG
>JADFYN010000024.1:22323-23219 GCA_015233055.1 Deltaproteobacteria bacterium
TACGATTGCAACTGGCCGTTTGTAGGTGACATCCCCCTAATTAATCATACTTTTGGACGAAAGACTATGGACGAACTATCTGACCGGACTCTATCCGATATTAAAGAATTAAATAAACTTGATCTGGAATTGTATGATTACGGAGTGAGCCTTTTTGAGGAAAAGAAGCGAAAAATCCTGTTGGAATGCATTAAGAGTAAATATGAGCAAACAACTTCACCTGCCCACACGGAAGATGTTGGCCATTTTAACATTATGAAATTACACAAAGAAATAGCTACAATCAACTATGTTCCAGCCGCCAATTTCGGCAGCTTAGAAGTTAAAATCAGTTACGCCTATGTGTGGGGTAAAGATTCCGGTAAAACAAATTATGTCATGGCTGGCGAAGAAACGACGATTTATATCTTGATCGAATCATCAATCACCACCGACGCATTGACTATCGGCTTTAGTATTCATGATGAGTTTGGCGGGATCTTGTTTGGGACCAATAGCTTTCTATTAAGGCAAAGAATCCGAGTGACAGCGGGTAAAATTTACTGTGCGGCTTATGCCTTGCATATGAGCCTCGGACCGGGTCAATACAGCTTGTCTGTCGCGCTCCATACTGGGGCTGAGCATATGGATCAATGTTATCATTGGCGGGAGAAGATTTGTGATTTTTGGGTGGAAGGGCACCGGGGCTTCACTTTCGCGGGAGTGGTCAAACTCTATCCGGCCTTAAGTGTGATCGAGACGTCACCCATGCTCCCGCTTTCCAGAGAGGAAAGCTCCCGGCTCAAATTAAACTTACTTGACCATCCATCCCAATTCAGTCGGATAGGTGACCAGCGAGTTCATGTCCGACTGACGAACTCCACTCAAACGATCATCTCTAGCCAGGGGCCTTATCT
>JADFYN010000250.1 GCA_015233055.1 Deltaproteobacteria bacterium
CCGTTGAAGCATCTTGACCAGGTCTGAGGTTATCCGCTGCGGGAGAACCACCGGGACCTTCGTCCCAATGCGAATTATTTCTACATGCCGAATACGTCGCAGCCCGGCTAAGATCCATTCCAGACGTTCATCGCTCAAGGTTAGGGGATCACCGCCCGAAATCAGGACATCGCGCACTGTAGGCGTGGCGGTAATGTAATCCAAGGCTTTCTCCAGGTTCCTCCGACTGTAACGGGAGGTTCCATGTTCATGGCCAACCAGTCGCGAGCGAGTGCAATAACGGCAGTTGGTCGAACAAAAGCCGGTGACCAGGAAAAGGACGCGGTCAGGATAACGATGGACCAATCCCGGGGCAACCAGATCGCGTTCCTCGCTCAAAGGATCATCTGATTCACCGGGGCCCGCAATATGTTCGTTGACAACCGGGACGACACAACGACGAATGGGCTGATCAGGATCGTCCGGATCCACCAGGCTGAGGTATTGCGGCGTAATGTTAAGCGACAGCCTTTGCCCGGAGTCATCTACGGCCGCCCGCTCCTCTGGGGATAACCGAATGATACGAGACAACTGGGCCAATCCGGTAATCCGGTGCTGGATCTGCCAGTGCCAGTCATTCCAGTCGGCTTGAGTCGCGGTTGGGAAAAAGCGACGACGAAATTTTCGGGCCTCAGATCCAAACCGGACACTCGGAGCTAACGTGAGGGACGGGGCCTTAGTTTTTTTATTTGCTTCGGGGATGGTGTCTTGAATCAGGTCGGCGAGGCAGGAGCACCCAACCAGGTCTTGTTCGGCAAGATTGCTTACGCAACGAGATGGCGATGGGGGTTCGACTTCTTCCGGTAAGATTTCAGCATGATTGTTGGTTAGGACGGTCTGGCTCATTGATATCTCCAATAGATTCAGGGGCCCTAAAGGAACCCGATATATTTGATGATAGAGTTCATGTGCAGGTCCTTTATGTCGGCAGGCAGCCGGACTAGGATCGATCTTCTGGTTAAGTCCGGCCGGCCTGCGTCTGGTTTACGTGATTCCCGTTTTTGAAAAACTTTATTCCGTCCTAAATTGGTCTCGGCACCCGGTAGCGATGGTGGTGAGTTAACCAACATGTGGACTTATCTCTTTTCTCCTCAGCACCAGGAACGATCACAGCCCCGACTGGAAGATCCAATGGTTGAAGCAGGCAAGGAGAACAAACGGACGGCTGAACCGCCAGCCTCTCATTCCTTTTGGATTATCTGCCCGAGTCTGAATCTAAATCTGAGTTTACGATCGTCCCAACTGCCTTCTACCTTGTTCGAATCGTGGCCGTAAAGCCCAAATTACATCGCAGCGGCTTTGGCTTTCTTGGCTTTCTTGACTTTCTTGACTGCTTTCTTGGCTTTCTTGACTTTCTTGACTACTTTCTTGGCTTTCTTGACTTTCGTGGCCTTGGGGGCCGGGTTCAAATCATCGGCCGCCATGCTTGGTAATGCCGGCGCAAGGCCCAGCATCAAGGTACAAATCAAAACCACAATGGCTTTGACGATACCCCGTGACTTGGGGCGCTCCGCTACCTGGTACTCATCAACTTTGATCATCTTTACCCCTCCGTTTAGTTCTTTAAGTATCCCTTTTACGTTAACCTCTTTATGGATCAAAGCCACCAGTTCATCTGCGTGGGGGCCCTTTTCCACCAAATAATTCACTTCGTCGAAGCCCGAAATGAGCACCTCAACCACTTCTCCAGCCTCATTCCAGGATTCAGGAATGACAAGGCCTTTGATTTCAGAGGTTTCGCCGCCGGGTGTCCTTTTCTTGGCCATAGACTTCTTTCAACTTATCTGCGGGTCCGAAACTAATGACTGATGGTTGAGCGCCTTAATGCAATAGGAGTGCCAAGAGGAGAATATACTGTTTTATTAGATCATATTGCTTACCTTGGAGAATAATAGGAAGCTAAATTTCCTATATTTGGATGATTTCTAATCAATCTCTCCCATTACGATACCTGTATTATGATTAATTTATTGATTTTATATATAATTATAAAATATGAAGTCATATTTCCGATTGACCGATGAATCATGGATTGACAGGAAATGGCAATTCCTCCCTGTCCCGCCGGGGATCGCTCAGCCGGGCCGGATCTTAAATCGTAAGCATTCAGTTTTCAGATCCATCCTGCAATTTAAAAATTTATCTTTATATCACAGCCAATTAAATTGAAATGACCAAATATTCTTTTTTTGTCGAGTGACCGCCAATGTCATTGAGTTAAGCGACGAACAATCGTGCTAACTTTTTTAAAATAGTCCATTCCGAATAAGCCCCAACGGGGCGCTCTAGGTTAGCCCAGGGCAGCGCCCTTGGTATGGTATGAGGCCCTTATAAAATACAATATAACCAATCATAAAATCATCGGCAACGTATCATTTGGGTGGTGGTTAGAAATTTATTAATCCTATGCGAGACTAGAAGGATATCCACACGCCGGGATACATAACCAGGGGTAGTCCGCTGAATCGTCGGCGGTTTTATGTGACTATTATACGGTATTTGTATTGTCGTAGCCCCTTACCAAGGGCGCTGCCCTGGGCTAACATAGAGCGCTCCTTCGGAGCTTATTTGGACTGAGCCGTTTAAGGAATATTTCATGCGTTTGCCATTCGTCTAATTCTGATGATTCTTGACATCCGCTGCCCGCCATGTTACTTAATCTATGCTTATATCTCTGGCTTGTCGTGGCCTTCCAAAGGCACCCATTGACCATACCGGTTTTCATCTCCTTAATTCTCATTACAAAATCATGATCAATGTAAATACAATCCTGACCCCCATTGATTTTTCACCCACGTCCAAACACACCTGCCTTTACGCCGTTAAACTGGCCGGTGTTTTTCACGCCGAAATTATTTTCCTCCACGTCATTCCGGCCTTTTCTCTTTCAGCCAGGGTTTTCTTTCCCGACATCTCCCGTCCCAATGAAGAATCGGAAGCTACGCCCGAGGAAGAAAAGAAGGCGCTGGACCAGATGGACTTGTTTTTACAATCTCTCCCCGTTGATTGGGTCAAACATACCCGCCGAATCGAGAAAGGGGTGCCTTTTGTCAAGATCATCCAGACCATAGAAACAATTCATCCTGAGTTGGTCATTCAGGGCACCCATGGGACAACCGGTCTGGAAAGCGTGATCATGGGCGGCACGGCCTGGCGCATTATTAGAAAGACCAGGTGTCCGGTGATTTCCATCAAGCCATTAGAATACAAGTCGTTTATAAAAAAATTTGAGGCGGTGAATCTCTGGGGGGAGGAAAACGATATGACCGAGATGATCAAGTCGCCCAGACAATTTCCACCTCAAAGGATACTCTACCCAACAGATTTTTCCGAGGCTTCTCAATTGGCTTTAGTGTATGCCATAGCCCTGGCCAACGCGTTCAGGGCAGAACTGGTCATCCTTCATGCGGGCCATGAACGGGAGCGAATGCTCAGCTTCAATAAAGATTCTGGAGGGCGCGTGGACGAGGCGGCCGGCCCGGATGAGCTAATGAGTGACTTGCATCGACAGGCCACCGTGTTATCAAAAGACACTCACATAATCCCTCTAATTTCCAAGTTACCTCCAATTCCGGCCATCTTTCAGACTACGATCAAAGAACATATTGATATGATAGTGATGGGGACCCAGGGACGGACCGAGATTGGCGACCTGGTTGTCGGAAGTACGGCCGACCGGATCATTAATGACAGCCCTTGCCCGGTCATGACCGTTCGTCCCAACTGGAAACTGGAGGAAGTAGAAAAACGATTTAAACGGATTTATCGGCGATTGGACCCCACCGTCCTTAGACGGACCAGTTCCAATTCTTATGATTTGACCGAACAAGATCTGTCTTTCGGGTTGACCGCGTTCAAAAAATCAGATTTGTTATTAAATAATTACTCCGTTGACGGTCTGAGCTTTGTTTTTGAAGAGTACGGAATATTCAACATACTTAAAAGAGAAGGCTTTAACGATTTCCGTTTGATCTTCAACCTCGACGATCCTTATCGACAGTTGGTTAAAGTCTTTTTCGGCGGCAAGGAAGACCCGGATCATCTCTTAATAGAAATGATCTTGACTGAGGGTTCACTGCAGCACCCGTCTTCAAACCCATCCGGGCCGGGTGAAAAAACAAACGGCTTCAGCATGCTCATGTTGGAATGGGTTTGCCTGCAAAATCCAAGAGAGAGTTTCACTCCGCAACGCCCCCCGTTACCGGGACAAGATTACCCTGGCTTGGGAATAGGTCACGAGATATATATGGTCTTGATTTTGATGGCCAAGAGGATCGGAAAAGAAGCCGTGGTCAACTGCCCGCAGCTTTAACCATAATGCCCGGATGTACCGGGAACGGTTCAAATTCTTAAATCCGGCCGATGAAGGACAGCTTATGGCTCTAATCCGAGATACATCGGACTACACGCTGGCCGACGTAAGCTGGGCCATGCACCTTGGTTGCTGCACCGAGACCGGCACAGGCAATATCTTTACCTGGAGAGGTGGTCACCAGGTCCATCCTTTTGCGGAAGAATTGAAAACCTATTTTGCTTCAAGACGATACAAACATCTGGTCTGGGACGCCGTTGAAAAGAGCAATTACCGGATTGACTGGAAGCTTTTCCAAGAAAAAGCCGCCTCGCAGCTTAAGGCCAAAAAATAGGCATTAACACAACATTAAAAGTAAACCTGACACCGTTTTTCATTATCAAAGGAGGATGTGAATGATGTTTTTCGGACTAAAAGGAAGGGGAGCCCCTGGTTTGCGTATCATCCTTATGGTCACCCTGGCCACCCTGGGTCTGGCCGGAGCCGCGGCCGGGGCATCCTATGAGTCGCTCTATTCTTGCTTTCCCCCTCTTCCGGGATGCCAAGGCCAGGCACCCACCGGCGTCAACGCGGACATGGCTGGGGGGAAAATGGTCACAGCCCAAAAAAAATATACCCAAGGTGATCATCAGATTACGGCTGTCATTATAAAGGGGCAACATGCCATGGCTGCCGTGCCGGCCGAAAAAACCGAGCCGATGGATCTAGATATGCCTGAGGCACGAATGAAATTCGGCAAGATAGATGGGTTCAGCGTACATCAAGTCTACAACAAGAAGGGTCGTTCCGGAAGTATTAATGTGGCCATAGAGACCACGGCCGGAACCGGTGGCGGAGCGGTCTTTATCTTCCATTTTGAAGGAATTGACGGCGATGAAGCCCTCAAGCTGGCTAAAAGCTTTGATTGGGCCAAAATGAAACAAAAAGTAAAAGGGATTTAACTCTTGCCCCAAAA
>JADFYN010000251.1 GCA_015233055.1 Deltaproteobacteria bacterium
CCAACAATAACGGTCGGGTGGAGAGGTCCTTTAAGTTATAAGTATTATCAATTATCCCTAAGACTTCCTCAGTCTTTGTGTCATCATCAGTCACCTTCCGGACATATTCGGCAATCTGAGCATCGTTGAATTCCTTTAGATAGTACCGAGGTATTTCATACGTCGTCTTGGTGATGTAGTTCCGATAGATAACGTTATAGTCTGTCTTAAATAATTCGGTTATCTGGTCTTCCGACAGAAAGTAATGGGTCCGGCAGGTCAAGAAGACTTTATCGGCCTGGGGAGGAGGACCGGCTTTGGTCGTCATAAAAAGGATGTTTTCGAATGATAATTTGGTCAATTCCTTTAAATTTCGGACCGTCATTTCGTGATCGGAGAGTGCAGCCAACTCATCGAAGCCATCGACGAAAAAGACAAACTTACCGGCCAGGGCTAGCTCCTGGAACGCGGGCAAGGAGATCGGTATGTTAAGCTTTTCAAATATCTCTTTGGTGATGAAGTCTTCTATGTTTAATTCGTGTTGATAATCTTTTAGGGAAATAAAGATGGGAATGCGGTTTATTTCATCTGTCAGATATTGTTCAGCCAATTCAATGTAGTAGCGAAGAGAGAATGAAGACTTACCTGTTCCGAAGTCACCCAGTAAGGTTACGAAGTTCCTGGTCGGGTCGGCCAGAAATTCCGACATCATTTTATCCAACGGTCTTATTTGGTGGTCTTTGTCTTCACAATAGGATTGAATGTAAAGGTTAAACAAATCAGCCCGGCCCATGACATCAATAAGGAAATCCTCGCCACCGTCCTTAACCTCTTGCCATTTTTTGTACTGCCGAATGACGTTCGTCAGGTATGTCTTAAAATGATCCAACAGGACCGAAGCGGTCACCTCGGGTTGGGTCGGCTGAGACAAAGATTCCGGCCGGAGATCCGTCTCATCGAAATCATAGACACCAAAGACCCAACGAAAGAAATCAGTGGCTTCCCTGGCCAATCGTTTGTGGAATTCAGGCGACACCCAAAAAACCAGGGAATATGGCTGCCGCACAAGAAGATCACGGCCAAGGTGCAAATAGTGCAAAAGCTGTTTGAGCCGCTTCTCAGGCAACTCCTCTATACCCAGGATATGAAAGATATTGGGGCGTTGGCCCATGTGTTGAAAACTGAGCCAAAAGAATTTGGTGAATTGGGCTCTAACCCGATCCACGGGAATGGAAAAATGAAATTGTTGTGGCAAATCCAGCTTCAATCGTCTGATTACCACTTCCGGCAAGGCTTTATCCCGGTATCTGGCAAGGAACAGACCGCCGATATCGCAGATCTGCAACTCCAAAGCCAGTTCCTCATAAGACCGCCCGATATCAACCAAGGAAAGCATTGCCGTTGGTTTCATTTCAGAACCTATTTTAAACACGGGTGGGCATCGTACCACAGATCATCGCACCATCTGTATTCTAAAATAAATAATTCATTGAGCAGGGACGTCAAAAGCGTGTTGGGGATTCTTTTCCCGGCGTCCAGAAATGACCGGACCGCTTCCTCATACACAGGAGCATCAAAGAGGCGATAATATTCATTGACATGCCTGGCTTTGACTCTTTTGGCCACGGCGGGATCGATTACGGGAGATTTGTCGAGAATCGCGACCTTGCAGGCATCCTGCAGATAGCTGATCAGATCACGCAACAAGCCCCCACTAAGCTTTATGAGTGTCTCCAAAGCATCTTCCGTTACGAGGGATTTATCTATTCTTCGCCACACCAATGTCCTTAGATGGGGCACCAGGTCTTCCTTACATAGCGGGTGGATTTCTTTGAAAGGCACCGGGGGAATAAATTCGTCGGAATACCGCTCCCTGACTGTATTGAATGCCCCCTGATAAAAAGTCTCCAACGGCAGGGTATAGATGATCTTGACTCCTGGATCCGTCATCAGCCCCGATTCCCTTATAAAGATTCTTTCCGCGAACTGGTGGGCTATTTTATCAATATTATCTATAATAATTAGGACCTCTTTCTTTGTTTGGCCGGCGATATCGCTGCAGGCCAGAGAAAGGTTTTGTTGCAGTTTGTTAATCTGCTTCCCCAATTCGTTTCGAATGATCTGACGCGATCCGGATTCTATGGTGAATCTTGCGGAGATAACATGAAATAGGTCAAGCCCAATTTCCTTGATTTTCAGTCGTTGGGCTAGAGGTTCTATCATTTTGCCAAAGGCATCCAAAGCTGCAGCGAAGAATCTGGCCCTATTCTTGCCGGATTCCAGCACCATCAGATAGGTGGTAAGTAAGATATCAATTGGTTCCACTTCATAGAAGCCCAATACGCCAGTCAGCGAAAAAAAGACAACATGATAGCGATTTTTTAGTTCTTCAGCTACCTTGTTCAAGATAGTCGTCTTGCCGCAACCCCGGTGGCCAATGACCAGTATCTTCCGATATCGTTCCGTGATGTCAATGGTGTTGATGATTCTTCCAATGGAGTCCTTGGCCAGCTCATCTACATAAAATTTTTTGAGGTCTTCACCTTTCAACTCACGTGGATCAAAGTCATTATAGGCTCTTTTAAATGCGTCGTAATTGATAGACTTATCCATTATCAAGACCTCATCGTTTTGGGTCGATCGAAAAATGGGATGATCAAAGGTCATCCTCTGATCGTTAGATGCCCATCCCGTCGGTTAATATTACCCCATGATAATAACTTTCAACAATGAAATTTCCAAAATAGCAGTCGCCACCCGACCCAGGGCGAGCCGATTAACCCCTATTACTGCGTGACTCGAACACCCGACCAACGGATTAGAAGTCCCCGGCCCAGCCGAGCCGATCAGCCCCTTACTGCCGCACCGCTCCTAGGGCCGCCTCCACTGTTGCCCGCATCAGGGCCAACGGAGGTTCTAAGTCGGTCCAGAGGCGTAACTGGGCCCCGCCCTGGCGAATGAACATGGGCAGGCCGTTGATGACCCGGCAGCCCCGGGCTTTGGCCAGGCCAAGGAGCTTGGTCTCCCAGGGATTGTAAATGATATCCATCACCGTCTGGCTCGGCCGGAGGACGGATTCAGGCACGGGGCATTTATCTATGTCCGGATACATGCCCACCGGCGTGGTCTGGATGATCACCTCCGCCTCAGCCCGGTCCACCTCGGCCCAGGGGAGGAAGTCGCAACCCAAATCCCGGGCCAGGGCCTGTCCCTTATCGGCCGACCGGTTGACGATAATCACCCCCGCGCCCTTGGTCTGCAAGGCAAACCCGACCGCCCGGGCCGCCCCGCCCGCGCCGATGACCAGACACCTGGTCCGGTGGCCGATGGATATGACTTCCTCTAAGGCCGCCAAAGCCCCCCAGGCATCCGTATTGTATCCGAACAGCCGCCCTTCCCGGTTGAAGATGGTGTTCACCGCCCCGATCTTCCCGGCCAGACGATCCCCCTCATCCAGCCAGGGGATGACCCCGGACTTATACGGGATGGTCACGCTCAGTCCCTTGATGCCCAAGGCCCGGACGCCGGTAATAGCCCCGGCCAGGTCCTTAGTCTCCAGGGCCAGGTAGACGTCGTTCAGGCCCAGGGCGGTTAACGCGGCATTGTGCATGACCGGGCTCAAGGTATGGGTCAAAGGAAACCCCAGGACGCCGTATAGGCCTGTCTTTTGATTGATCGTCATGGCTGCAATATCTCAACAATTTTTTTCATATATTGAATTTGGATCTGACCTGGGGCCGAGGCCGAGCCTTTATCCAGAGGGGCGAAACTCATATATCCCCCGGCCAGCTCATTGAATATCCGGCTCACCTGACCCAAGGGACCCATACAAAAAGCGATGATGGGCACCCCCAGGCCCTGGGCCAGCGGGATCAAACTCAAGGTCCGGAGATTATCCGCCCAGGCCCTGGCAAAGGTGATGATCTTGATCACATCCCCGCCCGCTTCCATCATCCGGTGGAGTAACCCGATCAGCTCCGACTGGGCTGGGGTGTCGTTGAACAGGTGGTGCGACAAGATGGTTTTGGCTGTCCGGCGGCTTTCGATCAGCTCCCGGCGCAGACCTTCGGGCAGGTCAAACTCCACATCAATAGCTGCCGCGCCCAGTTCTGCGGCTGAGCGGAGAATGGCCACCTGCCTGTCCGGCGGCATGATGCCCTCCCCACCCTGGCCCAGGGACCGATAAGTGACCAGAACCGGTTTGGGCGCAGCGCCAAGGATCTCCTTCACGTCGAAATCGGCCATGACGTCCAGTCTGAGTTCAAACATATCGGCTACGGATGCCGCTTTGGTCATCTGATCGATGGCCTCGGTCGTGTGGCCGGCCATAATGGGAACACACCACATGGGTTACCTTTCCGGGTTGCATGTTACACGTTGCACGTTACATGTTGCTGGTTACTCGGGTTACGGGTTACTGGTCAAGCGGTCTACTTTTCCGTGATTGTTTCCGTTATCTCGTAGCCGAAATGACGGGCGGAAGTGGAAACCATGGCCAGTATCTCATCTCCGGGCATAAGTTTAACCACCGAGACCGCCTCACCCCCTGGGCGGACCAGCCGAATAGTTTCGGCATTCTGAAGGATGGTGGCCAGGCGGCCGTTGGGGCCCGTAACCTCGATCAGGAGTAAGGGGCGCCGTTCCACCTTGACCCGGCCGACCACCACCGGGTGCATTTTTCCCTCGCCATTGACCATCATGACTTCATCCCCGGCCTTCAACTCGGACAGATACCGGGTCCGGCCTTGAGGGCACAGGATGTAGGAATGCACCGGTCCAGCGTTGACCCGGAACGGCCGCGGGGCCACGTACGGGTTCTCCAGGCTTTCGGCATGGACTAAAAACAACCCCTGGCTGCTATTCCCAACCAGCATCCCCTCGGCCGCGCCCATGAGAGAGCAGGTATCCACACAGACCCGGTCACCCATGGCCAACGGTTTGACATTGGTCACCATTACCGGGACCAAATCCACGATCGATCGACCGCCTTTCAGCTCCGTCATCAGAGTCTTGAGTTGCCTGGGATCCGGTTGGTTGAGGATCAAGCCGTCAACCCCCTTCTCCAGAATGCCCATGGCCGTCCGGGCCTCGTCCAGGTTACTTACCTCCACCCAGATATTCCCGGCCTTGGCCACCAGGTTTTCCAGAGGGATGATGGTCCAGTCGGTGGTTTTAACCACGACCTTGGCATTCCGGCTGAGTTTGGCGATTTCGTCCTCGTCGGCCCCGGACCTGATTTCAAAAGACAGGACATCCACACCCCATTTCAGGTCGCCATCCGGGGCCACCGTGGTGATGACGCCTAACTCCTTGACCT
>JADFYN010000252.1:0-438 GCA_015233055.1 Deltaproteobacteria bacterium
ATGCTGAGCTTATAGTCATCAGGGCGGCCTGTCTGAAGCTGGGAAATTACCGGTTGCCCCGATGCACGCTCTTTGTGACATTGGAGCCATGCAGCATGTGTCTGGGGGCAATGATTTGGGCCCGCCTGACCCGACTGGTCTTCGGAGCCTTTGATCCCAAGTGCGGTTGCGCCGGCTCCGTGTTTAATCTGGCTGAGGAAAAAAGTTTTAATCACTCCATTGAAGTGACCGGCGGATTAATGAAAGAGGCGTCCATAGACTTGTTAAGGACTTTTTTCGGTTCCCGGAGAGCAAAACAACCCCGATCACCTGAACAGCCAGACGTTATCAGGCATCATTTTGAAGAATAACTCCTGCGGAGAGGTACCGAAGTGGTCGCAACGGGGTCGACTCGAAATCGACTTGTCCTGTTAATAGCCGGGCACGTGGGTTCGAATC
>JADFYN010000252.1:522-5201 GCA_015233055.1 Deltaproteobacteria bacterium
TCAGCCGGATGTAAATAATACACGTTTATTACCCGGAGAGATGTCCGAGTTGGCCGAAGGAGCACGACTGGAAATCGTGTGTACGCCCAAAAGGTGTACCGTGGGTTCGAATCCCACTCTCTCCGCCACATTGATTTTTCAGTACCCGTACTTTTCGTAGCTCGCCCCCATTCGCCAGGCCCCTATCCACATCGGCCCGAATGGGGTCTTTTTTTAGCTCACCTGGTTCCCAGAGGAGTTGACGGCCCTATGTCCTACCGGGTCCTGGCCAGAAAATGGCGCCCTCAGGTCTTTGAAGAAGTGGTGGGGCAGGAGCATGTGGCCACCACTCTACAGAACGCCATCAAGACGGACAAGGTGGCTCATGCTTTCTTGTTTGCGGGGGCCCGAGGCGTCGGCAAAACCTCCGTGGCTCGGATCATGGCGAAAGCCCTTAACTGCCGGGCCGGGGAAAAGGCTGTTCCCTGCAACCATTGCGATTCCTGCCGCGAGATATCCGAAGGAATTTCAGTAGATGTCCAAGAAATCGACGGCGCCTCCAACCGGGGTATCGACGAAATCCGAGATCTGCGGGAAAGCATTCGCTACTTTCCCTCCAAGAGCCCCTATAAAATATACATCATCGATGAAGTCCACATGCTTACTTTGCCGGCCTTCAACGCCTTGCTCAAGACCCTGGAGGAACCTCCGGATCACGCCATCTTTATTTTCGCCACCACCGAGGCCCATAAGGTCCCCATCACCATCCGTTCCCGGTGCCAGCGCTTCGACTTCAAACGCATCAGCATTTCCGACATCTTCAATCATCTGAAAAGAATCTGCCTGGCCGAAGGGATAGATGTCGAGGACAAAGCCCTGAGACTGGTCGCCCGAGAAGGCGACGGGAGTATGCGCGATTCCGAAAGTCTCCTGGATCAGGCCATCTCCTTTGCCGGGAATCATCTGGTCTACGACAAGGTGGTCGAGATATTGGGCGTGGCCGACCGGCTTCATCTGCCCGCCCTGACCCAAGCCATTTTTAGCCAAGACACCAGGACGCTTTTGGATATCGTCGCCGCGGTCTACAACTACGGCCTCGACTTGAAACAATTTTTCTCCCATGTGGTGGAACATTTCCGGAATATGATCCTGGTCGCCCTGAATTCAGGCGACGCCGCCTCCCTATCCGCCACCGAAGACGAAATCGCCGAGCTAAAATCACTAAGTTCCATGGTCCCGGTGGAAAGCCTGGTTCAATACTTCGGCGTCCTGATGAAGTCCGAGTCCGAACTGCGCATGACCGCCTACCCCCGGCTGGCCATGGAACTAATCATGATTCGCCTGACCCGGCTCGGCGATGTCAAGCCCATCGAAGAAATATTAAGGAAGGTTGATGAACTGAGCCGAGGGTTAAACCCGTCGGGCCCCGGTTCCACCCGAACTGGGGCTACACCGGCCGGTCCTCCAGCCAAATCCGGTCCCGACAGACCGTCTCCCACCCCGGTTAAAGCAAGACCAGAGCCGGCCAAAGTCCCGGAACCGGTGATTCCAGATCAACAGCCGGCGGTGGCCCAGGTGACGGAGGCAAGCTCAACACCGCGCTCGGCCCAGACCAGCGCTCCGCCTCCCCCAGACCCGGATGAGCCGCCGCCGCCCGACCTGGCTCCGGCCGATCTACTTGAACAAGACAAGGCGCTGGACCACCCATCGATCGAGCCGAAGGTCCCGCCTGTTCAGGAAACCTTACCCACACCGGCCACCGCCCAACCGGTCGCGGATTCAGGGCCGGACATTCCTCCATTCGCAGCCGAATCCTGGCCTGGTTTCCTGGCCTATGTCCGGGACAACAGCACACCGGTCCTGTCGGACAAGTTAAATGCCGCCCAATTGGCTGACATATCCGGAGATGTCTTGGCCCTCAGGGCCGCCTCTCCTTTTGTGGCCGACCAGGTCACCCGTCTTCGGGAAATGGCCGGCACTTTTTTTGGGCGGGAGATTAAGATTGTTTTCGGTTCCGCCCCACGTTCCGAACCGGCCATGATGCCGCCGGAAACGCAGATTGAACAGGAGGTTCTTAACCGGGCCCGCAACAATCCGATCATCCAGGAGGCCATAAGTCTATTCCAGGGCGAGGTTCATTCGATTCGAAACATCCTCCCCCAAATTAACGAAGAGGAAGAATCCGGCGCTGAACCTGAGGCTAACGACCCCGCCTCGGAAGAATAGGTGGATTTAAACGAAAAGAATCACGGCCGATGTAAAAATGGGTACCCCTACCGAATTATATGTGATATAGTTTTGTCACCTAAAAATATGATTTTTGTCACCTGGAGATGGGAAATATTACATATCGTTTCCATAGGATATTTGTCAGACAATTACAGGCTGACAGAGCCAAGGTTAGAGCGCCTCTAGAGGTTTGATCACCGCGCCTACCGGTGGATTAGCGCAGTGGGCTCAAAAGCCGGTCTGCGGATCAACACGAAGAAAACGACTACTCATCAGGGAGGTCTAATCCATGTCAAACTTAGGCATCACCGTCACCGAACATATTATGCTGCAACAGAAATATACTCCCAAAGCCACCGGGGCATTTACCCGGCTCCTGCGCGAACTGGTGTTGTCGGGCAAGCTGATCTCTCGGGAAGTCAATAAGGCTGGGTTAGTTGATATCCTTGGATTTACCGGTGAAACAAATGTCCAGGGGGAAGAGGTCCAAAAACTTGACGATTACGCCAATGACACGCTGGTCAAAAGAATGAGCCGAACGGGGCAACTGTGCGTGATGGCCTCCGAAGAGGTGGATGGGCCTATCCAGGTCTCCGACAAATATCCCCGAGGGGCCTATGTGATGATTTTCGATCCCTTAGACGGGTCCTCAAACATTGATGCCAACGTCAGTATTGGAACCATCTTTTCCATCCATCGGCGGGTCACCACCGGCGATCACGGCACTATGGATGACATCCTGCAGCCTGGGGCAAAGCAGGTAGCCGCCGGTTACGTCCTTTACAGTTCCAGCACCATGCTGGTCTACACCACCGGCCAGGGAGTCCATGGATTCACCCTGGACCCGACCGTGGGAGAATTTCTGCTGTCCCACGAAAATATCCGAATTCCCGAAAAAGGCGGTATTTACAGTGTCAACGAGGGAAACTACCACTATTGGGATGACCGGGTCAAATCCTACGTCGACTATTTAAAAACCCCTGACAAAAACACCAAGCGGCCCTATTCCTCCCGATACATCGGCTCGCTGGTCGCGGATTTTCACCGAAACCTCCTCTATGGCGGCATATTCATGAATCCGGCGGATCTTAAAAGCGGCAAACCCAAGGGTAAGCTGCGCCTGATGTGCGAATGCGCCCCCCTGGCCTTTGTGTGTGAGCAGGCCGGCGGTTATGCCAGCGATGGTAAACGGAATATTCTGGACATTGAGCCGACCGCCCTCCATCAACGGGTGCCTTTGTATATCGGATCACGCTCCGACGTCTTGATGGCGGAAAAGTTCCTGGAAGGATAATGTACTTTGCTGGTGCTGGGAATTGATACCTCCTGTGACGACACGGCGGCCGCTGTGGTCAAAGACGGGAGGATCATCTTATCTAATGTCATCTCCTCCCAAGACGAGGTTCACCAAAGATACGGCGGCATTGTCCCGGAATTGGCTTCCCGGAGACACATGGAGTCCATCACCCCGGTGATCAAAGCGGCCCTGGGCCGGGCGGGCATCACCTTCGATGACTTAACGGGTGTGGCCACCACCTACGGACCGGGCCTGACCGGCTCCCTCTTGATCGGGTTGATGGCCGCCAAGTCTCTGGCCTATGCCCGGAATTTACCGTTTATCGGTGTCAATCACTTAGAAGGTCATTTTTCGGCCCAATTTCTGACTGCCGACCCGCCGGAATACCCATACCTGGCCCTGGTCGTATCCGGCGGGCATACCAGTATTTTCCTAGTCGAGGCCCCCGGCCGGTTCTTTCTCTATGGCCAGACCAGGGACGACGCGGCCGGAGAAGCCTTTGACAAGGTGGCCAAGTTGCTGGGGCTGGGTTATCCCGGCGGCGTGGCCATCGACCGGCTGGCTGAACGGGGCAACCCCCAGGCCATCCGCTTCCCCCGGTCATTGATGGACGGGAATAATCCCGACTTCAGTTTCAGCGGTCTTAAAACATCTGTTGTCCGCTTTGTCGGTTCACCTGAGTTTAAGGATGTCTCGCTGGAAGATTTGACGGCGTCGTTTCAGGAGGCGGTGGTGGAGGTCCTGGTGGCCAAGACTTTGACTGCGGCCCAATTGACTAAGGTCAACCGGGTAGTCATATCCGGAGGAGTCGCGGCCAATCGATGTTTGCGGGCCAGGTTCCAAGACCAGGCCGACCGCTGCGGAGTAAGGCTCTATCTCTCACCACCCATCCTCTGTACCGATAACGGGGCTATGATTGCCGCGGTGGGCACGGTTTATCTCCAGGCCGGATGCCGCCACGACCTCACCTTAGACGCAGTTTCCCGCATCCCCACGCCCAGAATACCCGGATGACCCGGTAAGTTTATCTGACCTGGGAGCCCCAACGCTGTTGAGTTCAGGATGCGACGTTAAGATTTCTCGCTCCGCTCGAAATGACAGTGAAGTGACGAACTAGCAGTGAAGTGAACTAGATTGAATGACGATGTAAATTTGTCATTCCGAACGAATGTGA
>JADFYN010000253.1 GCA_015233055.1 Deltaproteobacteria bacterium
GCGTCCAAGTCAAAGATTGCCCAGGGAAATCTCAAGGGTCTGAAGGCATTGGTGGTGGACGATCAGACTAATATGCGCCGGACCATCAAACATATTCTCCGTCAGGTGGGTAACTGCCAGGACGTAAAAGAGGCCGAGGACGGAGACACGGCTCTGGCTTTGCTTCAAGGGGAACGAAAGCCCTTTGATTTGATCATCTGTGATTGGAACATGCCCCGGATGAAAGGGATAGATCTGCTAAAGATAATCCGTGAAGATGATTCCTTGAAAGATATCCCTTTTCTGTTGGTCACCGGAGAAATGGATGAGGGGACGGTCGCCGAAGCCGCGGAGACTAATGTAGATGCCTATATCCTCAAACCCTTCGGTCCCAAAACGCTAATGGAAAAAGTTATCCAGATCCTTGTCCAGAAAAAGAAACCATCCCCCCTCGACACCCATCTGCAATTAGCCATGGTTCATCTGCAGGCATTGGATCTTGATAAGGCCATGGAGGAAATACAAAGAGCCAGAGCCCTCAATCCTAACAGCCCCAGAAGTTATTACGCCGGCGGTTTGGTCTTAGAGGCTAAAAAGGAATACCGCAAAGCCGAAAAGGTTTATCTAAAAGCCGTGGAACTCAGCCCCAAGTTTGTCCGGGCCCATGAAAGGTTGTCGTCTATCTATATTCCCTTAGGCGAACCCGACAAGGCTATTGCCCATCTCAAAAAAACTATTGAAATCAGCCCCAGAAATGTAGACCGACAAATAGAACTGGGGGAGAGGTTGTTGGATAAAGGTGATGCCGACGAAGCCAGGCGGATATTTAAAGACGCCCAGCGTCATTCCACCGACGAGTCAGCTCAAATGGCCAAAAGAATCGGTGATATTTTCTTGAAAAACGGTTGGTTTGATGAAGCGCTGACTGCATATGAGAGCGCCGTCGGCATTCATCCGGGAGACGCCTATGTTCAGAATAGAATGGGGATCGCTTACCGAAACCTCAAGAATTGGGACAAGGCCTTAGATTGTTATCGTAAATCGCTGGAGATGACGCCGGATGACGAAAACATTCATTACAACATTGGTCGGACCTATCTGGAACAAGGGAAAAGATTTAAGGCGTTGGAGCATTTCCGGAAGGCACTCCAAATCTACCCCGAGTTTGCCGAGGCCGCGGCCATGGTCGAAAGAATAGAACAAGGCCAGCCGATCGAACAGGCGTGATTAGTCCTTGTCCCGGTCAGCCGATCAGATCATTCTTTCGGCGGCTTTAACATTTCTCTCTTGAAACTTTTGACAAGATTTTGTAATATCAAGAAATGGAAAGGATCAGTCCGATTCACCTCGGATTGTCTTCATCTATCTGCTGGACCAAAAGGAGAAAACCCCGCGGTTGGGACAAGACCCCCGCCGGCTTTTTCGACCCGGCCAAATCAAGATAATCGACGAGGCTACCCTGGTGGCCGAGGAAGTGACCTGCAACTTCTTCAAGCTCTCCTTTGGGGAGTGGAAGGGCCTGCGATATGACATAAAAACATTGGCCTTTCTGACGGAAGAAGAAGTTGCCCCCGGGGTATTGGCCCACCTGGTCAAATATACCTCTTCCCCGGAACAACACACTTCCCGGGCCTCTCGGATTGACTTCTACCGGATTTGCCTTCAGGATGACAACATTATAGACGCCCTGCAGCGAGACAGGCGAATTGAACTGACTCCCCTGGCCCTGTACGTCATCACGCACGAATTGGTTCATATCATCAGATTTTCCAAGTTCCAACAAAGATTCGATTTGGAACCCAGAGAACGAACCTGGGAAGAGACCATTGTTCACAATATTGCCACAGAAATCCTGAAACCCATGAATATGCCTGCCCTGCAGAGCGTGTTGTCCGCTTATGATCCTCTGACCGCCCGGAGCAGCTCAGCCTTAGATGACCGATACCTCTATGCCCATGACTCATTTTGAAGACCCAACCGACTATGATGTTATAGTAGTCGGCGCGGGACACGCCGGATGCGAAGCTGCGTTAGCCGCGGCCCGGATGGGTTGTCGGACCATGCTGACAACCATCAATGTTGACCATCTCGCGGCCATGTCTTGTAATCCGGCCATCGGCGGCCTGAGTAAAGGCCACCTGGTCAAAGAGATTGATGCCCTGGGTGGCGAGATGGCCAAGAACATTGACCAGACCGGCATACAGTTTCGCCGGCTCAACACCCGTAAAGGCTCGGCCGTCCAATCATCCCGAGCCCAGGCCGACATGGATCTATACAAGAAACGAATGCGTTTCGTCATCGAACGGCAGCCCCGTCTGCGGTTGTACCAGACCATGGTCAACAAGCTCCTGGTCAAAGACGGGATGATTGCCGGTCTGGAGACTATGATCGGCGAACGCTTTTCCAGTCGCACGGTGATCTTGACCACCGGGACTTTTTTGCAGGGCCTGATCCATATCGGTCTGGCCAATTTCCCGGCCGGCCGCCTGGGTGACCCTCCTTCAGTCTCCTTGTCTCAGCATCTCCGGGAACTGGGATTCGACGTCGGCCGCCTCAAGACCGGGACGACTCCCCGGCTGAACAGCCAGACAATTGATTATTCTTCTCTGGAAGTGCAACCCGGCGATATACCGCCCCAGCCCTTCTCTTTCAATAGCCCCGGCATCCCGCTGCCTCAAGTTCCCTGTCACATTACCTATACCAACGCCGTCACACACGCGATCATTCGGGAAGGCTTTGACCGGTCGCCCTTGATGAGCGGCGTGATCGTGGGAACAGGGGCCCGTTATTGTCCTTCGATTGAAGACAAGGTGAGAAGATTCCCTGAAAAAGTGCGGCATCAAGTGTTTTTGGAACCGGAGGGACTGGAGACCAACGAGGTCTATCCCAACGGCGTCCCAACCAGTTTACCGGTGGATATCCAAATTAGGATGCTCCGGTCCATCCCGGGGTTAGAACGGGTGGACATGACCCGGCCGGGTTATGCCATCGAATACGATTACGTCAATCCCATTCAGTTATTGCCCACCTTGGAAACCAAACGGATAGGAAACCTGTATCTGGCCGGGCAAATCAACGGGACCTCCGGTTATGAAGAAGCCGGCACCCAGGGGTTGATGGCGGGGATTAATGCCGCTCTCCGAGTTCAAGAAGCCGACCCGCTGGTCTTGGACCGGTCCCAAGGATACCTGGCGGTGATGATTGACGACCTGGTCACCAAAGGGACCCAGGAGCCTTACCGCATGTTCACCTCCCGGGCCGAATACCGCCTCTTGCTCCGGGAAGACAATGCCGACCGGCGGCTGACCGAACTGGGCCGAAAAATCGGCCTGGTCTCAGATGATGATTATACCGCTTTTCGCCAAAAAATGGTCTTGTTTGATGAAGCCATGGCCCGGCTGAACAACATCAGGCTCCTCCCGACCAAGTCCGTCAATGACGCCTTAGTCGAACTGGGCAGTGTTTCCTTAAAAAATCCTGCGCACCTATCCGAGTTGCTCAGAAGGCCGGAACTGACTATCCTTGACCTGATCAGGTTTGACCCTCAGATTGAAAATTTGCCTCCCAACCTGGCCAGGGAGATTGAAATTGAAATCAAATACTCCGGTTATGTCGACCGCCAACGGGATCAGGTGGCCAAGACCGCCAAAATGGACCAGCAGTCCATTCCTGACAGCATCGATTATACAAAAGTACACGGACTAACCACCGAGGCTCGGGAAAAGCTGGGCCTCGTCCTACCGCTTAATCTCGGTCAGGCTTCACGTATTCCAGGGATTACTCCTGCGGCCTTAACGGCTATCCAAATTCATCTCAAGAAGTCTCGGCCCGACACGGAGAATTAGGCTAATAACGGCGCCGAAGACCGTCTATCTAACCAGCCTTAAACAATTTGAACGGGTCTGATTAATCATTTCTCAAAATTCGTTCGTAATCAGCTTTTTTGAGGGTGCATTCTATCAACTGGTCAAATTGGTCAACAGATAAGCGAAGCCCCAAGGCCATCGCCTTATATGTCTTCGGTGGAATGGTCTTTCTACCCTTAGGAACAGTTATTCTGGCAATCTTTTTTCCATCCAGCCTGAAACAACCATTAAGTTCTTTGCCGTCTTTAAAGGGAATTTTAAGTTTATTTTCACATGCGTTTCTAATGTCCTGACTATTGAACTGAGCATTCTTCATGGGCCGTTACCACTCTCTCTTTGAGAAATTGCTTCATCGAAAGATATTCAATGGACAGATCGTCATCTTCCATAAGTTCATCATAAAATGATTCGATAGACCGTTTAAGCATTTCCAATGCCTCTATCGTGTCATCACCGAAACCATAAAGGGGAAGATCAACGGGCCGGGCAATGAAACCTTCACCATCCGGCTCTATAATCACATCCAATGGAATGGTCAGGCGCATAGTGATCAAGCTCTGAAGCCTGACGATCCACAGCGGCGGCAAGCTACCAGGTGTATTAATTTGGGCGGAAATATTTTCCATAGTCTTTCTCCCCCGTGTTTGAACTCTGATTACCATGATTGAATGCAGGCCATGGTCATGTCTCCGCAGTGCCAACTCGTTAGAAGCGGACCCTCCTGGCAACCCCCAGCCGGGTTGAAATTCTTTTTGCCGGGCTGAAGGCTACCATAAGGCTACCATAAAGATAGATACGGTCCGGGTGGTTCCGGGATCGGCACTATTTCCTTAGCTGAAATCTTGGTCCATGTAATTCCTTTGTTTATTTTCCTGGCCCTGGGTCCCACCAGTATCTCCGGTTCTGAAGCAGGTGTGGGGTCTCCATTTAAGACCGCCGTCCTGAACCAACGTTCTGCCAAATCAAACCCATCGGCCGTCCTGAACGAAACTCAAGCCAAATTAAGCCCCTCAGACTTGTCCGCGGACAAAACGCCACCCGTAACGGACCAGGCCAAAGGGAAACAAAGCCGCTGGGCCCAGTTAACTCTCCTAGATATGTATTCCGATCTGGAAGCCAAGGGATCCGTCCCCAGTTGGGTCAAAATCTTTGCCCCCAATAGGGTTTTGAATAGGCTGGCCATAAACACGCCCATCAAGAAAAAGGGCATCATTTCCAGAAAGTCTTTAGATAGATGAGAGGCTATACCGATGACCAAGTTCGAACCCGTGTGATGATGTTCATGATCACAGTCGCCACAGGGTTCCGATGCGGCCTCTGAGAGG
>JADFYN010000254.1 GCA_015233055.1 Deltaproteobacteria bacterium
AGTCGAAATCATTGGCCAGTTCTGACAACTCATCCTTCCTTTTGCCCAGACTATTTCCAATGCGAACGTTTAGCTCTCCGGCGGCAAAACGTCGGGTGGCATCGCTCAGAGCGATGACCGGTGAGATTAAGTATCTGGCTAACCAGTGAAAAATGGCGCCTGATAGGATCATGATGACGGACAACCGCAAGGCGATTTGGACCCAAAATCCATGATGCGAATGGGGCTCAAAGTCTTTTCGGGGCAGTTCGCCGAGCAACGCATATTCCTGACCATTTGTGTCTTTAATTAATACGGTCATCATCAACATATCTTTGTCCATCATCTCCTCGGGATGGCCGCTTTGCCTGGTTCGCGCCACCAAGGCCGGCGCCTCGGGCGGCAATGGACGATTGGTGATTTCCCGGTTCATCCGGTCGATAATGTAGGCCCGGATGCCGCTGGTTTTTCGTAACCGGTCGGTCATATTTTCAAGGGCTGCTTGTTTGCCGTCCAGATGGTAAGCCAGGGCCGCCTGACCGTACAAGGCCAAAGGATCAGCAAGTATTCGGGGTGGGGGACCAGGAGGCCGCAAATTCGTCAGCCGGCCCAGAATAATCTGGATGACTAACGCAAGAATCGTGACGATCCAGAAGCAGAGATAGATCTTTATAAAAATTTTTTGTTTATGCATAACCAATCCTTCGATCTTATTGATTCCCCAGGTTATCCGCTGGACTGACCAGTGCGTACAGGTAACCGACGCTCCGAATCGACTTGATCCGTTCCATTCCATCTACTTCACGGCCCAATTTTTTACGGAGTTTGCTGATATGGACGTCAATACTGCGGTCATAGGCGGAAAGCGAGCGTCCCAGCACGATCTTGATCAGCTTTTCCCTGGAGACGAGTTCCCCGGCGTTGCGGATCAAGTGCTCCAAGAGATTGAACTCGACCGTTGTCAGGTCAACCTGTTCCCCAGCCCGAAGGACCACGCGGGCGCCGATATCCATCTCCACGTCGCCGACCTTCAGTTTCTTGGGTGCGGATGGAGGTGCCGCCTCTTCCCGTTCCGGCCTGACCCGCCGCAGCACCGCCCGGATTCGAGCCACCAACTCACGGGGATTGAACGGTTTGGGGAGATAGTCGTCGGCACCCAGCTCCAGGCCGACAATCCGGTCCACGTCATCGCCACGGGCCGTCAACATAATCACCGGAGTGGACATCTTACCTCTAATATGGCGCAAGACCTCGAAGCCGTTCATCCCCGGCAACATCACATCAAGCACAATCAGGTCGTAATTGCCGCCGGAAACCCGCTCTGCGCCGGATTGACCATCATTGACGGTTTCGACTTGAAAGCCCTCAATGGTCAGGTACTCCACCAGCAGTTCACACAATCCCACATCATCATCTATTACAAGAATTCGTTCCATTATTATCTCCCTTGCGGCACGAAGGATCATGATCCAGCATTATCATACTTTGGCCCTTAGTATGAGTAAAAAAATGTGAAGATAGCGCCCTCATTCTTTACAAAACTTCACATAGGGATTACGTAATTTGACACACACCAACCTACGAATGACGTATAATACGCACTGGACGGACGGTGTTCTGAACTATCGGAACACGATTGAAAGGAGGTTCAAGCTGGTAGGTTGATACTCCGGGATGGGAGGATTTTTGACCATCTCTCGAAGCCCATGCCGGAGCGGACATTCAACGGCGTTAGTCATCAAGGATGAGGCGCGTATTACAAGGAGGTATAAAATGGTAAGTTCAATCAGCAGCGGGGGAGGATTTGACGTATCCTACCTCAAACAAATGCAGCAAAGGTTGTTCAAAGCAACCGATACTAACGGGGATGGCAAAATCACCTCTACCGAACTGAGCAATAAGATGAAGTCCAACAGCTCCAGTAACGCAACGAGCGCGGCCGCCATCTTCAAACAGCTCGATTCGGACAATGACGGCGCCATCAGCCAACTGGAGTTCAGCAGCGGATTGGCCAAGCTGGCTCAGGAGAGGAAATCACAAGGATCGTCTCAGGCGACGCAGGACACAGGGAGCACGCAAGACAGCAGCGGCACTGATAAATTCGCTCAAGTCAAGCAGGATTTTCAAGCTCTCGGCAGTGCCCTGCAATCAGGGAATTTGTCTGATGCCCAGGCGGCCTATACCCAACTGCAAAGTGATGCCCCGGACCAGCAGCAAAACAGCCAATCCGATAATCCCATGAGTAAATCCATGGCGGCTATCGGAACTGCTCTGCAGTCGGGCAGCCTGACTGACGCCCAACAGGCCTATACCAATATGCAGGCGGCGATTCAGGCCCATCAGTCGGATCAGGATACGACGGACTCGAGTGGAAGTCAAGAAACCAGCGGTACAGATAAGTTCGCCCAGGTTAAGCAGGATTTTCAAGCCCTCGGCAGCGCTCTGCAGTCAGGGAGCTTGACCGATGCCCAGGCGGCCTATACCCAACTGCAAAGTGATGCCCCGGCCCAGCAGAACAGCCAGTCCAATAATCCCATGAGCAAATCCATGCAGGATATAGGAACTGCTCTGCAGTCGGGCAGCCTGTCCAATGCTCAACAGGCGTATTCCCAAGCTCAGGCGACGATGGAGTCGCACCACGGCCATCACCACGGTGGCGGCGGTATGCAAGGACCACCTCCAGGGGGCATGGGCGGGCCTCAAGGGCCTCCCCCAACAGGCTCGGGGACCAGCCAGACACAAGGGACCACGTCCCAGGACACCCTGAATACCCTGTTGCAATCCCTTGACAACACGGACAGTTCTTCGTCATCCACAAGCACGTCATCTTCAAGCACGTTGGCGACCCTGCTGGAGGCTCTTAAGAACGAGGCCACATCTTCTTCGTCATCCTCTTCAACGACCTCCACGGCCAATAGCAACAGTACCGCGTCAAGTCTTACAAGCCAACTTGCGGCAGCCATTAAAAGCTACATGCAGGCCGGCACGAGTAGTTATTCCAACGGAGTGTATACCCAAAGCGGTCTGGGCTCATCATTGTTCGCCTAAGAAATGCTTAACCGAATATCCGGTAGTCCCAGACACCGGCCGTCCAAATAATAAAATACATGACCGGAAACAATATCGTTTTGTAGAAAAAGAATCCGTAGTTCCGCCGGATGAGCCCAAAAATATATGGGAAGTGGTATCTTTGGGTTGTCCTCGGTGCTTCCATGACAAGAAAATCATCAGCCTCATTCACAGAGCCGACGTGATCGGCCTGATATTGCCCACCCGGGCTTGTGGAACCCGCCCCCTATCCTCGTTTAAAAAAACCTAAAATACCTGATTCCGGACCGCTTGTTATGAATGATTTCGACGACGGCCGGCCCAGGTATGAGGAGCCCATCGCAATTTACCACTAAATTTCGGCATTATTGAAAGTCATCACCGGCCAAGCAATCGGCACGTAAATGTACTTGACAGCATCACCGACGGATGTTACAATTGTGTGTCGGAAAGTATGCTAAGGTCGTCGAAATAAATGTATATCACCCGAGGATAAAAGCACCCCGTCAGCCTACCGACTATCCCCAAGGCCGGATTAATTGACCGGAACCGGGCCGGGCGCCCCCTCCACACCACACCCAAGGATTAATTAGGCTGTGTCTGTCTTCCCCACCTTGTGTGTTACAATCTATGACATGCTCCCCACATCCTGGCATACCATTGGTTCCGCTCTGCCATGGGGCGGGCGGCATCGGACCACTTTCATTACAATACCCGGAGCATGACGATGATAGGCAGGCATCTAGGACATCTTGACCATCATGATCCTCTGCACAGATACCTGAGGGATCACATCGTTTCCCAGCTTGGTGTCGGGCCGGAGCACGTGGAGTTTCGCGTCTTCCAGTCAGCGTGTTCACGCAACGTCTACCTCTATGAGGAAAAATACAGCAATGTGCGGTTCGTGGGCAAATTTTATCCCCCAAAAAGCATCTCCGCCCAGCCGGCGAAAACAGGGGAGGCTGAGTTCAGCAACCTGGTCTACCTGCGCGGCCTGGGGTTCGATTCGCCGCCCCATTATGTGGTCAAGCCCTTGGGCTTCAACCCGGCCCTAAACAACGTGCTGCTGATGGAATTTCTGGAAGGCGACCTACTGGGAACGGTGATCGACGAGGCCATGCACCAGGGCAGACGCGAGCGGCTCTACCGCAAGCTCACGGCTCTGGCCCATTTTCTGGCCGCCATGCACAACCGCACGGTGGGCGACTGGGGAGTCAATTTCGACCACAGCCATGCCTACATGGGGCGGCTCATCCGTTCACTCTTCTCCAAATGGGGTATGGGACGCGACCACTCCGACGAACTCTACCACCTGCGTGAGGCCTGGCGTAACCAGGGCACGATGTGGGAGGACCGAAGCGTGCTGGTGCACGGCGACGCCACGCCCTCAAACTTTCTTTTCGGCAAAGACCGCACCGTACTGGCCATCGACCTGGAGCGCATGCAATGGGCCGACCGGGTGTTCGACCTGGGCAGGCTCTGCGGTGAACTGGCTCACTTCTTCTACCAGGGAAAGGGCGACCCCGGCGCCGCCGAACCCTTTATTGGGCATTTCCTCTGGGAATACTGCGGCCATTTCCCGGACCGCATGAGCGCCTTTAGGGCCATCACCCGGCGCATCCCCTTTTACATGGGCATCACCCTGCTGCGCATCGCGCGCAATTCCTGGATCGACCGGGATTATCGCTGGCGGCTCGTGCAAAAGGCCAAAAAGATTCTGAGGGCACTACCATGAACATCAAGGCCATTGTTTTCGATATCAACGGTACGCTCATCGATATCCAGACCGATGAGGGCAACGAGGAAGTCTACCGAGGCATCAGTCATTTCCTGACCTACCAGGGCATACAGGCTCACCGCTGGGAGGTGCGCGACGAGTATTACCTGTTGATGGACGAGCAGCGCAAATCAAATAGGGAGGCCTTCCCGGAGTTCGACGCCGTTGAACTGTGGCGGGAGTACCTGCGCCGCCGGCCCGAGGCCTGCCGGGCCATGCATCCGGAAAAACTGAAATGGATGCCCCATTTTCTGGCCGAAATGTACCGGGGTATTTCCCGCCACCGTTTGCAGCTTTACCCCGGGGTTAAAAAGGTGCCCGCCGAACTTTCCCGGGCCT
>JADFYN010000255.1 GCA_015233055.1 Deltaproteobacteria bacterium
ATGTAACTATTCGGCATTCGCAATGAGCCTTTCTTTACTTCATATTCTTCTATTATTTCAGTCACAAATGGATCGGTGGAACGGAGTGGAGTTACTCGGGCGATTTTTTCAAATTTCGAATCATCCGAACGCATTTCCGCAGCTATGGCCTCAACAAGCACATGAATAGCCTCGCTCCGGGTCATACCGTCAATCCAGGCTGCGCTCCAAAGGATACTGAACTTATTGTTTAGAACCGGGTCAACCGGAATGAGCATGACCAAATTAAAGGGCTTGCCTTCCTTTTCGAACCTGTCTATTATACTATGCAAGTGTTTTACCAATGCTTTTTTATCCATGTGAAAACTCCACGCGCCGTCATACAACTCGCCGGCAAACAGAGATTTTACTTCTTCCAGCCGTATATTGGCCAGGTCTTTGAGTTCGTGAATAGTTGGCATTATATCCCCACAGACTACTAATAATAGCACTATGCAACTGATTAGTCAAGCAAAATTTGACAGGATCTCAATATGACAACTCACGGAAAAGTTTTGATGATCTATACCGGTGGCACCATCGGGATGCTGCCGGCGGAGGAGGACAATCCCCTAAGCCCGTTGGTTCCGGCCAATTGGGACCGGCTGAGGAGATACGTCCCGGTATTGCAGGAGCTGCCGCTGCAGGTGGATCTGCATCAGATGCGGCTGATCGATTCGTCGGACATGGACCCGGACTATTGGGTGGCCATCGCCCAGGTGATTCGGGACCATTATTACGGCTACAACGGCTTTGTCATCCTGCACGGCACCGACACCATGACCTACACGGCCACCGCCCTATCCTTCCTGCTGGAGAATCTGAGCAAGCCGGTTATCCTGACTGGATCCCAATCTCCCTTGGGGCAGCCCCGGAGCGATGCAGTCCAGAACCTGGTCACCGCCCTGATGCTGGCCTCGCCCAGAACCTTTGATCTGGACCTGGTCCCGGAAGTGGCTATCTTCTTTCACAGCCTGCTGCTCCGGGGAAATCGGACCCGCAAAACCAGCTCCAGTCAATATGCCGGATTCAGGTCACCCAACTTTACGCCCCTGGCTCGGGCCGGGGAACACATCCGTGTCAACAAGAAGGCCATCCGCCGACCGACCGGGGAAAGCTTTTTCATTCACGAACAGCTTGAGCCAAATGTGATTATGCTCGACGTTTTTCCAGGGTTGAAGCCGGATATCTTGCACCGCCTGTTTGACATTGAAGGACTAAAAGGCGTCGTCCTTAAGACCTTCGGGGCCGGGAACACCCCCACGGCCAAAGCCTTTATGCGAGAGATAGAGTACGGGATCCGCCGGAAAGACCTGACCATCGTCAGTGTCACCCAGTGCCTGGAAGGTATGGTCGAGATGGGCCGGTACGACGCCAGCTCCCAGTTGCTCCGGCTAGGCGTTATCAGCGGGGTGGACATGACTCCAGAGGCGGCTCTGGTCAAGATGCAATTTTTATTGGGATTGGGATACGATGGTCAAGCCTTGCGAGACCGGATGCAACAGGACCTGCGGGGGGAACAAAGCGTCAACGTCTTCAATTTTCTCTATGAATCAGGCATGGCCGGACCGCTCTACCAGGCCCTGGAGCAGGAATTACCTGCCAATTTTGATCAGGATAAGATCGCTGCGGCCCACATCCGCCTCGACGCCGTCGGTCTCCCCCCGGAGTATCCGGAGGCGCAGCTTGACCTGGCCTTTTTCGTGAACTATCCCGCCACCGGGGATACGGTCAACCTGACCGATGAGCAGTGCCTGGCTATCCCCCAATGCCTGGGTTTGGTCAAGAAGCCGTATCATGGCCAAGCGGTCAATGTGGTCTTAGATTGCACCGAACGATTCAGCCGCCTGATCATTCCCGGCCAATCCATCCAGTTTTCGACGGTGGCCAGGATGAATTCACCGGTCCATTGGGCGGCCGCGGCCATTTCCATCCACACCGGCACAGACTAGCAGGCTGTCCTGAGTTCGATGGGTTAGCCAAGCGATTAGTTTCAAGGACCATTATTCAATCCTCAGATTGCGCCAAATTGTGCCGATTCGGGCCACAATGTGTCTGTAGCCTTTTCCATCTGCGTTAATCGACGAAATCTGCGGATAATTAATGCGGATAATTAATAAGCCATTAGCCCAGGTCGCCCAGTTCATACTGGAGGATGGTCAGAATGGCCAGGGAGGCCGTACCCGCTCTGAGGATACGCCGACCCAGTCCGACGCTGGTGAATCCCGCCGTCTCGGCCGCTATAACCTCTTCGGCTGAAAAGCCTCCTTCCGGACCAATCAAGACGGCTACCGAACGAACGGTCGCCTTTTCCCTGAGCACTTCCTTTAATCCCCGATCTGCCTCGCTTTCATTTATCAGGAGAGCCAGGTCGAATTGTGAACTTAAGGCCGAGGCCTGGGCAAACGGGATAGGCGGAAGTATGGCCGGGAGGCTAGCCCGTCGGCACTGTTTTAGAGCGGCCTGGGCCAGGCGTTGCCATCGAGCCTGTTTGTCCGCGGCTTTCTCAGAGGTCAATACCGGAATCGTCCGGCTGGTGTAGCAGGGTAAGATCCGGGCAGCGCCCAACTCCACCGCTTTGACGATAATCTCCTCCATGGCCGGCCCCTTGACCAAAGCCTGGATCAGCGTAATAGCCACCGGCGACTCGGTCTTAGGCGACCTGTCCTGAGTAATCATCACCCGGACCGCGGCCCGGTCAATGGCCTCAATGACGCCGTCGAACTCTTGCCCCAGGCCGTTGACCAGCACCACCTCATCCCCGGCCCGGAGGCGTAACACCCGGCTTATGTGATGGGCCTCCGGCCCGGAGAGAATCACCCCGCCCCGGCCAAGGGTTATGTCCTCAACCACAAACCGTTTTTTAGCCATTTACCGTTTCCAATTTATTTCTTATTCACGTCTTTATTCTTGTCCTTATCTTTGCTTTTGAAATCGAAATCGTAACCCCACAAGACATCCACACCGGCGGTCTTTTCGTTGCCTACTTGGGTCTCCACGCTCAGGTGGCGGTTGATTTCATAAGTCACTTCAACCTGGTGAAGCTGATCGGCCTGGAACCCCTGGCGGTAGGTGACAAAAACATCCGGAGCCACATATTTGCCCACAGCCACTGAGCCTTTGCTGATGTCTCCACCCCCCGCGTCAATGGAAAATCTGTCAACCTTGAAAGTACCCGCTAAAAGCTCCTTCAATTCTGAAGCGGCCAGTTGGCCGGTCAGGCTCAGAGCGGCTTTGTCGGCAGTAAAGGCTTGCTGATCTTTTAGAGAGCTGGCCGGGGCCCCATAAACCAGGTATGAAATAATATCCGTCCGATCCATCTGAGGAGAACTGTCGCACGACAATAACATTTTCGTGGCCGTGCCGCTGATTTTGGCGATGATGTCCACGGTACTGATTCGGGTGACGGCCTGGATATTAAGATTTGGGATCGGTTCGGGGAGTCCGATAAAAGCCACCTCCCCGTCGGTAATCTTAAAATCTTTTCCCTGGAAAACGTATGAGCCCCGGACGGTCCGGAGGGTTCCCAACAAAATAAAAGGCTTTCCCGGATCCTTGGTAATGGCCACCTGACCGGCGATCTCTGCATCCAACCCCTGCCCCTTAACCCAGGCATTCTTGGGGATGATCACATTCACGTTGGCCACCATTGGGTCCAGCCAGGTCAGGGTTGAAGATTCACCTTCCTGATAGGTGATCAGGCCGTTCCGGTTGGTCTGGTCGCCCACCACCTGAATCTCCGACGGACCGGTATCCGTCAGCCGGTCAAGATTCAACTGTCCCTCCGATATAGTCAAACGACCCGACAATCTGGGGGCGGCAAAATCTCCGGATAGGGTCAGGTCAGGTTGCATCCGGGCAGATATGGCTTTGTGGTAAGGGATGTAAAAGTTCTTCCCGGTCAGCTTCCCTGCTAATCCGGCCAACTTCCAGCCGTTCAATTTGGCCTGTCCGGTCAGTTCCAGAGTGCCTTCCTTATCCCCCTGGAGCAGCACCCGGTTAATTACAATCTTGTCTGATGAAAAGCCGAGATCAGCCGATAATCCTTTGTAGGCCAGACCCAGGTTTCGGAGATTGAGAAAACCATTCTTGAGGGTCAGCCCTCCGGCCAGTTGGGGTGCAGTCAAATCACCGGTTGCCTTAGCCGTGGCGTCCAGCACGCCGTCAAACTCTACACCCGGCTTCTTGGGAATAGGCAGATCCGACAACTTCAAGCCCCTGGTCTTTAAGTCCACGTCCATGTCTCCAGGGGTGAACTCAAAGGGGACCAGCGACAGGTTCATCCCGGCTCGACCGGTCAAGTCCAGGATGCTCTTGTCCTGAGACCGCAACCCGGCGGGGACGGTCGCTTTTTTTGCGGCGTAACTGACGGCTTCTTCCAAACCAGAGAAGGACAGTATATACCCGGTGACATGCCTGACGGCCATTTTACCGGAGACGACCGGGTCGCGGAGTGTTCCAGACAGAGTCAACGCCGCGGTGACCCGGCCACCTACCGGCGTCTTACTCGGGAACAACCAGGCCCATTGGCGCATATCCACATCATCAACGGCGATGTTCACGGTCTGCCGGCCGCCGCCATGAGTGAATTTAAATGGGAGCAATGATAAAGACACTGCAGTTTGGCCGGTCAGATCCAGCATTTTCTTCCCTTGCTGGGTCACCGTGGCGCTGACTTCCGCCGTGCTCCCGGCATAGCTCACCCTGATCTCCAGGTCCGAAACAGGTAAGTCGGAGCCCGAGCCGTTTTTGACCGTAACCCGGCCCTTGAGCACCGGATCCCGGGGTGTTCCGGAAAAGCTGACCTGCCCGGACACCAGGCCGTTTATCTGGGCTTTAGCCGGAAAGAACCCGGACCACCGGCCCAGGTCAACGTCGTGCAGGTTTAGATTTGCGGTCTGGTCTACCCCCTTGACGGAGAATGCCCAGGGCCGCAGCGACAGGTTGGCCCCCAGATGTCCGGTCAGATCCAAAACCTTCTTGTTTTGCTGAGACAAGGCAGCGCTGACCTCGGCCCGAGTTCCGGAATAATTAATCGTCGCGTTCAAATCGGAAAAGGACAGGTTGTAACCCGAACCGTTTTTGATGGCCACCCGGCTCTTAAGAATCGGATC
>JADFYN010000256.1 GCA_015233055.1 Deltaproteobacteria bacterium
ATGTTGTTTGGTGATGAGCAGTTGAGGGCGGGCAAAAAACACCACGGCTGAAGATCAAGACCACCGTTTATAAAGCCGGGTTCAACCCACAATCATTAACCAGCCTTCCAGATCCGGTCATTTGCAATTACCCAGAGCCGTTTTGGCCAACCGATCGCATTGCTCGTTTTGTGTGTGGCCGGCGTGCCCTCGGACCCATTCCCAGGTAACCTCATGTTCTTTAACCAGTTTGACAAGTTTCTCCCACAGATCCCGGTTAAGCACGTCTTTCTGAGTGCCTCCTTTGGTTCCGCTGGTTTTCCAGCCTTTCTTTTGCCAGTTCCAGACCCAGGTGGTAATTCCTTGAATCAAATACTTAGAATCGGAGTAGCGCGTGACGCGGCAGGGACGTTTCAAAGCCTCCAGGGCGCTCACCGCGGCGGTCATCTCCATTCGGTTATTTGTAGTTAATGGTTCACACCCGGAAAGTTCCTTGGAATGATGCTTAAAGTTGAGCACAGCGGCCCATCCCCCGGGGCCGGGATTGTTCTGACACGCCCCGTCGGTGTAAATGATCACTTCCGGCCAATCCAACCCCGGTTCATCCTGAATCCCATTCATTTGCAGAAATCCTACCGTCGTCTAAGCACTATTGAAAATAACAGCCCGTCCCCGGCCACCGGCCAGGGTGTCAGCGTTTGCTCCTTCAAGAGGTGCAAGATCCATCCCTGGTTGCTTGTTTTGCGCCCTGGGCCAACCAGTCAAGGAATTTTTTTATCCAGCCCCGCTTGCGGTCGGATTCCGGGGGCCGGATCGGACCGGTTGGAATCGGGGATTGATCACGATTTTTGATCATCTTTGTCTTCTCCTTTAACTTCCTAAACCTTGGGTGAGGCCATAGACCATGCCGGTGCATTTGGGTTGACGCTTGATGACTAGTATACTATAACATCTTTTTCTTTTGGTGGAAAAAATGGCCGATAATCCAAGAATAGTGATAATTTCATGATATAGGAGAAGGAAATGATCATCCAAACTTTGGTGGTGGGACCTATCCAGGCGAACTGCTTCATCCTCGGATGTGAGGAGACACATGAGGCCGCGGTCATAGATCCCGGAGACGAGGTGCCGCGGATCCTCCAGGCTTTGAACCGCGAGGGCCTGAAGGCTTCATGTATCATTAATACTCATTGCCACTTCGACCACGTCGGCGGGAACCGGGCGTTGAAAGAGGCCACCGGCGCGGATCTGCTCATTCACGCGGCAGACGCCCCCGGCCTGGCCCGTCTTAGTGCCAGCGCCGCCGCCTGGGGCATGGCCGCGGAGGACTCTCCGCCTCCAGACAGAACCATCGCCGATGGAGATACCATTTGCTTCGGCCGGATCAACCTCCAGGTTATCCACACTCCGGGCCACTCTCCCGGCGGGGTTTCTCTTTTCACCGACCAGATGGTCTTTGTCGGCGACACCCTGTTTGCCGGATCCATTGGCCGAACGGATTTTCCAGGTGGTGATTATGAAACGCTGATAAGCGGTGTGCGAACTAAGCTGTTTTCTTTGGGCGACGAGGTCAAGGTTTTTCCAGGCCATGGGCCGGCCACCTCTATCGGTGAAGAAAAAAGATATAATCCCTTTTTCCGTTAACCTGCCGATTAGGGGAGGGCCCGCCCGGTTCGGCCGATGACGAAGCCGGAGGGTGGGGTTAGGTGAATTATTAGGTGAATTAAGTTAATTAGATGCGCGTTAAGAGGTTATCGGCAGGCCTGGGCGCCGCGGGGGCGGTCGAATACAGCTACCACCGCAGGCAGGGCCAGATGATACCCAGGGATGGAATGGTCGTTATCTTCCCCTTGAGTGGAATAAGACCCGTAGGTGGTGTACTTAAAACCATTCAACCTGACGCACATTTCAGCCTGGAAACCGCCGTCTAGGGACATGGCGTGCTTGATATTCAGGTCGCTCCGAGCCAGGAATTCAGCCATTTCCCAGAGAGTGTATCCCCCCTCGGTCGATAGGACCAGAATTCGCTGGTTTTTGTCCGTGGCCAGGATCGTCCGGTTGGCCACCCAGTCGCTGGCTCGGACGCGCTTTTTGCCGCCGGTGTCGAGCAACATCATGGATTGGACGGCCAAACGATACGGAGTTTGGTCTGGGTCATAGGGCGTGAATTCCGTGTCGATCAGGTCGGCCAACGGCCGGACTAAGGGGTCGGGTTCGGCTACAAACAAAGCTTTCCAGCCCGCATAAAGATTCATGCCGAAGTCACGGGGGCGATGGTAAAATAAGCCGATGTGGCGTTCATTTCGATTATACTGGCCCGAATTAAACACCACCAGGGCCTTGGTCTTCTCTTGCCATTCTTCCACCGTCAGAGGGGAATCGGGGGACGACTCCTTAAAAGAGAAGATATCAAACCGGAAACACTCTGAATTAATTCGTACCGCGCCAATAAAGGGGCTGCCCATCCGGCAATACCTGGCGGCCTTTATCCTGGCAAATTCCAGCCCCGGCCGCAGCGTCTGCCAACTTATTGGATCATGGACCGGCTCCGTCTGGGGCAGGGCCGCGGCGGGCTGAATCATAGCCACGAGAAAGATTAAAACAAAGATGAATCCGGGCAGATTTCCATTCAGTCTGGGTCTATTCAGGGGTTGTTGGTCTTCCCGGTTTGTTTTCAACTCATTGTCTTTCCGAAAAGGGGCACGGATACCACAACGGTTATTATACCCGGCCCGGCCATAATTGACACTTCTACGAGCACCTGTTGCCGGTCGCTTACCGCCAAAGGCAACAAGCAACGAGCCGCCGGCAACGGCTAACTTCCGACGTTTTGTAGGCTTATTCCATATTGGACACATTTCTTTTCGAAGGTGTCGTCGGAAATCCCCAACATCTTGACGGCCATCCGGGCATTTCCCTGGGCTATCTTCATGGTTTCAAGGATATAATCTCTTTCAATCCGGGTGACCAGGGAGGAGAGATAAGGCCTTTTTCCTAAGTGCTTTACTTTCATCTCTTGATACTCAAGATCAAAGGGCAATTCCGCGGCGGTAATTTCAGTGCCGGTGCCTACGTACATGATCCGTTCAATCATGTTTTCCAGTTCTTTGACGTTGCCCGGCCAGGGGTGTTCTTCCAACACCTTGAGGGCATCCTGGGTAATCCGGATGATCCGTTTACCGTACAGTCGGTTATAACGCTTGATCAAAAATTCCAAGATGGCGCGCAGATCTTTGGGGCGTTGCCTCAACGGCGGAATATGAATTTTGACCTGCCCGATCCAGTCAGCCAGGTCTTGCTTAAAATTACCCTGAGTGATGTGAGAGATCAGTTCCTGCCCGGAGGCGGCGATGACCCGGACATCGACAGGTACAGCCTGACCGCCGCCGACGCGATAGATTACTCCAGCTTGCATGACCCGGGCCAACCCGATCTGGCAAGCCGAACCTAACTGATCGATCTTGTCTAAAAAAATGGTACCATTCTGGGCCAGCTCAATTTTTCCTCGTTTAGCCGCAGACGCTCCCTCAAAGGCGCCCTTTTCATAGCCAAACAGTTCGCGCTCCAAGAAGGCGTCTCCGCCCGACCCACAGTTTACGGCGATGAATGGCCCTTTGCTGTTGGGACTAACGCCATGGATGCGACGGCCCAAGAGTTTTTTACCCGATCCCGCGGGGCCCATGATCAAGACGTTTTTTCCTTCAGCCGCCGCCTTATTAGCCTCGGCCAGCAAAGACTGACTGATGTCCTCTCTGGCGATGAATTCGCTTTTTATCGAAGGCGTTTCCTTGAAAAAGAAGTTTTCAATATATAGGGTCCGGTAGCGGGTGGCGTTATCAATGGTCGTGCCCAAGGTGGAGCCAACCGCGGCCAGGGTATTCAAGTCCTGAATAGTGAATTCTTTAGTGCCGCCGCGGTCCAGATAGATCATCCCCATGGTTTTCTCGCCTGACGTCAAGGGGACGGCCAGGAAATGGCCTGGATGAAAATCAGGTTTCCAGGACTTGGATTCAAAGTTGACGTCTCTGATGACCCGCTGACCGATCAGCCCCTTGCCTCCGGTCATGATTTCGGTCACGATGCTTTTAAGCAAGGGTAATTTTCGGCGGCGGGTTTTTGTGGCCAGGGCGATGAGGCGCTGCCTGTGAGGAGTCAGGCCCAAGATAACCAGTCTGTTCCCGGAAAAGAAAGAGCTTATCTGATCGGCTACCTGAGGAAGCAAGGCGTCCGTGTCCAAGATTTCCACTCCCAATCGGGCCACCCGATAGAGGAGGTTTATTTCCTCGGGCTCGAACTCTGCGTCGGCGGCCAGATCAACCGTTCTGAAAGGATCAGATGGTCCGGGTTCCGAGCCGGGCAAAAGAATAACCGAAGCGCCGGAGCCGGGGTCGGGGAGACTCTCTACGCCCGAGTCGAAAATATAGATTCGATCCCCCAATTTGATTTCGTCGTTGGGATTCAGCCGGATGGGTTCTTTAACCTGGACGCCGTTAAGGAACGTACCGTTTCTACTTCCCAAGTCCGATAGGATATAGCCGACTTCATCGCGGAGGATTTGGGCATGCCTTCGGGAAACCAGTTTATCCATCACCTGAATGTTGACGTCCAGTTCCCGGCCGAAGATATTCTTCTCGGCCAGTTCATAACCGACCACCGGCTCTTGTTCGCAAAAGGTAAGCAACGTGGACATAAATTATCCTTTTTGCTTGTGCCCCGCCCGGCTGTTTGTTCATCAGGGGGTTGTGATAGTGGTTGTCACTCCGCCAAACTAGTTGATTTGAAATCGTTCCTCAAAGATTTCCATGTCCCGATAGGCATCTTACACACAAATCAGGAGTTTCCAGCCTGGGATCACTCCAGGGCCGTAGCCCATCCCATAAGACTAGATATACCCAAAAGCTTTATCATATTAAATATAAAAAATCAAATTCGGGATTAAAATTATTGGCCGCGAAAAATACGTCAAGTTGGTCTGCTGTTGAAAATATATTTAAAATCGGTAAGCTAACTTGAAATGGGACGGACATCTTTTTTTAGGAGTGGCCGCGGCGAGATCTCTTGATGGGTCGGGAGCTTTGCCATAAGGCTG
>JADFYN010000257.1 GCA_015233055.1 Deltaproteobacteria bacterium
CGCCGCTGCTCCAGAACTCCGGGGCTATACCTTTTTGTCGGCCAAACCCCTGCTGGTGGTCATCAATAACGATGACGAAGATCCCGACCTGCCGCAGACGTCGTTTGATTCCGTGGAGTCCATGGTGGTCCGGGGAAAGCTGGAAATGGAACTGACCCAGTTGCCGGAAGCGGAGGCAGCCTCGTTCCGGGAGGACTTCGGGATTCAGGAATCAGCCGTGCAGCGGGTGATTGAACGATCCTTTTCCTTGTTAAGCCTGATCACCTTCCTGACCGTGGGCGAGGATGAAGTCAAGGCCTGGCACATCAAAAAAGATACCCTGGCCCTGGATTCGGCCGGGCAGATCCATTCGGATATCCAGAAGGGGTTTATCCGGGCCGAAGTGGTGGCCTGCGAGGATTTGCGCCGGGCCGGTGACTATCCCGCAGCCCGCAAACTCGGCCTGGTCCGTTTGGAGGGTAAAACCTATCCGGTCCAAGACGGGGATATCATCAATTTCAGATTTAATGTCTAAATAGTAAATCTGATGATTGTAAACGTCATGAGTGATGATGCCACAAAATCTTTCGAGACTGGGAATGAGCTTTCAAGAATCTGAGAATATTGAACTCAAAAAATCCACCTCCGAGCTTAAGGAGGCGGTGATTTCCCTTGTGGCCATGCTCAACAAGCATCAACGAGCGGAGCTCTGGTTCGGGATTAGGAATGACGGCGCGGTAGTTGGTCAACAGATGTCCGAGAAGACCCTCCGGGATATTTCAAAGACAATCGCCGACAAAGTTGATCCCAAGGTTTACCCGGCTATCGAACAGGTCATGGTGGACGGCAAACAGTGTCTCCTGGTCCGGGTCGAGGGGGAAGATTATCCCTACTATGCCTATGGCAGGGCATATATCCGGGTCGGTGATGAAGACCGGCAACTAAGCGCCCGAGAGTTGGAGAACCTTATCCTCCAGAAAAATAGGGAGAAACTCCGCTGGGATATGGAGCCATGCCCTAAGGCGGAGGTCGACGATATCAGCGGCATCAAACTGAAAGCTTTCTTGAAAGGCTGCGGCCTCAAGCATGACAACATCCCCAATGCTCTCGAAAAATTAAATCTGGTCAAGGATGGCAAGCTCTTAAATACCGCCGTACTTTGCTTTGCCAAAAAGCCGGAGAAATTTTTTCCCAACGCCCGGCTGCGCTGTGCGGTTTTCGGCGCCACCGATACTACCGTTACCCTGGACATGAAGGATTTTTATGGAGATGTCTTCACCCTAATCCGCCAGGCGGATGAGTACATCCATGAACACATTAACATCGGTATGCGGGTGGAGGGACTTTTGCGCGTGGATGTCCCCGAGATCAACCGTGAGGCATTTCGTGAAGCGATTATCAATGCCTTCTGTCACCGGGATTACCGAGAATACGACTCGGTCAATATCGCCGTCTTTAAAGATCGGGTGGAGATCAGGAGTCCCGGCCGACTTTATGGCGGGCTGACGGTGGCCATGATCAGGAAAAAAATGGTCTCGATCCGGCGTAATGAACTCCTGGCTGATCTGTTTCACCGGGTTCACTTTATCGAAAAATGGGGACGTGGAGTCAGGATGATCCTGGAGCGGGAGCCGGAAACGGAGTTTGAGGATGTGGGGGGCGAGTTGCAGGTAAAGAGCCTATCTGGTCACGGCGCCACATTTTATTTCTCCTTACCTTTTAAACAGGCCCTTCCCCAGGCGGCGGAACTCGCGGCGGCCGCACCCCTTTCCAGCCGGGGTAAGATTTTGGTGGTGGATGACAGCGCGAACGAAATTGAATTGATCGGCCATCTCTTGAAAAAGGATCAGGTTACCTTTGAACTATGTCAAGAAAGCAAGCGGGCCATGGCCTTGTTGGTCAAGGCTTACGAAGAAAAAGCGCCCTTCACCCTGGCCTTGCTCGATATCATGATGCCGGAACTCGACGGCCTGGAACTGGCCGGGCTGATCAAGTCTGACCCTCGCTTCTATCCTCTTCGCCTGGTGGCTTATACGGCGCGGGTGGATAATCTCAACGACGTAAATTTTCCAGACTTCTTCAGCTTTGTAGCGGCTAAGCCATTATCCCTGGAAACGATGAAGCGGATTCTCCATGAGGCCGTCCCGACGCAAGAATCGGTGGAGTGTCCGGCTTCCCTGGCTGGGGACAAGGTCTTGGTGGTGGATGACAACCCCCTAAACCGGATGCTGGTCGGCCGTATTCTGAAGAAGGTCGGGGTTGGATTTTCGGAGGCGGAAAACGGCCTGAGCGCGATAGAGATGGTCCGGAAGGAAGAACCCGATTTGGTGTTGATGGATCAGAAGTTGCCGGTTATGAATGGTGCCGAGGGGATTGGTCGGCTTAGGGAGAGTTACAGTAAAGAAATGCTGCCGATTCTGGCTTTCACGGCTGATGATTTCGAAGAGAGCCAGGCTGCGATGCTGGCTGCCGGAGCTGACGGGATTGTCAACAAACCGCTTAATAGCGATCAGTTGATTGAGCAACTCTGTTCCTCTTTGCACGGAAGATCAGACAAGACGACCGGGTAGATGGAGGAGGGATAAAGAATCATTTTTTTATTGTCGTTACTTCGTCTGAAGCATAAAATGATTGATATTAACCACATGCCATGATAAAATAGACTAAATTTAGATGAGATGGCTTGACGGATAAGCCTGGCTGTTTTGCTGGCTGAACCGACCTGGATTCAGGTATCGACTTGAAAATATCGTTAATGGAAAAATCAGGCAATCGGGGCTCCGACGAGACTTTCTACCGATTAATGCAGACCAGCGGAGACGCGGTGTTGCGGCTTCTGGGCGTGACTGCCGGTTACCCCTATCAGGTCCAGGCCGAAACTTTAAAGGCTAAAAATGTTTCTCCCGATATCGTGGCCATCCCGGCCACACGGAGGGGCGACCTGGTCTTTTTGGAGTTCCAGGGGTACCGGGACCCATTTATCCGTCATCGGCTGGCCGAGACTGCTTTGCTGTATTGCCGTCAAAAGAATTACCGCGGTCCCTATATCTTGGCCATTATCTACACCGAACAGGCCTGGTTTAATGCGGCTTTGCCCTTGAAGGCCGTAAGCAGCGCGGGTAACTTGACTTTTCAAGGCTGGCCTACTGAAATCGTCTTAGAAAACCTTCAGGAAGAAGACCTGCTGGCCGCGGACCCCCGATTAGCCGTATTAGCGCCTTATACCGTGCCCAAGAATATTTCTGAAGAGAATCTGGCCGTCAAGGCCAAGGCTTGGGGTGATTTGGTCAGACAGGCTTATCCGGAAGAGCACTCCACGGAGATATTGGACCTTCTGATCATGTTTTTGATGAATCGATTTCGTAAGATCACCAGAAAGGGGTTTCGGGCCATGTTGAACTTTGATTTAACCGACACTGTCGCCGGCCGGCAAGTTTTTCGGTCGGCCGTTAGAAAGGGCCTAAAGGAAGGAGAAAAAAAAGGCCGAGAAAAAGGCCGAGAAGAAGGACTACAAGAAGGAAAAGAGAAAGGCTGGATACAGGCAGCCAGAGAAAATCTCCTGGATATCTTGACGGCTCGATTCGGGTTGGTTCCTCAAGATGTACTATCAAGAATTGAGCGAATAGAACGCCATGATACCCTTAAAGAGCTTGTCATAGCAGCCTCTAAGACCACCGATCTGGAGTCTTTCCAGTTAAGACTGCCTTAGTTCCTTTTCCATTGGCAGGCAGATAACCACCCAATCGAAGAAACGGCCAGAAAGGGGTTTTGGACCATGATGAATTTTGACCTGATGGACACAGTCGCCGGTCGGCAAATTTATTGGGCGGGCGTAAGAAAAGGCCGGAGAGAAGCAAGACGGAAAATAATTCAAGAAGGCCGGATCAAGCAAGCCAGAGAAAATCTCCGGGATATCTTGGTGGCCCAATTCGGGTTTGTTCCTCAAGATATTTCATATAGAATTGACCAAATAGAACATCTGGATACCCTTAAAAAGCTTGTTAAAACCGCCATCAAGGTCGCCGACTTGTGGGCTTTTCGGTCGAAACTGCCCTAATTCCCTTCCGATTTCCCAGGCCGGTAGCCGCTCCAGGGCGCGAGCCACGACCCATTGGTGGCGATTATGAATTTGCTACCATTCAAAGGGGCGGCCAAAATCAGCTATGGTTATATATCCCTTCGAATGAAAATGCCTTTGAGCCTGCCGGACCACCTGTCCATCCACCTGGCCAATCGCCTAGCCATCCATTTACCCGACCACCTGAGCATCTTGTTAACTAGTAACAACCTGGAATTAGCAGGCGTTACCTTGGGCTAACCTGGTGCGTCCCGTTGGGGCTGATTCGTATTGGGCCGCTTATTTTAGCCGACAGCGTCCAGATGTCCTAATCCGAATCCACCTTCAACACCGACAAAAATGCGGCCTGGGGAACCATGACGGAGCCGACCGCCTTCATCCGCTTCTTGCCTTCTTTTTGCTTTTCCAGCAGCTTCCGTTTTCGAGAGATATCTCCGCCGTAGCATTTGGCGGTAACGTCTTTGCGGAAAGCCGAGATGGTTTCCCGGGCGATGACCTTGGCCCCGATGGCGCCCTGGATGGCCACCTTAAACATCTGCCGGGGGATCTCCGTGCGGAGCTTCTTGCAGATACCCCGAGCCCGGCCTTCAGCCCGGTTGCGGTGGATGAGCATGGACAGGGCATCCAGGCGTTCGCCGTTGATCAGGATATCCAGCTTGACCAGATCACTGGGCCGGTAATCCAGGAGATCATAGTCGAACGAGGCATAACCCTGGGATACCGACTTGATCTTGTCGTAGAAGTCGTAAATGACCTCGGCCAGCGGAAGTTCATAGGTCAACTCGATCCGGTTCTCGGACAGATAATTGATGTTGGAGCTCGTCCCCCGATGATCCACGCAGACCTTGATGACCGCACCCAGGTATCTTTCCGGCATAATCATGGCCGCCTTAATGTACGGTTCTTCAGTCGTGGAAATCTTACTCGGGTCGGGAAAGGCTGTAGGATTATCAATGAACATCTCCTGACCGTTGGACATGATAAACCG
>JADFYN010000258.1 GCA_015233055.1 Deltaproteobacteria bacterium
CTCCAGGGCGAGGCCGGGAAAGTCAGGCCAAGCAGCCGCGAGACCGCAGGTGGGCCGAAGATAAAGGCGATCAAGATTGAGATAAGCGCCGACAGGAAAGATGTATTGAGACGCGGCGAGGGATTGGCTAAAGGGGCAACGGACATATTTTTGACCACACTTTTTTGGTATGCGGCTAATAAGCGATGGAGTTTTTTTATGTGAGAATTTTTCCCGGCCAGGTTTTGCAGCCGCGGTGGAAAACGAGTCGACAGGACCAGCGGGGCATCGAACCAGGGCCGACCAGCCTCGGCAGAAAAAACAGGCACAACAAAATCGAGATTACTCAGTGGAATATCCTCTACCTCCTTTAGTTTTGCAAGTGTTTTTTAGGCACCAATCCGGCCAAGAGACCCTGGTGCGGACAAGACACAACGAAAACAGGTAAAATAGTTCGGATCTTTTCAAATTTGGGCAATTTCCGTGCTGAGGAATATCTACCCGGTGGCTGCTTCATAACTTTCCTGCCTGGGTTTGCCGCCATGCCAGGTGAAGAGGGCGGCCATCACGCAAAATATCACGGCCATAATTGCTTATTTTAATCTTCTGTAAATTTAGAGGATTTTTCGTGCCTCTCTAAAATTCCGGCAGCCATCCAGATCAGCGCATATGTCGTTCCGAGGAGTAGCACATCAGTAGGTCCGACCGGTAGATCATATTGATAAGCGATCCAAAAACCGATAAATGCCGTCACCCCGCCGATCAAGGAAGCCCATGTCATAAGCAGGCTCATGTTTCGGGCGAAACGATGGGCAATAAGCGCCGGAATGAGCAAGAATCCAAAGGCAATGAGAGGTCCGACACTGAGAACGGAAACAGAGACCGTCAGACCGATCAGGATATAAAGTAATGCATCCCAAAAAACCACATTCTTGTGAAGAATGCATGCCATCTCCCGATCGAACGAGACCATGATCAACTCTTTCTGAAAAAGCAGCAACACCATAAGGACAAGAGTCAGCATTGCAATCGTCAGCCCCAGATCGAAATTAGAGATGGCTATTACCTCTCCTTTCAACATATCGAGCCACCCGATCTCACCATAGGGGTTTTTTGCCAGAAGTAAAATGCCCGCTGCAGCAGCCACGACATAGGCGGTCCCGAGACGGCCTTCGGGCTGTCCACGGCCTCGTCGCTCCAGGAAGGCAAGCAGTAATATTGCAGCTAAAGAGAAGACAATCGAACCTGCAAAGGCCAGTGTATGGGCCGCCTGGACACCATGATCAGCCAAGTGGAAGCCTAACCATAAGGGAAGCGACAGAGCGAAGGCTACACCCGTTGAGGAAATCTGGGGCAATGCAACACCCATGAACACAAGTCGCCGCATGACGATAAAGACCCCAACCAACGGGCAGGCAATCCCTATGAGCACGCTTGTATAAACCGAATTACGAAGCAGAAAACTCGGCGAGAGAATCTGTAAAAGTGCATCCATATTTAATCCATTGTCCCCGTAAGTATTTCGTTGAAATGTTCGGCTGTGAGCAGTTTATCCACCGGTCCTTGGAAAACTTTTCCGTCATCCAGCCAGATTACCTGCTCTGCATAACGGTGCGCAGCCGCCAGATCGTGAGTGACAAGAAGCACGGTGATTTTGCTCTCTTTATGCAACTGCGAAATGAACTCCATCACAGCCTGGGTTGCGGCATGGTCGACTCCGGCCGTCGGTTCGTCAAGGAGGAGTATGTCCGGATGGGTAGCCAGAGCCCGGGCGATAAGCACGCGCTGTTTCTGGCCGCCTGAAAGTTCGGAAAATCGTCTGTGGGAAAACTCTTCGGCTCCCGTCGCCTGGAGACATTGACGCGTAAGAGCCCGTTCCGCCTGTGGCACAAATCGGCCAGGGCGTACTCGCCCGTAAACACCCATTAGGGCGACCTCGAATCCCGTCAGCAGATAGACAGGATCGAGCCGGCTTGCTTGAGGGACGTAGCCGAAGATCAGACGTTCTCCCGACGGTGCGGCCTCCATACGGCCTGCTACAGGAGGAAGCAAGCCAAGTATGGTCTTCAGAAGCGTTGTCTTGCCCGAACCATTGGCCCCGAGAATTGCGGTGAAGCTGAACCTGCAGATGGAGACGGATATCCCTGACAGCACTTCTCGGCCTGCATATCCAATACCCACCTTATCTAACTTTATTATAATGTTACTCATAAGTTTTTCGTATGTTCGCCCTACTCTTCCGAGCGAACATACGCTCCTTTCTTTACTTTCTCGTCTGTACGGCAGCAACAAAACTCTGAATGGTATAATCCATCATTTTGATATAGGTTTCAGTGTGAGGCACGGCACCGGGCATGATGGGCAGGGTCACCATCGTGGCACCGGTCTGTTCAGCTATGCGCCGTGGAGCCTTCTCGGGAAATTGCGGTTCACGCACGACGATGGCGACATGCTGTGCGCGCATGGAAGCAACTAAATCCTCGATATGGCGTGGTGTGGGGTCAATGCCTGGTCTCAATTCGATCGTGCCGAAGTACTCCAGCCCGAAGCGTTTTGCAAAGTAGGGCCAATGCTCATGATACGACACGAATTTCATCCCTTTGAACGGTTGCATCTCCTTCTCCCATCGGGTTATCCCTGCATTGAGCTTGGCGAGATAGATATCCCGGTTTTGGGTGAATTCCTTCTTGTGTTCCGGAGCAAAATCCACCAGGGTCTTATAGATATTCTCGACTGCGGTTTCTGCCAGCACCGGATCAAGGGTATAGTGCGGGTTGCCGTAGGGATGAACATCTCCTGCGGAATGATCGGTCGACTTGGGCACATCAAGAGGGATGATCCCCTGTGAACAGTCGATATAGCCGGCATGGCCGGGTTGAATTCGAGGATTCTTGCTAGCCTCCAACAAGGCGGGCAGAAAGGCATGTTCGCAATCAAAGCCTATCAGAATCAGCAGGTCCGCCCGGTTCAGAATCGGGACGAAACTCGGTTTCATCGGCACACCATGGGTATCCTCGACACCGGTAGCCAGGCTGTGGACGTCAACCAGATCTCCGCCCACCTCCCGGGCAAAGTCGGCCAGGTCCGTAAGTGTCGTGACAACCCGGATTTTTGCGGCATATGCCGGGAGCGCGCTTATGCAGAACAACACAATAAAAAAAAGGATCAGGGATAAACGAATATGTTTCAAGTTCATAGTGGAGTTCCTCCGTTTCATATTCAGCGTTCTTGCCAGCCATGAGAATGGGAGCCGATGATCCAACTCCATTGTAGATAAACCGCATCGTCCGGCTCCAGACCCGAGTAGGCGTTATGATCGGTATGGGTGTATTGAAGGCGCAGTTGATTCCAGTGGCTGAGAGCCAAGGTAACATAAGGGGAATACTCATAACTTCTGGCACCGTTGTCCAGGGCATTTTCAACGAAACCATAGAGGAATCCGGCCGACCACTCTCGATCGAATTTATAGGTCAGATACGAGTACAAGCCCCAGGACCCGACCGTGGAGCTTGACAAGAGGTTTCCGTCGGCATCACCGGCATCATAGCGGTTGTCGCTGTAGAGCACTTCGGTTCCCCAGATGATGCTATTGAATTGGTTATTCCTCAGAGGCTTGTAGCTGAGGGTCAGGTCGGCTCCGACCAGGCGTCGTTCACGCTCGGTTAACGAATTGCCGTTGATAATAGGAAAGGTGGGATTTATGTTACCGGGAGAGGACCACTGGCCTTTGGATTCCGGATTCCAGAGTCCGGAGATTCCCGGCTCAAGAGACGTATTAGGGGTCAAATCGAACGAGCTGGACAATCGTCCCCAGAAATTCCATCCACTGAGGTTGCGGAAGTTGCCGACACCATTGGGCGGGTTGTCTCCCCCGAACTGATTGCCGACTCCCCCGGTGATACTTAGGTAATGATCAAGAGGGGCCAACCAGTTGATCTGCGCCCCATCCGTTCTCGACTCGCCCCCGATGTATTGATTGAGTACAAGCGGACGATTGACAAACGGTAACTCGTGATCGTGAATGTAGGATAACCTGCCGAACTCTCCAAAGAATCTCCCTACTTTCACCGTCAGATCCCAGGGTAGTGATGTGGTTTGCAATGCAGCCTCTTCGATATTAAAGGTCGATTCCCCGGTGTTCGCGTCTGCCGAGGCGTTGGCTACCAGATAGGCCTTGGCGAACGGGTCGACTGAGGCGGTGGCGTTGAGTTCCACCGAGCGCTGGAAGGCATCAAAACCACCCGGCCGGTCGCTGCCTGTCTGCGACGAATCTTTGCTTCGATAGGAAAAGACCGTTTCGCCGACGATGCCTATGGCGGGATTGAATTCGCTCGGCAGGGTCTTTTTCTGTGCGTCAGCGACCCGATCCACCTTTTCGTTTAATTCCTGGACCTGGCGTTCCATCTGCTTTGTCGTTGCCGGCTTCGAAGCCGCTGCATCCGGCACCGCCGCGGTATGAGAAGCTTTAGGGCCGGTCATCAATTCCTGGATCAATTTTTGTTGGGAATTGATGGTTTGCTCTTGTTGCTTGATGGTTTTTTCCAGGGTTGTGACCCTGTCCTCCAATGTTTCTGCCGTTCCATGCACTGGGAGGCAGGACAACAGAAGGAGGAGTATGATAAACGAAATCATTATTCTCATGATAGACCTCACTCTCGAGTAGGGTCGTCATCAGAGCAAACCTCTCCGTTCAGACCATACCTGTCCATTGGTCATAATAAAAATTTAAGTGGCTAAATAAATAGAATCATAAAGGACAAGGAGGGGATCGAGGACCGCAGGCTGAAACATACTGGGAGATGAAGTGAAATTGAAAAGTAGTTAAGGGGAGTGGTTCCACGAGGTCGAAAATCAGTGACCCGGTGGAGAGAGAGGGGAGCAAAACATTTCGATGACAAAAGAGGAACTGACAGATAGGGCAAGAGCAGGCATCATGGTGATGATGCGATGGAGCGTCATTGGGGCCGGATATCTGTAATGGCGTGGGGCAGGGGAATTCCGGTGCCCCGGTGCAGGCCGGGCCTGATTCAAACTGAACGGGTATGTCTTCACAGTCTAA
>JADFYN010000259.1 GCA_015233055.1 Deltaproteobacteria bacterium
GCCAGTTTCTCAGCCGCGGCGGACAGACTCTTGATCGGCCGGCTGATAATCTGGGCCAGGAAAAATCCAAGCCCAATAGCCAGGATCACTCCAACCACGGCCAGGATGATGCTCAGCCTTTCCGCGCCTTGGGCCAGGTTTCCGTTATCTTCAGACCTTTTCTTGGCCTGGTCCACCTTCAATTCAAATATCTTGTCAATCGACCCGGTAATGGCTCTGCCCAAGGCAACGATATCACCTTCGAGCAAAGTAATCGCTTCTTCCTTCTTATTCTCCAAAGCCAGGGCAATTGCCTTGTCTATAAGTACGTTGTATTTCTCCAAGCTTGTCTTGACGATCTGATATTCCTTGCGGACATCTTCGGCCTTGATGGTCTTTTCAAACTTGGCCAAATTTTCATCGGCGGATTTGTTAACATCTTTGATCCTGGCGATATAGTCTTTCATTTGATCGGCCGTCTTGGAGATAACTAAATCTCTTATATTGACCCGGATCTGTTGGAAGTTGATGGCTGCTTTATAGATATCCACCAACGGAGCTGTATTTCGGGCGTACATAAGCTTGTCTGCTTCGTCTAATTGGTGGATGCTCGAGATGCCGACGTAGCCGATAACACCTGCAATCAAAGCAACTAACACAAAACCTGACAGAAGCTTTGTTCTGATCTTCAAATTATAAAACCAATTCATTGTTGTCTCTCCATTATTTTGTAATCAGCAGTTAAATCACGATCAAGTGCCTCAGGCTTTAAATGCTGAAGTCACGCCGCACCGGCCGTCCGGATTTTAGACAGCATCGACCTCCCGTCCTGTCCCTGCATCCGAAGCAGCGATGGAGGCGGCCGGCGGCGAAGAAGTATTCGACGAATCGGCTGAATTCTTGACCAGGGCCAGCTCATCGGAGGAAAGCACCATATCAATGTCCAGAATGATCAAGAATTTCTCTCCGCACTTACCCATCCCTTTAAGGAACCTGGTGTCCAGCCTGGTGCCCAGCGTGGGCGGAGGTGATATCTGACCGGGATCCAGATCGATGACCTCTTTTACCGAATCAGCCAGGGCGCCCATGAGGGTCAATTCGCCGTCAATGGATATCTCGATAATCACAATACAGGTGTCCACCGTTCTCTCGATGGCCTTCATACCCAACTTCAGCCGCAGATCGATCACCGGCACGACGTTTCCCCGCAGGTTTAACACGCCGCGGAAGAACTCCGGCATCCGAGGAACTTTGGTGATGGTAGTGAAATCCAGGATTTCCTTGACCTTGGAAATTTCGAGGGCGAAATCTTCTTCGTCAAGGGTGAAGGTGAGATACTGAGTTGCTTCAGTTATCACGGCGGCACTCATGATTACCTCCCTGTTCGGTGATTAGTCGAGGACCGTTGAGCCACAAATCAAGCATGGCCAAAATCATCACAATAAATATCAGGTTGGGGGCGATTAGCAAATGGGGATTACACCCCTTGTTGCGAGAGAACCTCCCAACATGATTGGTAGCTGCTCCAGGTGAGGATCAAAAAAAACCATGAGTAGCTCTCAATATTAGGGAGGATCACCAAGAAGAACCATAAAGGCAGGCTGACAAATGCACACTTGAAAAGGCGCCCGGCTGTTGACACCTTGTCAAGTGGCCAATAAGTTTTATCAATATATTTTGCCGGCTATGGCTTGTCCATCAGGATCTTGGTTTAAAAATGTTCAAAATTTTGATCTTCAGAGTCACCCATATGTAAGGCTATCCCCTTCTTCTCGTCTCGGAGGGATGCTTGCCCAGCCGAAGTGGTTTCTTTATTCAGGGCCTTGGGCGAACGAGACGTCTTAAGAGATGCCGCCGCTTGGTCACTGTGTTGTAACCGGCGGAGCGGCGAGCCATGGGTCCCCGACTGGTGTTCTAATCTAAAAAAGCTTATGACTTCCTTAAGTTGCTCCGACTGAGCGGATAACTGCTCACTGGCCGAGGCCATTTCTTCGGCGGCGCCGGCGTTTTGTTGGACCACCTGATCAAGCTGCTGGACAGCCTTGGAGACTTGCTCAATACCACCGGCCTGCTCGCTACCGGAAGAGCTAATTTCCTGAATTAATTCAGAGGTCCTCTGAATATCAGGGATGATGGTTTCAATCAACTTACCGGCGTGTTCGGCCACTTCCACACTACTGACCGACAGGCTGCTGATTTCTTTAGCCGCGTTCTGACTCCGCTCGGCTAGCTTACGTACCTCCGCCGCAACCACGGCAAACCCCTTACCATGCTCCCCGGCCCGAGCCGCTTCGATGGCCGCATTAAGGGCCAACATATTGGTCTGGCGGGAAATTTCCTCGATAATACCGATCTTTTCGGCAATGCTCTTCATGGCCCTAACCGTCTCCGACACTGATCGGCCGCCCTCTTGAGTATCATTGGCCACTCTAATGGCGATTGCCGCTGTTTGCCTGGCGTTGTCGGCATTTTGGGCCACGGTGCTGCTCATTTCCTCCATGGAGCTGGAGACTTCTTCGATACTCGCCGCTTGCTCGGCCGCACCCTGAGACATCTGGTTAGCCGTAGAACTGACTTGTTGACTTCCCGAGGTCACCTGGTCTGTTGCCGTTTGGACATTGACCACCACCTCCGTCAGATCTTTGATCATCCTATCCAGGGCGATCATCAACTCATCATTCTGAGACCTGATGACAGCCTTGACCATCAGGTTTCCAGACGCGATTTCCTGAGCCAGTTGGGTAACCTCTTTCATCGCGTCGATCAATAGATTCAGGTTGTTCTTAATCTCATTGAAATCGCCTTGATACTCATCAGTGATCCGGGGCGGAATATCTCCCTTGGAAATCCGGTCTACATATTTGGCGGCGACATTCAGAGGTCCCACAACCGCATCCAGGGTGTCATTAACCCCCTGGACAATTCGATTGAAATCACCACTAAATTTGGCGGCATTACCACGTGTGGCCAGTTTCCCTCCAAGTGCTGCGTTGGTCAACATAGTCGACTCCGCCACCAATCCGTTCACCGCATCGATGCACTGGTTCAAATTATTCTTAATTTCGTTGAAGTCACCCTTGTATTCATCCGTGATCTTGGGCGGAATATCTCCCTTGGAAATCCGGTCTACATATTTGGCGGCGACATTCAGAGGTCCCACAACCGCATCCAGGGTGTCATTAACCCCCTGGACAATTCGATTGAAATCACCACTAAATTTGGCGGCATTACCACGTGTGGCCAGTTTCCCTCCAAGTGCTGCCTCGGTCAACATAGTCGACTCCGCCACCAATCCGTTCACCGCCTCGATACATTGGTTCAAATTATTCTTTATCTCATTGAAATCACCTTTATATTCATCAGTAATCCGGAGCGGAATATCTCCTTTGGAAATCCGGTCGACATAATCCGCCGCCATTTTCAAAGGCTGGATGATCGCCTCCAGGATGTCATTGGCGCCGGCCACGAGTCCTCTAAAATCGCGATGAATTATTTCCGGTTGCCCCCTGGTTCCCAACTTGCCCGCAGTCGCCGCGTCCTTTAACCGGCCGAATTCAACCAGCACGGATTGAATTATTCCATCTACTTTCCGGGAAATAATCAAACCGATCAGCAAGGCAGCGATTGTCCCTATAATTGACAGCATCAACGTGGCCATGATCAATCGACTAGATTGCGCCTTGGACTCTTTATGAAACTCGTCGGCCTGCCGCTTGTTCTGGTCTATTATATCATTCAGGAGTTTTTCACTCGCATTGAAAGCGTCTCGGGCTTTACCCGTTGACAAGGCTAAGGCTTCCTCATGTCTTCCATTCTCCTCGGCCTCAAGCACCCGGCGGTGCATTTTTCTCCAATCTTCCCAAGATATCTTAAAGGTATTCCACACTTTTTGCTCCGCCGGCGTCCGAGGCAAGGCTTCATAGATTTTCAAGCCTTCTTCAACATTCTTCCAGGTCTCCTCAAGCCGCTTTAGTTGATGTGCTTTGTCGGCGCGCAATTCCGGATGAATAATAGTCCGCTCCGCCCGTTGGATAGCCGTCTTGGCTTCATTGATAATCCCAAGCCCCAAAATGCTGGGCAAACGATCTGAGGCAACTACCTCAAAGTTATCGTTGACCATGACCACGGCCCGCCAACCTAAAGCTCCAACCATTAACAAAAGGACCGCAATCAGGACGAAGCCGCCGGTCACCATTATCTTAATTCTTAAGTTTTTCATAAGATACATCACCTTTCAGTGCTATTGACATTGATTCGGCCATAAGTCGGCGCTGCCGGTCACTTGTTGCCGGTTGCCGGTTGCTCTTCCCCAATAACGGCAACCGCGGCGGGCTCTTAAAACGCCAATCATGACCGGATTGAATCTAGCCGGCAGCCGGCGGTCTAATAGCGTTCAAACTCATCTTCATTAGAGTCAGTCATCTGTAGTGCTATCCCTTTTTTCTCATCTCCGGCGGAAGACCGCCCGGTCGAAGCGGCTCCTTTCTTAGAAAATCTATGCGAAAGCATTCCGGAGTGGGGGGTTTTACTCGAATCTGCCGTAATCATCCCGCGTCCCGGCTTTGACCGGGGCCGCGCTGAATTTTGCCCATCCGGCTGGTGCTCCAATTTAAAAAAAGCTATTATTTCTTTAAGTTGCTCCGATTGAGCGGACAACTGCTCGCTGGTGGAAGCCATTTCTTCAGCCGCGCTGGCGCTTTGTTGAATCACCTGATCAAGCTGTTGAACGGCTTTGGAGACCTGCTGGATACCGTCGGCCTGCTCACTACTGGAGGCATTAATCTCCTGAACTAATTCAGCGGTTTTTTGAATGTCGGGGATGATGGTTTCGATCAGCTTACCTGCGTGTTCGGCCACTTCCACACTACTGATCGACAGGCTGCTGATCTCCTTAGCCGCGTTCTGGCTCCGCTCGGCTAGTTTACGCACCTCCGCCGCGACCACTGCGAACCCCTTACCGTGTTCTCCGGCTCTGGCCGCTTCGATGGCGGCATTAAGGGCCAACATGTTGGTCTG
>JADFYN010000025.1 GCA_015233055.1 Deltaproteobacteria bacterium
ATCAAAAAGGAAGTCAAAAAAGATCGAGAGGCAGGAAGAAAAAAGGCAAGGTGGGGTACTTTTGACCGGCCGGGGTGGTGTATTTTTTCACCGGCCAAAATGGCTTACTTTTTCACCGGCGATAATATTGGGAGTCACGCAAGTGTAATTAAGATAATTAGGTTCGGCATAGGTTACGTTTGGGGATTTATTGAAAGAAGCGCAGCTTGCCGCCTCTGTGCCCGGCGTCACTTTGACCAGGTAGGTATTGACCAGGTTGCTATAGTCTGCGGACGCGGTGCGGGCCGTCCGGCCGGTTACGGTGAAAACAGGTCTAAAGTCTGCCTGAAGCGACTGTACGGCAGCCGTTGGTTTTAACTTCACGATGATTTCGCCCGAAACGTACTTTTCAGCTTCTGCGGCAAAGCTTACCCCTAAACCTATATGGAACAAGGCCAGGATAAACAGTAAGCCCGTTAGACCTACCAGCCGAATGCACCGGCTGTTAATAATGAACTCATTTTTCAGGAACTGAACGGCGTGGGAGGGCCAAAGAAGGGATGGACGGAATGTTCTTGAGGAAGATGTATGCGTGTTATTACGGCTACTTTTTTGCGGGTGGTCTTGAACATATTTATTGTAAACGCGTAACCTTGGACTCCGGTGAAAATGGTCACGCGGGGGGGGGGGGAGTTTTCTGATCTGATTTTATGTGGTATATTGAAGCCGCTGGGCATATTTGTCACCTTCTCAAAAATCAGAGCAAAGAAACTTAATCTAATGGAATAAGATGGGGTGGCCATAATTCTGCTGCAGCATGAGGGTAAGACAGTCATTTCCATATATGATAAGATGAGTTATCTGTACCTTTTACCTAACAAGCGGTTATCCAAGAAGAAACCCACACCATCCACCGTAGCCAGGAAATACCAAACATTTTCATTGTTCGTTGAGTCTACTTAAGCGGGCAAGAGGGCTAATCAAAAGGAGTTATTAAGCTGTATTTAGGTCTATTTATGGCGATTGACCAAAACACCGTGACCGTCTTGGGTCGGGCCTTGAAGTTTTTTCCATGAGAGAGACCAGTTCATGCCCCAAGTTATCTGAATTTACCTCTACTTTATAAGTAATCAAAAGTCAATTTTTAAAAAAAAATTCCCTGGGGGGCAAAGTAATGTGCGACCAGAGATAGCGACGGCAACGAAAGATTAAGGTTTGTTCTGGACCTAAAAAGTAATAAACCTCGGTCGTGTCCATTTTCCTATCCTCCGGACGTTGGGCGGAGCCTCAATCAGCTTACCTCCGGCCCATTCTTCCGACTTTCCATTCCATCAAGACCAGGGCGGAGAAGGGCAGGGCGACCATGAGGGATTTCAGAAGCCAAACGGGGGGGTCAGGTGAAATATCTCGGTCAGGGCGATGAGGGCCGCGAAATGGGTGAAAATGAGAATCATTCCAATCAGGCTGCCCCATATTTTACCCGTTAAGGAGAACCGGGGTGAGGACCACCACAGGGTCAGCCAAAAGAAGGTGTGAAATTCGACCATCCGGGAGACGCAGGAATAGGGGTCATAGGTCAGGCCCGCGGTCCCGTTGATTCCCGGCATAAGTATCGGGACAACGGTGTTCAGTGTGTCCCATCGGCTTAGCCAGGCCACTCCTAAGGCAGCTGCTCCGGTAATACTGCTGCCGTGTAGAAGGGTCGGGACGCCCACCAAAGCCACCGGATTTGAGTGCCCAGGTCGTCCCTTCGTCTAGATGATGCAGGACATGCCTGTCGAACCAGACAGTCTGGTCAATAAAATAAAACCCGGCTGACAACAGACAAAATAGGACGGCTTGTTTGATGAATTCAGTATCAACAGGTCTGTGATTCTTCTGAGGTCGAATCACCCCACGCCACAATTTCAAGGAATCCATTGGGCGGGCCTCGGATAGTGAAGCATCCATCTGAAGCTCGGTTAATGGTGCATCCGGCTGAAGAAGGGCGGTTAGTTCTTAGATTTCTTCAGGGCCTGAATGAATTCATCTAGATTCTTTGAGACAAAAGCCTGTTTAAGCAGTGACTTCAAAACCGCAGTATCAGATAACTGATCTATGGATTCAGTAATCTCATTGGGAACCTGACCAAATCTAATCTCTATACCATCAATTATAGCTTCCCTGGCCTTTCCTACGGCACCCTTCTGAATACCTTGCTCGATACCCTGTAGAATACCCTTCTGAATACCCTCTTCAATGAATTGTTCGGCAACGGTAGGCATAATATCTTCTCCCTTCCCCGAAGTAGCTTGGTCCAAAAAGACCTTCATTTCTTCTTTCGTCAATTTATCCGTGAAAATTAAATACTGAGCAACAGCTTTAAGAATCTCAAGCTGATTTGGACCTGCTGATAGTTGGTGATAAAGGGTAGCTACGTCCGCTAACTTGGCAACCAATTCAGGATCACCGATATGCTTTTGGAGGAGCAGGGTCATCCTGGTTTTGACATCTCCTTTTATCTTTTCATCAGCCAAAGCAGATAAATCTACCAGGATATATTTGAAGTTGGGAATATGCTCTTTTAATTCAGCAGTAGCGTCAAATAACGAGCTAAACTTGGTTGATCCCTCCCAGGTAGTGGTCCCATGATAAAACACCAGAGGGATGATAACAGGAAGATATTCTGAAGCTTGTTTTTCAGATACGATTCGTGTCCACATATGCGTCATGTATCGTAACAATTGGAGCGACACCCGGTTATCTTGATGGCTCTTGTGCTCCAGTAAAATGCATACATAAGCTTCTTGGGACCGCTTCATGTTCACTCGGTAAACAAGATCAGAAAAATGTTCCTTTAGCTGGTCGTCCACAAACGAGTCTGTGGTGGCCTCTAAAGTGGTTAAATCTATCTGCCCGAGTATGTACCCAGGTAAATAATTAGAAAAGAAGTCTTTGGCTAAGTCCTTGCCCGAGAACATCTTTTTGAAAAACTTATCGTGATGGCTTGTTGTCAAGGTAAACCTCGGAACTAACTTTCCCTATCGGTGTACGGTAGTTGAGAAAATCTGAGTATCCATATTTTTGCTTATTCATTTTATACGTTGCAGATTGGTTAGTCAACCAGAAAGGGATGACTACTGCAGCCTCCCTTGATTTAAGAGTAAGACCGCAGTAGCCTGAAATAAATCAGTCGTCCAGATAAACATCGGGAAAATCGTCATCATCCCAGAATTCGTTTACACAACTCAAGATATCCTGATCTTCCGGCGCGAATACCTCCTTTTCAAACAGCAACCGGTCCCGTTCCTCCTCCGCCATTTCCTCTGAGATGGCCAGAAAAACGGCAAATTCAAAGGGGCTGACATCATCTAAGAAATCCATAGGGTTCCTCCTTTGGGATAGTTCTATCCCTTGAGCATGTTGTGACAAAAGGCCAAGATAAAGGAAATCCACATAATCCACCACAGTACTTTCCGCATGGCATCGTCTCCTTATTCACCGGGATTAAGCAAGAATAGCCGTCCACCGGATATAGGCAGACAGCTATTCCCTTGTTTACCTTACCCAGCTACTTTCTGACCATCTTGAGGATCAGGCCGCCAACCCTTTCCAGCCTTACCGATTCCTCAACACCCAAAGATTTATCCTGGGCAGCACGGGTATAGGCGTTGATGACATGGAACATGGTGAATCCGGCCTCAAGACTCCAAGATTCTTCAACCACCTGTCCCTCATCCTTGGTCAACTGAAACTGTTTGTTGAAGCTGGCAATCGTGGACAGTGGGTTGGTAACTTCTGAAGTCAATGAAATCCTAAACTTCTCTTGCGAGTGTTGGGATTCCTGGACCACCCGGCGCAGGATCGTAGAGAATGAGTCTATCGCCTTAAAGGAGATGTGTTTGAATTTAGATTCCACAGCCGTGGCGGCAATTAATCCATTGGAGCAAACCAGCCGGTAAAAGTATGCCTCGATGGAAAAGGCCAATATGCCCACCTCGGAATTGGCGAAACTTATGCCTGGCACGATGTTATCTCCGCTCAGCCCAAAGGTCTTGGTGTAGTCCGGAACTTTCACTACGAGCATGTTCTCGTCTAGATTATAGTGGACCTCGTCGTTATCCTTAAATCCGCTATTTTGCATGTTTTCAACGACATCTACATTATCCATTACTTTGTAACGGTCAGTAAACACGGCTCTCAGTTTAGCTCCATCGAACCGGCAAAACAGGGAGTCACGATTCAAGGCTTCCTGTTTGATCCAGTAATTGAGGTTTTGGGCTTGAAGATCCTTGGAGCATCGGGCAAGGTAGCTGTAGGGCACGTGTAGCTTGTTTGCGAACAGTCTTTGGGCTGAGGGTAGGACCTCTACTTCAGCGCCCATAATGTACATTTGCTCCAGACTTTCAAACTCCATGCCTTGAACGGGCAATGTCTCATCATAATGGCCCTTTGAAATCTGCCGGACCTCTTCAATTAGAATTCCGAATTGGTCTATTCTTCTCATGATGTTGCTCCTTTCAGTGGATAAGCTGAAAACACCCTGGATCTGACTAATCCCGAGGTGTCCATAAAATGAAAAACCGCCCAGAAGGCGGATTCGGTTAACCGAGACAAATTTTTCTAAACTGGCAATCAGCACATGCCCAGCCAGTCTGCCTGTAGAAAATCCTATGCTCAATAGCGGCCAGCACCTGGTTCAAAAGTTCGATGAGCCTGTTGTGATCTCGTTCCGACCGGGTGACAAAGTAATGCTCAAAGGCAGGCTCCTTAGTCTTGAGCAAAACGTCGTACCGGATCAGGCAGGAATTTTCTGAGGTGGCATGGTTCATTTGAGACATGGCGTAGGAGTACACGGTCGATTGCAGGTCGGTTTCTATACGTAGGGCGTTATATCTTTGAGCAGCCGTCTTTAATTCAACGATCATGTAAGTGCCGTCCGTGTCGGCTTCAATAAGGTCCAGCCTCCCCACTAGCCTGACGGGGAGTTCTTTGTACATGCCGGTCAGATCAGGAATCGGTACAGAGAAGGATTTTTCAACTTCGATTATTTGTTGGGGGATAACTTCGGCATGGAAAAGCTTTAACAACTCCGTGCCCTGGGACTGAAGATGGTTAGCGGTTTCTCCCTTTTTGAAGGAAATTGGGACTTCGTTATCCTTAAAACCATGGTCCAATGATTGCCGGAAGAAATCGATCAGGTGGCCTATGGGTATGGTATCGTCGGTATCTTTGCGGTAGAGGTAGTATTGCTCAACCGCCCGGTGAATAGCCTGGCCAAAGATAAGAGCTACCGGCTTCTGCTCCCAGGCGGTGCCGTACACATAAGAGTGAGCGTACTTCATTGGACAGAGTAGGTAGGTGCTGAGCTGACTGTAGGATATATGTACCTGCTCCTCGGGATTGACTCTGGAGTTGATGTTCCGGACCTGTGCTTTCATTTGGGCCTCCTAAAATGAAAAAAGGAGAAGCAGATTGGCTCTGCTCCCCCCTAATGGGTTTAGTTTCATGAATTTTCAGACTAATTATTGAACCCGTTAAGGTTTTTGATAAATGATGATGCCTCGCTCATTTTTAAATGGGCCACCTTAACGCCGAAGATCTCCACGCTCTGGGCGTCAAGCCCCTTGGAATCCATCCCCAAGTTCTTTCCCAAGGTCAGAATATAGGCTAGCTGTTTGTTCGTAATTCTGGCGTCACCATTACCGTTGCCGCCGTTGCCTTTATTATTACCGGCACCTTTGCCGTTGCCGGATTGGCTTTGGGATGACTTCCCACCGTTGCCTCCGGGATGTGGAAGTTCGTTCTGGGCTTCTGGCGGGGCCTTATGCCCACCATTATTCCCGTTGCCATTATCAGGCTGCCTACTTGAATTGTTCGTCGGGGCTTCGTTTGGGGTAGGCAGGGTAGCTTGATTCCCTTGTGCCTCTGGCAAATGAGAAATCTCCTCGGCCCCCGTATATTCGACGCCGTATCCTGCAAACCTCAGGGCTCGGGCAATACTTCTTGTCTCGGCCAATTCAAGTATGGCGGCGGCTAACTTCTGATCCCGGTCTACTGAAGCCATTCCGAAGCCCGTGAAGCTACCCTTTGACGTCGTGACGGTGGCGCTTAAAACGGCCAGGGATTGATCATAGTTGATGATCTGGGTGGAGATTGATAATGCCGGGTTATCTGCGTGTGCCTGCCGAAGGCGTCCTCCAACTTTCGGGTAAATGGTATTCACGTATTGGTTTGTTTTCTTGTCAAAACGGCTAATTGTGACTAATTCATCATCACGAAACTGATTCCCGGTATTCGTTTCCATGGTCATCCTCCTCTGGACATAGGTATAGATTTATATTTATTATTGATTCTGGTATGTTCTGGGATTGGCGTTAATTCACTCGGCGGTTAGAGAAAAGCTTTTTGCAGTTGGATTTTTTGGGGGGATTTGATCTTCTGGTTAGGAATACATCTCATTAATGAAGCGGGAACGGAGAGTATCTTTACCGGCTTGCATAGACCTGTAGGTGATGGTCAGATGATCCATGGCTCGGGTTAGTGCCACGTAGAACAATCGACGTTCTTCCTCCACTTGTTCTATGGTTCCCGAAGAGTTATAATGAGGTAGGATGCTTTCATTTACACCGGGGATAATCACAGCTTTGAATTGAAGCCCTTTGGCTTGGTGTATGGTCATGAGATTTACTCTTTGCTGGTTCGTGGCCTCGGTGGATTGACGGACCGTGTTCAAGAAATCGATGAGATTATCGTGATTATTCATCATGTTGGACAAGATGTCTATGTAGAGTTGGGATAAGGATCTCTCCTTTTCATCAATTGAAGGAGGAAATTTTTCCATCACGTAGAGGATTGATAGCTCCACGGCGTCATGGTAGGATAGCTTACGGGAGCCCGGATACAGGTCAGCCTTTAACTTTTTGATGGCCTTCACGTCTAATCCTTTCCCAACTTCACCCTTGATCAAGAATCTTAATGCTGAAATTACAGCTTTTGCCTCAGGTCGATTGAAAAGTGCACCATCTTTTTGCTGGTGAGGGATACCGTTTTCGATTAGGGCCTGCTCTATTTTGGGCATCAGTTTATGGACCCGGCAGAGTATGGCTATTTCACCGTATTCATGGCCTTTCTTTTTAAGACCAATTACCTGGTCCACTATTGTTTTTGCTTCATCATCTTCATCCTTGGTATCCAGAACTTGAACTTCACCGCCATCTTCCTTGCTGGTGATCATCTGTTTCTGGATCCGGACCGTGTTATGGCAAATTAGGTTATTGGCCACCTTCAAGATGTTGCTCTGGCACCTGTAGTTTTCTACCATGGTTATGGTTTTCATATTGCTATACCCATCAGCAAAAGAAACAAAGAGTTGTGACCTGGCTCCCCTGAAACTATGGATGGATTGATCATCATCACCTGCCAACCACAAATTTTGGTTCTGGCCGGATAAAAGCTTCACCAACTCCACCATGACTTTTGAACTGTCCTGAAATTCGTCTACCAAAACGAACTGATACTTTTGTTGGTAATAATTCAATAGGTTATGATCATTGCTGAGTAGGTTATGGCTCAGAAATAGTAAGTCATCAAAGTCAACCAACCTCCGGCGTCTCTTCAATAACTCATAGAGAGTGAAGACCTTGCCCGTGGCCTGGTCATCCTCTTTAGATGAATTTTCCAAATCACTCGGATACAAAAGATCATTTTTGGCTAATCCAATCCGCCGGAGGAAATCGGTTGGTTCTCCTTTTATTTGGGCTTTAGACATAGCCTCGGACAATAGACCGGTCTGCTCTCCATTTTGGATAACTCTGAACCCGGAGTTTGGATAATTTGCTGCCCTTAAAATTCTGTAACCCAGGGAATGGAAGGTGGCCACGGTAACCTTCTCACTGGTGCCATTCAGCCTCAGTTTGAGTCGAGCCAGAATTTCAAGAACTGCTTTCTTGGCGAAGGTGATTGCCAGCAGACTGTATGGATTGATCTTTTGGTGATCGATCAGGTGAACAATTCTTTGGGTCAGAACACTGGTTTTTCCTGACCCGGCCACAGATAGAACCATCATTGGGCCATCAAGGTGGTGGATCGCTTCTTCTTGGAGAGAATTGAATTGTAGAGCTTGCATAGGTATCTCCTTTTGGATTTGGGTGTGGTTTCCAAAGATTCGTCACCAAGACATAGATTTTTATATCTGATTAGATTTATATTGATTTCATTCTACGGTGGGAGAATGGTTCAGAAATACGGATAGGATTTGGTTTCATATCTTGGGACTGGATTTGATTCAGGATAGACCTTTTAGATAATCATGCTTCGGTGAGAGAAGGAATCAGCCAAAGGGGGGTAGGGGCTATAATTTAAGAATCATAACTCATTGTACGGTCAGAGAAGAGGGTACCCGCCACTATAAATTGGGTCAACTTGAATAGAGGGCGACAACTCATATATGTCCGGGTCTACGTGCACCGGCGACTCAACCTGTACCAAATAATATGGATCATTGGTAATAGCCGCTGGCGGATTTGTGGGGCCAACTGGGGCAAGTAATGGGGTTTGGAGAGATGTGGTATGAGGCTTTTTTTAAATCAGATATCCAGTTATCTCATGCCTCGGGCAGGGAAATTGGAAGGATGTGGAGATGCAGGGTAGTTTAGTTCAACCAGTTTATAATAGTCAATTATATCAGATCAAGTATGAATTTGGAGCGAGGTAGGGTACAAGGTGGACTTGTGTATGGGCCAGGCAAGATATGAAATTTGTTGCAATATAAATATGTTATAATCATATACGCTACATACAGTGACGGTAGTCGATCATGCACTGTATGTTGCATTGCAACAAAAAACATAACAGGCGAGAAAAAAATTGGGCGATAAAGTTCACTCTGGGGGCTACTGAAAATATGGCCCCCGTTGACCTGCCTGACGGCTTTTAGACGGCTTTCTACATGCATCTGGGTGTATCTGGGTGTTGTTCGGTGCCTGATATTGTTACAAAAAGCAGGTGGAAGACACTCAGGAGCGCTCTCTCACGCCGTAGACACGGGTTCGATTCCCGTTGGGACTACCACTACTCAGGTCGAACCTGGGACATTTCCCAGGTATTTTTTTGACGCCGAACAACCATTGAAAAATCTACTCCTGTTCCCAGCCCTACCCTTTTGTCCGAAAAACCAATTGTGACCGATCTGCGTTTATCTGAGAAATCTGTGGATACATTTCTGCTACTTAATTACAAACTCGTCTAACTCAGGTTCTGGAATAAATTTGGACGCTTGAACAAAAAAAGCCGCCAATTGCCCCAATTCAGCCATCAGCGGCTCACCTACGTTTATTCAAGACAGTTCTCGCCTATTTTCCAACGACCAGAACTTCAAAGCTCCCTTTTACCATTACCGGTCTCTGTTTAGCTCCGGCCGGTACAGGTTCTGTCGGCTGCTCAAACTGTGCCCCAGGCAAATAGATATGGTGAGTTTTGGCGTCAATGGCCATTGTGCGTGACCCTCGTTGCGTTGCCACATTGTCCACTACTTCAAACTTGCCCGGAGAAGATTCTCGGACTACTGTCAGGGTCCCGTCGCCGTTGGCACTAAAAGCCAGTCCCGTCGCCGGATCAAAGCCGTTTCCATCAACTTTTTCACCGATCGGCATCTGGGCAATTACTCTTTGTGCCTTTATGTCGAAAATCGTCATGATCTTATTATGGCAACCTGAAAATACTCTGTTATGTTCTACATCCAGTCCCATGCCGGTAGGTTCTTGGCAAGGGTTCAATGCCCACCTTTGAGATAACCGGGTGTTGAGGCTGTCGATTTCCACGACTTCATTGGTATCCTCGATATTGACGTAAACCTTTCCTTTGCCGTTGGTTACTGCGTATTCAGGTTTCCCGCCGAGGGGAATCGTCTTCACCACTTTGCCGGAAACGGCCTCAAATACCGTTGCGTCTTTACTTTTACCGTTAAATGTAAAGACTTTTTTCGAGGCCGGATCATAAATGATCGCATCCGGATTTTCACCGGTCTTGACCGTGCCCAGAACCTTCAATGTCTTCAAGTCGAAGATAGTTGCCGTGCCCGCTTTGCCGTTGCTGGTATAGCCCCGATTAAATTCAGGCGCCACAGCAATGCCGTGAACTCCCGGAGTGTCCGGGATATCACCCACGACCTGATCAGTATCGAGGTCAATTACCATGACATGGGTGCTTCGGGAGATGTACAGTCGTCGGGCGGCTGCATCTGCCGTCAGATAATCCCAGCCCCCTTCGCCGCCGACTTTAAGCCTTTTGATGATGTGGTAGCCGGAATCACCGGCAAAGCAAGGCGCAGCGATGGCCATGATACAAAAAATAATGAATGATTTAACCAAGTTGATATTCCTTTTTGATAGAATAAAAAAGAAGCTGCGATATCATCGTTGAGGAATGGAGGGGAGAATGGGCGGGCGGTCACGCCGGGTTCCCCTTTGGGAGGTCTTGCCGCCCGCCGGGGAACCTGATCGCATGTTAATCCGTTTTCTTGGCCGGGGCAGCCTGGGCTGCGGCTCCTAAGAATTTCGCCTGGTCGGGGTGCTGTCCCATCCAGTCAACCTGGCCGGAGTCAAGATGATACATGGCGCCCACCAGCTTGATCTTGCCTTCTTTGGCGAATTTACGAATATCCGGACTTGTCTTGAACAGGTCTTCAATGGATTGCCAAACGTTGGCTTTGATGGCCGCGTCGACCAGGGCCTGGTCGGCCAGTTTCGGGTCGGCCTTCTTAACCTTGGCCACCGCCGTGTTAATGTTCTTGACCAGCGGCGGTAAACTTCCGCCCAGATGTGCCCCCTTGGCCACGGCGGTCACGGCCCCGCAACTGGTGTGCCCTAAGACTACGATAACCGGCGCGCCCAGATGCTCGACGGCATATTCGGCTGACCCGACTTCGTCCGCGTTAGCCACATTGCCGGCCACCCGGATGACGAACACATCGCCTATGCCCTGGTCAAAAATGATCTCCACCGGACCCCGTGAATCGGAACAACCGATCACTGCGGCAATGGGGTGTTGACCTTTGGTGGCGGTCTCTTCCCGGCGTTGTTTGTCGGCCCGAGGATGTTCGGCTTTTCCGGACACATACCGGTCGTTACCCTGTTTAAGCCGCGCCAAAGCCTCATCCGGCGATATCCCCGGCCCGGCTGATGAGGCCCAGACCATGACGCCGGTCAAACACATGGCCAAACCTACAAACAGCCCCAGCCCTTTCTTCCTATCCGTCATCTTCATCCTTCTCCTCCTGGTTTAAGATTGTTCTTGGAATATACCTCGAACGGTCAAATTGTCCATTTTGAATCAGGGACCATGACCAATTTGACTTCTTGTGGCTTCACCACCCAGACAACAAGTTGTCTGCACAGCGAAGCGGCAAGAAGCAAGGCAAAAACGCCAAGTGAGCCCGTTCAAAGTATAATTATCTCTTCATTTTTGCCTTTAGTTCCAGCTTATTGATTAACCCCCCAAGACTATTCCGTTAAACCATATCACCATGCCTTATCATGAAGAAACCACGGTGTCAAGGGATATGGTCGATCCCCAATTGACCATCCACATTGATATCGTGATAAAATTAAGGGGAGATGAAATTTCAAGTCCTTGGGCGGTCGATGATTATTTATTTTTGTTTTAAATCAGCCTGTTGTAATAATTGGGAGCCAATTTGGAAAATTTTATTGACTTGCGCCGCACAAGAAGCTATTAAGTAGCCATATTATAGCTGTGATATAGCTCGTATCAGATTAAGAATAACTCTGACCGGCCCGATGAACCATTATCGCCTGCCCCAGACAAATTGGGCAGCCTTTCTGGATGCGCAGGGTTTCAAAACACCTGACTTCAAGAACAGGAGAGGGAAACAGATGAAAACATTTTGTACATTGAGGCGAATGATCGCCAGAAACCTGGAATACAACCCTGAAAAGATTGCCTTCATCGAAGGCCCGAGGCAATACACCTTTCGAGAAGTTGCCGACCGGACCCGAAGTATCGGAAACGCCCTGCTGGGGTTTGGCCTCAACAAGAAGGACCGGGTAGCCATCCTCAGCAAAAACAGCATAGAAAATGCCGAGTCTTACTTCAGCATACCCAACGCCGGCCTGGTCCTGGTCATGCTCAATTTCAGGCTCGCCGCCCCGGAACTTCTGACGATTTTGGATGACGCCCAGGTCTCGGCGCTGATGGTCAACGAGGAGTATCTTCCCCAATTAGAACAAATCAAAGACAGCCTGCACTTCGTGAAACACTTCATCTTTATCGGAGATCGGTCCAAGACCCCGGCCGGATGGCATCATTACGAGACGCTCATCGAGCAGACCCCGGCCCACGAACCGGAGGTGACGGTTTTCGAGGACGATCTGGCCGCCTTGATGTACACCAGCGGCACCACCGGCGCCCCCAAGGGGTGTATGGCCACCCACATTAATTATTACCACGCAGGGCGGAGCCTGACCCTGGAGATGAAAATGAATAAAGATGATGTCGGGATCATCGCCTCACCTTTATTCCATGCCACCGGCGAAGTTACTCTGATGAATGACGTTTACAACGGAACCACGTCCATCATCATGGCCCAATGGGACACCGGGGAATTCATGCGCCTGGTGGATAAATACAGGGTTACCACCGGGATGCTGGCCACCCCCATGCTGCTGTTTCTCGTCCAACACCCCAATGACGAACTGTATGATCTAAGTAGTTTGAAAAAGATTTTTTTCGCCGGCGCACCCGTCACTCCCGTGGTCTTCCAGCAAGCCATTAATCGGTTCGGGAATGTGTTCGTGCATCTGTTCGGCACGACCGAAACCGTCGGCCAGGCGACCATCTTGAGGACCGATGAGATCGCCGGGGCGCTCAAGGAAGGACGGATGGAGATACTGGGTTCTTGCGGAAGATCCTTTACCGACATGGAAGCTATGGTGGTGGACGACCAGGATCGTCCGGTGGCACCAGGGGCCGTGGGTGAGATCAGAGTCCGGGGGCTTGGCACGGTTATGGGGTACTGGAACAAGGAACAAGAAACCGCCAAGGATTTCAGGGATGGGTGGTACTATTCCCAGGACATGTGCCAGATGGACGACCGAGGGTTCATTTACATTGTGGATAGAAAGAAAGACATGATTATAACCGGTGGCGAGAACGTGTACCCGGCCGAGGTGGAGAGCGTTCTGTACAAACATCCCGCCGTCGGGCAGGCAGCCGTGATCGGCCTGAAAGATCAGAAGTGGGGAGAAATCGTTACCGCTCTCGTGGTGAAAAGGAACGGCTCAGATCCCACCGAAGATGACATTCGGCAATTCTGCAAGAAGGAAATCGCTGGTTACAAGGTCCCCAAAAAAGTCTTGTTTGTGGACTCGCTCCCCATGAGCGTCAGTGGAAAGCTACTCAAGTATAAGTTAAGAAATAAATATTCGGCGCCGCTTCCTTTGCCCTGAAAAATCCGCCGTAATTTGTTTTTCGGCAACCGCCGTCAGGTTCATTCGCCTGGGCAGGCAGCCACTAACCGGATGCGCAACATTAACGAAAATCAGGAGGTACTATTTTGTCTAGTCAGGAACATCTCTTTTCCAATCCCCTTCCTGCCGGCTTGGGTGCTTTGGCCATGGCCTGCTTTGGCTTCGGCGCAATGTTGTCCGGAAGTGTCACCCATGATGCCGCACCCATATTGGCCGCCTGGCTGATTGGTGGTTTCTTTGTCCAGCTTGTAGTCGCCATCATTGAATTCAGAGATAAAAATTTACCAGGGGCGAATGTATTCCTTGTGTTTTCATGTATTTTTATGCTAACCGGAGCTTTGAGCGTGGGCGCCAAGTATTTTCTCCACCGGGCTGGAATGCCTTTTGACGCCTCCATTGAAGGATGGCTGTGGCTGGCCATATCCTTGTGGATTTATATTATGCTTCCCTGCTTTTTAAAGAGCCCGAAGATCCTTTTCATTCTTGGCTTGTTCCTGTGTGTCGCCCTGGCCTGCCTTGTTTCTCTTGATTTCGGCATCACCCTGGGCAGAGGCGCGATTGCCAAGACCGGGGCCTATAGTCTTTTTATTGCCGGAAGTCTGGCCATCTATCTGGCCGGCGCCATGTCTCTTAATGCCCATTTTGGAAGACAGATTTTGCCCATAACGACGCCGTTCATAAAGTAACTAAGAGAGTTCTGAACGAGAGGAGAGCCGATGTCTGAATTACCAAAAGGGGGAAGTTTTCTCGTCCAAGCGACCGACCCCCAAAGTGTCTTCACCCCCGAAGATTTCACCGAAGAACACCGGATGATTGAAACGACCGTATCACGCTTTGTGAGCGACCGGGTTTTAACCAGGATCGATGAGCTGGAATCACAGCGGGAAGGCCTGATCCGGGAGCTTCTGGGGGAGGCCGGCGAGCTGGGGCTGCTGGGGGCCGAAATCCCTGAACAATACGACGGCATGGAAATGGACAAAATCAGCTCCACCATCCTGGCCGAAGGAATGGGCAGAGCCGGCTCGTTTGCCATGACCCAGGGAGGCCAGACGGGCATCGGCAGCCTGCCCATCGTATTTTTCGGCAATCATGAGCAGAAAAGTAAGTATCTCCCCGGTATTGTCACTGGGGAGCTGATCGGGGCCTATGCCCTGACGGAACCGGGAGCCGGGTCCGATGCCCTGTCGATCAAAACTAAGGCTGTCCTGAGCCCGGACGGTAAATACTATATCCTCAATGGGGCCAAGCAGTTCATCACCAATGCCGGTATGGCTGATATATTTATCGTTTATGCTAAGATAGACGGCGACAAATTCAGTACCTTTATCGTCGAGGGCAACTCCGAGGGGCTATCACTGGGACTCGAAGAAAAAAAGATGGGGATCAAGGGCTCGTCCACCCGGACGGTCGTCCTTGAGGACGTCAAGGTTCCGGTTGAAAACCTGCTCTTTGAAATCGCCCGGGGGCATGTGGTGGCCTTCAATATCTTGAACCTGGGCCGCTATAAGCTGGCCGGAAATTCCGTGGGCAACGCCAAATTGGCTCTGGAGCTTTCCGCCGGTTACGCCAACGAGCGGAGACAGTTCAACGTTCCCATCGCTGACTTCGGCTTGATCAAGGAAAAACTGGCCGAGATGGCGACTCGGATCTATGCCGCAGAAAGCATGCTCTACCGAACCGGCGGATTGATCGAAAACATCATGCACAGCGTAGACACCACCGGACCCGATGGAGGACGCGTCGCCGCCCAGGCCATTGAAGAGTATGCCCTCGAGTGTTCGCTGAATAAGGTGTTCGCCACCGAGGTGCTGGCCTACGTGGTGGATGAAGGGGTCCAGATTCACGGCGGCTATGGAGTGATCGCCGAGTATCCCATAGAAAGACTCTATCGGGACGCCCGTGTTTATCGGATTTTTGAAGGCACCAACGAGATCAATCGCGTCTTGATTCCGACCCTGCTTATCCGCAAGGCCGGCAAGGGGGACCTGCCCCTTATGGAGGCTGCGGCCCAGTTGAGGCATCGGCTTGAATCAGAGGTTGCAGTCGGGGAAAACGCCGGTGACGCGGTTCAGGCGGCCCGGGACATCTTTCTCTTTGTCTTAGGAACAGCCTGGGAAAAGCTGGGTCAAAAGCTTCTGAAGGAGCAGGAAATTCTTGGGCGTCTGGCCGATCTAACCATCGCTGTTTTCGGCATGGAAAGCTCTTGGTTGCGGGCCCAAAAAGCCCTGGCTAGAGACGGCGAAGACGGCGCCAAACGGGTCACCAATCTGGCCAAAGCCTTTATCTATTCCACCTTGCCCAGACTGGAAGTGATCGCCGGAGAAGTGCTCTTTGCCCTGTCCGATGGAACAGACCTGGCCGCCCAGCAGGCCGCCCTGCGCAAGCTGGTGCAGTACACTCCCATCGACTTGATCGGGCTCAGGCGGGCCATCGCGGCCGAGATATCTGAAGCCGGCAAGTATATAGTCTAGAGCATGTTCAGACCGGATAAACTTAAACCTCCGGATAGAGTTGGTTTAACACAGCCAACCCTTTCCGGAGGTTCTTTAATTGAAAAGCCTGCCGGGTGTATTTTAATCAGGATGAACAGCGGGCTCGACCCGGTTTCTTCCCTTTTGTTTGGCTTCATACAACGCCACGTCCGCCCTTTTGATGATGCTCTCCATGGTATCGTCGTGTTTAAGCTCAGCGACCCCCAGGCTGGCTGTCATGGATTGGACCACGGGAAAGGGATGCGTCTCGATGGCGCAACGTATTTTTTCGGCCATCCTGCGGGCATCCGGCAGGGCGGTCTCCGCGCAGATGACCATAAATTCTTCCCCTCCCCAGCGCCCCAGCAGATCGGTCCGTCGGATGCAGCTTCCCAGAAGCCCGGCCATCTCACAGAGTACCTGATCTCCCGCCTGGTGGCCGTGCGTATCGTTTACCCTTTTGAAATAGTCGATATCCAGCATGATGACGGATAAGGGATTGCCATAACGCCGGGATCTTTGGAACTCGGTCTTCAGGAATTCATCGAGCCGGAGGCGGTTGTAAACTTTAGTCAAACGGTCCGTGGCGGAGAGGATCTCAAGCTCTTTGGATTTGAGCGTCAGGGTGGCATGGGCTTCAGCCAGCCGGTTCTGCGTCTCTTTGAGTTCGGAAATGTCTACTGCGATGGAATATTTGGCGACACGGCCATCCGGCCAACAGATGGCTTTTTCCTGCAGTTGGTACCAGCGGTCGTGTAACTCGTTGAAATGTTCGAAAATAAATGTTTTGCCGTTGGGTTTTCCGTCCTTCGTCACCAGTTCCTTGATCTTGCAGAACAGGCAGGGCTGGTCCAACTCGAAAAAGGCTTTGTAGCAACAAAGACCTGTAGAGTCTCCCTGGCTTTCCTTAAGATGTCTGTTCATATAAACGATTTTATAGGTATCTATTTCGACCACATAAACATCGAAGGGCATAATATCTAAGTGAGTCTCAAAAATGAAACTTTCCAACATGGTTATGCTCCGTATTTCAATACATTGACTTGATGATGCGGTGCGTATGGGAACCATCTGCCCACGGCCAGCCAGGCGTCACCCTGGGTAATGCGGGCACCGGTCTTGAATATCAACTCAATGACTCTGCGCCGTATTTGTCAAAAACCTGTTCAATGTGCTCCTTGAGCTTATCCTTGTTCACCGGCTTCAAGACATAGCCCTTGGCGCCTGCTTCAATGGCTTCGATGACCATTTGCTCCTGACCGTGGGAGGTGATCATGATGATCAGGGCGTTCTTATCCTGAGTGATAATCCTTCTGGTGGCTTCGATCCCATCCATATCCGGCATCGTGATATCCATGGTCACCATATCGGGTTTGACGGCCATGTATTCGTTCGCAGCATGTTGACCGGTGTTTGCAACAAAGATGACTCGATGGCCAAGTTCTTCGATCATGTTGGTCAGTTTCTTGATGGTGATATTGGAATCATCCACAAGCATGAAAGACAATGATTTCATGTCCAGCCTCCTTCAGTCCGTTGTTTCATTTGGACCCCGAGAGCCTTCGGGCCTGATCTTCAAACAGGTCCTTTGGGCCGACGATATGGATATCCATTTGGCCATGAGCCGTTTCCAGTCGCGCGGTGTAAAACAGTTCTCCCCGGTTACGAAATATGGTCTTGGCTTCGGAGATGACGATCGGAGTCGACAGGCTGACCGCCGAGCCTTGTGAGGGCAGGCTTCCGGTAACATTCCCCACGATAATGTTGATCATGTCTGCGGCGGTCTCTTCAATGTATCTCCCCCGCTCCTCTTCCGCCACCTCGATGTCTTCAGCATAGACCTCGAAGGCATACTCGATCAGGGCCTTGTCGAAACTAAAGGCCAGATAAAGCCGCAGGCTGCCCTCCACCGTCAGAAGAGAGGTCAGGTAGCGCAGTTTGAGCCTTTGCATTTTTTCCTGATCATAATGAATCCCGTGCACCTCAATATGCAGATCGTCAGAGAGAAAGTTCACGGCGCGTTCCGCAACCACTTTCATAAAGGAAGCGATATTAAACTGTTCGGCCATCGAATGTAGATCCTTAAAAGTGCCCCTTTAAGGGGAGGTCTTCAGGATGAAGCGAAAGGTCGTACCTTTCCCCATATCAGTTTCTATCTCCACTCTTCCACCCAACTCATCGAGCGCCGTCTTCACCGCGGACAGCCCGACTCCTCTTCCGGAAAGGTCCGTGATGTTTTCCTTGGTCGAGAAGAACTCATCAAACATCATGTTCAGCACCGTCCTGTCATCCAGCCGGAGAGCCTCTTCCGGGTCGAGCAAATTCAACGACACAGCCCGGGCAAGCAGTAAATCCGCATCCACTCCCCGGCCGTCGTCTGAAACGGTCAAGATGATCTCGCTCCCCCGCGAGGCGATGGAGCAGGTGATGGTCCCGACTTCGTCCTTGCCCATGACGCTGCGCTCGTCCGGCGACTCAATGCCGTGATCCAGGGCATTTCGGAAAACGTGAATGAGGGCTTTAGAAAAATTACTAAACCGATCGGGATCGACCAGGATATCGCCGCCTTCCACGGAGAAGGGGTAAATCGCCTTCCCGAGACGCTCAGCCAGCAGCCGTGTCGCCTTGGGGTAACCGTTGAGCAGGGACTTCAAACTGATATGGCGGATGACACTCAATTCCTGCAGCAAGGCCACGTCTTCGGCATCAAGACCGTGATCACCGCGAGTTATCAGCCGTTTGGCCAGGGCCTCGAGCCCGAAGGCCTGCTCTCGGGTGATGTCGATCCGGCAGCTTTGCCGCAAAAAGTCGGCCCCCAGAGCTTCTTCGATCACGGCCAGATCCCGGAGCCGGGCCTGACGCAGTTCGGATGGATTGCAAACAGCCCGAATCGCCGCCATATCCAGGTCGCGTTCAGCCTGTCTGAGGGTCGAGAGCCGGGTTTCCAGGTCATGGAGGGCCGGCGGCAGGTGGATGAAATTTATTTGCTGAAAGAGCCCCTTAAGGGTGTGGACATGGCGGTAGAGCTCACCCAGGATCTGCCTCGGAGGGGCCCCGGAGCCCAGCAGGGCCTCCAGTTTCTTATTGTCGAGTTCATCGAAATCCTTGAGAATTTCAAAAAAATCAGGAGTCTCCCGAACGGCCGAGACAATGAACTTCAGTCGCCGGCGTTCCAGGCGGATCCCGTGCTCAAGTTTTTTTTGATCGGTGATGTCGGTAAGGATGAGCATCAACTTGTCATCGCCAAGGACTTTGTACTCGGCCCGCAGGTACTTGCCGTTCAGCAGGAATTCGCCCGGCATGAGGGAGATGTACAGGTCGCGTTTGAAGCTGTCTGGATCGGAGAGTATCCGGGCCACATTGGCGGCGAAGTTATGTCGCTCCGGGCCGTCCTCAGGGTAAAGTAGAGCGTTGATGGGTTGATTGGCAATGGGAATGTTGAAGATCTTTCCGCACTCCCGGCTGTTTTCCTCATCCACCAGCAGATCCCGGCCGAAGGACAGGAAGCCCTGGCCGGAGTTGTTGAGCAGGGCCGATATTTTGGCCCGGGCCATGGCGGATTCGAGATGCGTCCGGACCCTGGCTCGAACTATGGCCGGATTAAAGGGCTTGGTAATGTAATCCACCGCCCCGATCTCAAGACCTTTGGTTTCGTCTCCCACTTCACTCATGGCCGAAACGAAGATGACCGGGATGTGCCTGGTGCGCTCATCGGCCTTGAGAATGCGGCAGACTTCGTATCCGTCCATATCGGGCATGAGGATGTCGAGCAAGATGATATCGGGCGGACTGTCCGATCCGGCGCGCTCAAGGGCCTGTGAACCGCTTTTGGCTACCACGGTTTTGAAATCGGACTTGAGCGCGTCGGCCATGAGCGTGATGTTGGCCCGCTCGTCGTCGACAACGAGTACTCGTAGTTTTTCATTGGAACTCATGAATCGCCCTTTGGACTTAGATTAAGAATTTGAGCGATGGGGTCGAGAGCGGCCAGGGCATCGTCGAAATCAAAGGCATCTACGTGGCCTTCCAGAACATCCAGAGTAGACTCAAGGCCCGCTCCCGCCAGCGCCGTGCGCAAAGAATCCAGGAGGTCTCCTGCTTCCGCATCTCCGTCTTCGAGTAATCGGACTATGTTGGGCAGCAGGTTCCGGGCGGTCTGAAGATCCGGCCCTCCGGAGACCGGGGCGGCCTCTTCCTTAGCTGATTCGGCCTCAGCCTGAACCCAGGCGGCCAGACCCGAGAAGACTCGGTCCAGAGAAGCCTCGAAAGGAGGAAAGAGCCCCCTGGCTTCTTCCTGGTGGTCATCCTTCAGGGCCAGTTCAAGGGCGCCGGCGGTCTGGAACAGGGCCTGGGCCCCGATATTGCCGGCCACTCCTTTAATGGTATGGGCCGCCCGCCGGGCTTCATCGAACCGGTTCGCCTCCAGGGCGGCGCGGATGGAGCCTCCGGCATTTTGATAATCGCTATAGAATCCTTTGAGAACCTTCAGGTAGACCCGGGTGTTGCCGGCCACTTTCCGCAGTCCGTCGGCGACGTCCACATCGGGCAGTTCGGGCAGGGCAACCGGGGCCTCCTCGACCTTCCGGACAGGGGCCAGGGAACACTCCCGTTCGCCGGGCTGAACCCAGCGCACTAGAGTCGCATAGAGTTCATCGGGATCTATCGGCTTGGTGATGTGGTCGTTCATTCCGGCTTGCAGGCTCTTTTCCCGGTCGCCCGCCATGGCGTGAGCGGTCATGGCCACAATGGGCAGGCATTGCAGCCGCTCATGGGTCCGGATCAACCGGGTGGCTTCCAGGCCGTCCATCTCCGGCATCTGGATGTCCATGAGAACAAGATCATAGGAACCGGCCAGGACCGCATCCACTCCGTCTCGTCCATTACCGGCCGTGGTGACCCGGAGGCCCGCGGCTTCCAGGAGTTCTGAAGCCACTTGCTGGTTGAGGACATTGTCTTCTACAAGTAAGATATGGGCGCCCTGAATCCCGCTCAGCCGGGAGGTGTCCAGCTTGCCCTTACCGGCGCCGGCAGCCCTGGTGTGATACACCTCTTCCTTGCCGAAGATACTCAAAATCGTGTCGAAAAGCACCGACTGGTTGACCGGCTTGATCAGAAAGCCGTCCAGGTTGGCTTCTTTGGCCTGAAGGAAGACTTCCTCGCGGCCATAGGCCGTGACCATGAGGATGGCCGGGGTCTGGGCCAACCGGGTGTGAGCCTTGATGCGCCTGGAGGCTTCGATGCCGTCCATCTCGGGCATCTTCCAATCCATCAGGACCAGGCTGAAAGGTTTCCCCTCAAGAGTCGCCTGTTCCAGCAGATCCAGAGCCTTTAGGCCGGAGGAAACTGTTTCAACCTGGAAATCCATTCCGACCAGATTGGATTCCAGAATCTCTCTGGAAGTGGTATTGTCATCCACCACCAGCACCCGCATCCCGTGCAAGTCCGTGGACAGGGGCGGCAGTTCGCGGTCCTGGCGGCCCAGGCCGAAAACCACCGAAAAACTAAAGGTACTCCCTTCGCCCGGCCGGCTTGTCACCTCAATGTGGCCATCCATCATCTCCACCAGCCGCTTGCAGATGGCCAGACCCAGGCCGGTGCCTCCGTAGCGGCGGGTAGTGGAGCCGTCGGCCTGACTGAACGACTGGAAAAGCCGTCCGATTTGATCTTCCGTCAGCCCTATCCCGGTGTCTTTGACCGAAAAGCGCAGCCGAACGCGCTCCTCGAGAGATTCCTCCAGTTCCACCTGAATCACAATCTCGCCCTCTTCCGTAAACTTGACGGCGTTGTTGGCCAGATTGATCAGGACCTGTCCGAGGCGGAGCGGGTCGCCCAGCAGACAGCGGGGGACTTCCGAGGCCACGGAAAAGAGGAGTTCGAGTTCTTTTTCCTCTGTTTTGATGGTGACAATGTTTGAGATGTTGTCTAAGACATCGTCGAGCAGAAAGTCGATGCACTCCATTTCGAGCTTGCCGGCCTCGATTTTGGAAAAGTCCAGGATGTCGTTGATAATGCCCAGGAGGGAATGAGCCGATGTTTTGATTTTTTCTATGTAATTTAGCTGTTTGGGGGTGAGATCCGTTTGCAGGGCCAGGTGGCTCATGCCGATGATGGCATTCATGGGGGTCCGAATCTCATGGCTCATGTTGGCCAGAAACTCGCTCTTGGTCCTTGTCGCCGCCTCGGCGATTTCACGTTCTCTTTCGGCTTTTTCTTTTTCTTTCCGCTCTGTAATATTTAAGATCGTGCCTTCAATAAGCTGCAGCTGGCCCATTTCGCCATAAATGGCCCGAGCCGATGTGGAACAGGAAATGACACTTCGATCCTTTTTGTAACAATCCGTTTCAAATCCGATAATATGTCCGTCTTGGGTTAGTATTCGCTTAAACTCATCGCGATCCCGACTGTGGACATACAATTGTTCAGACAGATTCGTTATCGATGAAATCAGATCCTCGGGTGAATCATAACCCAGCATTCCGGCCAGAGACGGATTGGCGCTGATAAAAACACCCCCCGAGGTGGACTGGAAAATTCCCTCAACGGCGTTTTCATAGATACTGCGGTACTTTTTCTCTGCTGCTTTCAGGCTTTCGGTCATACTCTTCAGCGAGGAGTTCAATATTCCTATTTCATCGGAGCTGTCCGACAACCAGGTGATATCACTCCGGCCGATGGTCACCTTTTTGGCGATCTCGACGATCTTGTTAAGTCTCTTACTTATGGAAAAACCGAGAGAAAGCCCGATAGCCAGGGCGACAAGAAAGGCTGCAATACATATGAGTATGGCTCTTTGGAGAAAAACAACTCTCTCCCGGTAGAACTCGCGCTCACTCATCTCCAGGCACAGATACCATTTCCAGGCCGGGAAGTAATTGAATGTCCCGATCTTATCCTGACCATCTTCTGTTTCATAGGCCGTCTGGCCTTTCTTTTTCCGAATGATGTCTTGAATATACGGCAGACTCTTAAGGCTGACCTTCGAATCCATGGTGGGATGATAAACCACCTGACCATCCGA
>JADFYN010000260.1 GCA_015233055.1 Deltaproteobacteria bacterium
CTTTAAAGTCGGCACCAATCTCGACATCGCCAACGTGGACATCAACAACCGGGTCAACAAGGCCTCATCCTCTCTGCCTCCCGATGCCGTGTCTTCCGGCATATCCGTTAATAAACAGTCACCGGACATGCTCATGGTCATCAGCATTCTCTCTCCGGATAATACCTATGACGACCTTTTCCTGAGCAACTATGCCTCGATTAACATTGTGGACGCCGTGGCCCGGACCCCTGGAGTGGGAAGCACCCAGATCATCGGCCAGCGCGACTACTCCATGCGGCTATGGGTTCGCCCCGACAAGCTGACGAAGCTTGGTTTGACGGGTAGCGACCTGGTCAATGTGATTAGAGAGCAAAATGTCTTGGCTCCGGCCGGATCGATTGGGCAGCCGCCGGCCAAAGCCGGGACTGAATTCCAGTATACCGTTAATGTTCAAGGCCGGTTAACCACCACGGAAGAATTCTCCAATATGGTTGTCCGGACTCTTCCTGATGGATCGGTCCTGCGGATTAAAGACCTGGCCAGAACCGAAATGGCGGCCAAAACCTATACCAGTTACGGCCGGTTGAACGGGGTTCCGGCTACCCTGATCATCGTCTATCAGTTGCCGGGCGCCAATGCCATTGACACGGCCAACAACCTGACCAAATTAATGAGCCAACTCAGCTCTAATTTCCCGCCGGGGTTGAAGTATGAGATTTCCTTCGACACGACCAAGTTTGTCCGGGCCGCGATCGAGGAAGTCATCCATGCTCTCTGGGACGCCATCATCTTAGTCTTGATAGTCGTTTTTATCTTCCTGGGGAACTTTCGGGCGACCATTATCCCCATGCTGGCCGTGCCTGTGTCTCTGGTCGGTACATTTGCCGCGTTCGTGCCCCTGGGCTTTTCCATCAACACCTTGACCTTGTTCGGGATCGTGCTGGCTGTGGGGATTGTGGTGGACGACGCCATCGTGGTGGTGGAGGCGGTGGAACATCATATCGAACATGGCTTGACACCATTGGCGGCCACGGAAAAGGCCATGGAAGAAGTGTCCGGTCCGGTCATCGCCGTGGCCCTGGTCTTGTGTGCCGTGTTCGTCCCGGTCGCGTTTATGGGTGGGATTACCGGTCAACTGTATCGCCAGTTCGCCTTGACCCTGTCGATTTCGGTGATTTTGTCCGCTCTGGTGGCCCTGACTTTGACCCCGGCTTTGTGTCAAATGTTGCTTAGACCGCGGAAACAGATGCGAGGCCCGGTGGGGGCCTTTCTCCGTGGGTTTAATCGTATTTTTGACAAGACGACTAATGGCTACGGCAGGATGGTCCGGGGCTGTCTGCGCCACATGCTCTTTCCCTTGGTGGTCTTGCTTTGTTTCTGGGCGGCCACCGGAGGTTTTTTCAAAATGCTGCCCACGGGGTTTGTCCCGGATGAAGATCAGGGCTATTTTTTCGCGGCGGTCGCCTTGCCCGACGGCGCCTCCATGGAACGAACTGATGCCTTGACCAGGAAGTTGGAAAAGTACTTACAAGGCGTCTCAGGGGTGAAAGACGTCATGACCATGGGCGGGCTGAATATCTTGACCGGAGCCTATACCTCCAATAACGCCACCATGATTTGTTTGCTTAAACCGTGGGAGGAACGGAAAACTCCAGCCACCCAATTGGACGCTATCGTAAATCAGGTGCGGCAAGAACTCAGCACGTACCCCGAGGCCCTGATCTTCCCCTTCACTCCGCCGCCCATCTCAGGCTTAGGGAATGCCGGCGGCTTCCAGTTCGAGTTGCAGGACCGCGGTGGCAGGCCGGCCTACCAACTGGCCGAGACGGCGGATAAATTCGCGGCAGAAGCAAGTAAACGGCCGGAGTTGATCGGCCTCTACTCCCAATTCCGGACCAACGTCCCCCAGATTAAGCTTGACCTGGACCGAGATAAGGTGAAAACGCTCGGTGTCCCGATCAATTCTGTCTTTGAAAGCTTACAAATCTTTCTGGGCGGGCTGCAAGTGAACGATTTCAATCGATTTGGCCGGACCTATAAAGTCATGATTCAAGCCGAACCGGAGTTTCGGGTCAGCCCGAATAACATCGATCAGATCTACGTCCGGTCAAGTGATGCCACCATGGTTCCGTTAAGCACCATTACCAAGATTTCGTCCATGACCGGACCGGATGTGATCCAGCGTTATAATATGTACCGGACGTCTGAAATCAGCGGAGCAGCCGCTCCCGGTTACAGCTCCGGACAGGCTCTGGATGCCATGGAGAAACTGGCCAAGACCAATTTGCCCGAAGGATACAGCGCTGAATGGACCGGGACGGCTTTTCAAGAAAGACAGGCCGGTGGGGCCCAGTCCCTTATCTTCGCCTTGGGTGTGGTTTTTGTTTTCTTGTTTCTGGCCGCCCAATACGAAAGCTGGGCCATTCCCCTGTCGGTCATGTTCGGCATTCCGCTGGGCGTGTTCGGAGCTTTTCTGTCCGTCTGGGGTCGGGGTTTAGTCAACAATGTCTATGTTCAAATCGGTCTGGTCATGCTTATCGGGTTAGCCGCCAAGAATGCCATTCTGATCGTCGAGTTTGCCAAAAACCAGTATGAGCGGGGCAAGCCTCTTAAGGACGCGGCCTTAGAAGGCGCGCGGATTCGATTTCGGCCGCTCTTGATTACTTCTTTTGCCTCTATTTTGGGCGTGATCCCGTTGGTCACCGCCAGCGGCACCGGTTCGGCTTCCCGGCAATCGCTGGGCACGGCCGTCTGCGGGGGGATGACCGCGGCGACGGTATTGGGTGTTTTCTTGATTCCGGTATTGTACGTAGTCGTGCAAGGACTGAGCGCCAAGGTCACCGGCAGTCCAGCCGCCAAAGTCAAGCCGCCCTTAGCCGAAGGAGACCACCGATGAAAAAGGCCTTAATTTTTTTAGCTAGTTGTTTGTTTCTGACCGGGTGCACCGTCGGGCCCGACTATAAACGTCCCGGGTATCCCATGCCGGAGGCTTTTCGCGGCGTAGGTCCCACCATTGCGTCGCAACCCGTGACCATGACCTTTGGGGAACTGAGGTGGTTTGAATTATTTAAGGACGATAAGCTCAAGGAACTGATTCAGGCCGCCTTAAAAGCGAACTATGATGTCCGGATCGCGGTGGAGCGAATCCTGCAAGCCAGGGCCACGGTCGTTTCAACCCGGTCATCATTGTTCCCGGCCGTAACCTCAACTTATTATTATCAGTACCAGCGGGCTTCCGACGTGGGTTTAAGTCCATCTATTCCACCACAGACGACAGACAACTTTGCTTACGGAAGTTTATCCTGGGAGCTTGACTTCTGGGGCCGCATCCGTCGGTCCACCGAGGCGGCACGGGCGAATTTGTTCGCCTCGGAAGAGAACCGGAAAGCCGCCATCCAGTCTTTAGTCACCGATCTGGCCCAAGCTTATTTCGAGCTTCGGGAACTGGATCTGGAACTGGAGATTTCCAAGAGCACATTAGATTCCAGGGCGAAATCCCTGCAACTGGTCAACGCCAGACAACAGCGAGGCGTCGACACCATGCTGGCCGTGCGGCAGTCGGAGGGATTGGTCTATGCGGCTGCGGCCACCATTCCCAACTTAGAAAGCCAAATCGAGCAAAAGGAAAATCAAATCTGCGTCTTGCTTGGCCGTAACCCCGGCCCCATTGAACGCGGGAAACCTCTTACCGACCAGGGCCTGGTGGTGCGTGTTCCGGCCGGATTACCGTCATCGCTCCTGGAACGGCGGCCCGACATCTTGGCCGCGGAGCAAAATTTGGTGGCCGCCAATGCCCAGGTGGGGGTGGCTAAGGCCGCCTTCTTCCCGACCATTAGTTTAACGGCCAGCGCCGGCTATGAAAGCACGGCCTTGTCTAATTTTATTTCCAACCCGGCCAGTACATGGACCGTTGTCCCGAACTTGACCATGCCTATCTTTAATGCCGGGAAGCTCAGGGCCAATCTGACCCTGGCCGAAGCAAAGAAACAAGAGGCCCTGTTACAGTATCAACAGACTATCCAGAAAGCCTTCAGTGAAGCCGCCAATACCCTGATCGGATATCGCAAGATCGGCGAATATCGGGTCCAACAAGAGGTGTATACCAAGACATTAGAGGATCAGACGCTGTTGTCGAGACTCCGTTATCGTGGCGGCGTCACCACCTACTTGGAATTGTTGGACTCTGAACGGCAATACTTTACCGCTGAAATTGCTCTGGCCCAGGTCAGGCGTGATGAACTGCTGGCCGTGGTGTCTCTTTACAAGGCCTTGGGTGGCGGCTGGCAGGAATAGGGTTGCGTGTTGCTGGTTAAGAGTTGCGTGTTTCGTGTTGCGGGTTGGGGTTTCTCAACCCTTTTGAAGGATTCGAGGAGGTCCAAGATGAAGCCCAGAGCTCCGTTGATGATTGAGCATCGTCTTATTGAAAAGATGCTGGCCGTGGTGGAGAGAGAAGTTCTCTTCATGCTGGACAATAAAGTAGCCGATTCCATTTTCATTGACGCCGGGGTCGATTTCATCAAAACCTATGCCGACAGAGTGCATCACGGAAAAGAAGAAGAGATCATGTTTAGTTGTCTGGCCGGAAAAACAATGAAAACCGAAGATCAAATACAAATGCAGGAATTGATCGAAGAGCATAAAACCGCCAGGAAAATCGTCGGAGAATTGGTCCAGGCCAAAGAGGAGTATCTCCAAGGCCGGGGAGAGGCGCTGGACACCATTCTGGACCGGTTGACCTTTCTGATCAGGTTTTACCCCGAACACATCCGAAAAGAAGATATAGTCTTTTTTCCCAATTCCGAGAAATATCTGACCCAGGCGGAGCAGGAGACGATGCTTCAGGAATTCTGGGAGTTTGACCGGAAGATGATCCACGAGAAATACCAATCGGTGGTCAAAGAATGGCGCATTGGGTCCGGGCTGGAATGACCGAGTGAGATAACCAGACAGGAAGGCGTGACATGAGTGCTGACAAGACAACCAAAGAGA
>JADFYN010000261.1 GCA_015233055.1 Deltaproteobacteria bacterium
TTCTCACCGACTATTGCCGGGTACTGTTTAGAGACGCCTTGGAAAATTGCCACAAAGTAAAAATTTACCGCGGAATGACAACACGGCAATTAGCTGAAACAGCAGCCAAAAAATTCAATAGGATAGACGTTGACGACCTGGATTAACGAAAGCGTTTCAGCCGGTGATTCGGGGGATTCGATATGAAACGGGGCCCACCAATCGCTAATTTCGAATTCCCCTTCACCGGGGATGGCGGCCAGTTCCGCCTCCAATTTTTCGTTTTCAAGCGGTAAGATCAGCCATTCTTCAGCCGGTTGAGTTTGGCTGTTTCTGCCGACACACATTCTAATTTCCATGAGGTCCCATTTCGGCATACCGTGCCTCCTGTTACGACGCGTCGCGGCCGACAACGGCCGATAATTGGCCAGCGATAAGTCTGTCATCACGTTTGCCTGGGTCGTACAACGGCGCAAATCGGCTGGACAACGAATAATCAAGTTGATTTTCCGGGTTTTCCGGCCAACTGGGCATGGCCTTTTCGGCGTTGACCCAAAAAATGGGACCGCAGTCCCGGCAATGAAATTCGTTCTGGCTGGTCCAAAACGAGTCGGTTAATTCGGTGAGGCAGCCACAGGTGCCGCAGAGAACGTAAATAGGCAAGGTATTCTCCTTATATTGTCCAGGTTGACGCGGTTTAAACTGAAGAGCTTTCATTATATTGCCGGAGTCTGGAAGCAGACCGGTGATGTTGTTTGATATTTAATAATATTTAATTATATAACACTGCAAATTTGAGGCCAGGCATTAGCAGAAGGGAACATACTTAAATTTAAAGATAAAAATCATTAGGCGGGGGGTCAAGAAAGAATATATAGGAGATCGGCACAGACATCATGTGCAGATTTGCAAATCGTAGGATTGGTTGCTCCCCTGAGCCATTCCGGCTTAGGGAACGTGAGCGCCATCATCGTCTGAACCATGATTTCGCTGATTAGAATGAGGACTATGATTAAAGCAGAATACCCCTCGGGTTGGACTACAGGGTAAGCCATGGGAAAATCCATCCGTAGGGGCGAGGCATGCCTCGCCCTTACCACAGGCGATGACCCTTCAAAACCATCATAGTCCATCATTCAATCATTCAATCAGCGAAATCAGAGTCAATCAGGGTAATCATAGTTCAGACAATGAAGCGTCCCGGCTGCCTGATTTTTTCCTTGACAAAGTGAGCGAATGATAGGAAAATAACCAGGTCATAGGTCTCGCCGTCTCACCGACCGTTTCAGCACAAGCACCCCGCCATAGCCACAAGTTCCTAACTTCACCGCAATTGACCACACCACGGACAGACTGAACAGAAGCTGAATAATTACTTACCCATACTGGAGGAATTCAATGAGTGAGCAAAATGTACAGCATTGCCCCGCGGAAGATGGAGAATTTAAACATGATCCTTCTCGACGCCTCTGGATGAAGCAAGCTGTCGGCTTGTCTCTGGTCGGGGCCCTGGGGATCGGGCTTTGGGAGTCCTCACCCGCCAGGGCGGAAGAACCGCCGAAGATGGCCGCTCCCCCGTTCAATCAAGAGGAGGCCAAGAAGTTCATGAGCCGGGCGCTTGAATTGGCCACCAAAGGCAGCCAGGCAGGGGCGGGCGGCCCATTCGCCGGCGTTGTGGTCAGGAACGGCAAGATCATCGGCGAGGCGTATAACCAGGTCACCGCCAACAACGACCCCACCGCCCATGGGGAAGTGATGGCCATCAGGGACGCCTGCAAAAAAATGAACTCCTTTAGCCTTGAAGGCTGCGATTTATATACCACGGGCGAGCCGTGCCCGATGTGTCTCAGCGCCGCCTATTGGGCCAATATCAAGCGAATCTTTTTCGGGTTCAGCGTCCAAGACGCCACGGTCATCGGCTTCCAGGATGAATTCCAGTTCAACGAGTTCAGGAAGCCTATCGATAAGCGCAAAATCCCGGAAGTCCAATTTATGAGAGAGGAAGCCCTAAAACTGACTAAGGATTTTGCGGCTCAGCCGAACCGGGCCAAGTATTGATCAACGGCCGGCCGGCTTTTTTCTTGACACCGGCTCCAAAATAGCCTAAATTAACCAATGGACCAGCATCCCTTTGGGTAGCCGATGAGGCTGTAATAGGGAAGACGGTGAAAATCCGTCGCGGACCCGCCGCTGTAACCGGGGACGAAAGCTACATAAACCACTGTTCGAAGCTCGAATGGGAAGGGGTAGCGAGTAGAACGATCCGGAAGCCAGAAGACCTGCCCAGACATATTTTGCCACATCAGGCCTCGTGGGTCGGGCTTCTGCGGAATATTCCTTATTTTTTGCATACATGGAATCCCGAGCCTTATTTTGAGGTCTCGGGGTTTTTTTATTGATCCGCAGATTTGCACAGATTAAATAAAGAAAAAACGCTTGCATCCAGGCCTCGGTCGGCCAAAGTTCAGCCAATGATCGCATGATCCGTGGGGTTGTTTCATCTGCGTGAATCTGCGTAATCTGCGGATAAAAAATGTTGTATGGCAGTAGCACCACTAGGCCCTTTCATATCCATAATCACTTAACCACGGAGGTAGCACAATGAAACCTGAATCTGTGAAACCAGAAGTCATCGCGTACCGGAAATCCTGCCAGGCGACCGGCGCCGGCCTGTCCCATTACATTCTGATGGACAGTGAAACCAAGGAATAAGACAGTTATCGGAACACCAATGTCGTTGGCCTAAAGCTCCGGGCCGGGCGCACCGCAGAATCATCGGCCGCGGCCCCTATGGGCTCTTAGGTCAACGACATGGCCGGTCACCCATCTTTTGTGAAAACGACCATTTCAAATAAGGTTCGCCCAGGGCACCGCCCCAATGTTGTTGAATTAAGGACAGGGTTATCGAATGCGATTTTTATAAACGGCCTATTCCAAATAAGCCCCGAAGGGGCGCACTAGGTTAGCCCAGGGCAACGCCCTGGGGAATGTGTAACGCCATACAAAATAACCTATGATGCCCACATAAAATCGTTACAATTCGGTGGTTCACCCCTGGTTATGTATCCCGGCACTGATTCAACACCATCGGGGCAACGCCCTGGGTCATAGGTTATAGGAAAGATTATGAAAAACGTCCGAGAACAGGTATCCCAGGCGGCATCGCGGGGAATTTATTTTAACACCGGAAACGGCCCGTCCATCCAGCCCATCGACATCGGGCATAAAGATTATATCGGGCTGGTCGACCCCGAGATCGCCTTCTGGTCTTTGATTCGTAAGGACCGGCTGAGCGAGGCATTGGACCCGGATGGTCCCTTTATGAAGCAAGTGCAAGCACAGCGGGCCCAGTTCGGGGAAGAGATGCGGCGATTGCGGTTCGGGTTGAAGCCCACGGCCGTCTATTTTAACCCGACGGACCGGTGCAACCTGAATTGTACTTATTGCTATATCCCGGAAGACATGCGCCGCGAAGGCGTGACCATGGAGCCCGCCCGGCTGCTGGAAGCTCTGGGCATCTTGCGTGAGTTCTTTAAGCCGGTCTTGCCGGAGGTAGTCAAGCCGCAGATTGTTTTCCACGGGGCGGAGCCGATGCTGGCCCGGGAGGCCATATTTGCCGGCATGGACCAATACAAGGATGATTTCCGGTTCGGCGTTCAGACCAATGGTTCCCTGCTTGATGCCGAGGCCATTGAATTTTTGACCTCTCGGGGGATCGGGATCGGTCTGTCGCTGGACAGCAGCATAGCCGAGGTGGCCGACAGGACGCGTCAGACCTGGGGCGGCTCAAGTGTCTACTCCAAAGTCTGCGAGGTCCTGGAGCAACTCCGGGGCTATCCCAACTACAACGTTATTTGCACGGTGACGGCCCAGAACATGGAATCCCTGAACAGCGTGGTGGATTTTTACCATGACCACCAGGTCCCGGTGTGCATGTTGAATCCCGTCCGCTGCACCCGGCAGGGCGCCCGCGACATCAAGCCCAAAGATGAAGAACTCGTGCCCTATTATCTGGCCGCCCTGGACCGGACGGAAGAGCTTTACAAGAAAACGGGACGGAAGCTGGTGGTGGCCAATTTCGCCAATGTGCTGGTGGGCATTGTGGCCCCGACGGCCCGGCGGTTGATGTGCGACATTTCACCCTGTGGTGGGGGGCGGTGTTTCTTTGCCGTGTCGGCCTCGGGCGATTTGTTTCCGTGCAGTGAGTTTGTCGGCGTGGAAGAGTTTAAAGGCGGGAACCTGTTTGAGGGCAAGATCGAAGCCGCCCTGGACACGCCGGCTTTCCAGATGGTCACCGGACGGAAAGTGGAAGATATCGAACCTTGCGCCAGGTGCGCCGTCCGTCATTTCTGCGGCTCGCCATGCCCGGCTGAGGCCCACGAAATGAACGGCGGCATGGATCAACCGGGAGCATTCTGCGAGCTTTATGAACAACAGGCGCGCTATGCCCTGCGTCTTATCGCGGATGGCCGGGAATCAGCCTTCCTCTGGGACGGTTGGGATAAAGAGACCTCCACGGATCTGAATATCACGGCCATCTCCGATCCGGGTTGCTAAAGACTGGACGGGTTGCACGTTGCATGTTACTGGTTACATGTTGCTGGTTGCTGGTTCATTGGGCCTGCGCCCCCCGCTTCAAATTTGGGTGACTAGTCCTGCGGCTTCCGGGCCGGGGCTGGTCACCTTTTCTTTTGGGAAGATCCGTTTACACAGAGGCATATTCAATTTGTAAACGAATCCGGTAAAGGCGGCCTCCTTGGTCTGTTTGGTCTGGCTGATGAACTTTTTCTTTTTGAGGGCGATTACGGCGTCTTTGACCGTTCCCAGGGGGATCCCGGTGGCCAGGCTGATGATGTTCTTGTTTGTGAATTTTCGTTTTTGGACATAAAGAAAATAGAGAACCTTAAGTTGATTTTCCG
>JADFYN010000262.1 GCA_015233055.1 Deltaproteobacteria bacterium
AAAAAGTCTTCCGGCTTTAATTGAAGAAAGGTTAAACCAGTGGTTATTGCAAATATTTCATTCGCCTGCAAAATTTTTTCATCAAAATTAAGACACGTTGATCTGGTTTGGAGAGGACGTAGTTTTGTTATCCATTTTATCGTGTAAGCAGCACACTTATGTTGATCAGCCCATGTAATTTTGTGAAAATCTTTTGTTCGGTTTATGTCGGCAAAATAACATTCTACGCAGTGCCGTAAGATTGGGATATTTAAATCCAGGCATTGTGAGAAATGGCTAAGAAAATCATGCTTACATAGCCTAATATAGGCTTTAACAAATATTTTTACCCTATCTTCAACCTTTGCTGCGCCAATATCATCTAATATAATATCAGGAGTAGCCATTAGATCATCCCAATTGCTTCACTAATTTTAGAAACCAAGACATCACAATTTTTATCAAATTTATTTAAGTATTCTTTTTCATCAAATTTATCAGATTCATTTTTTTGAATCCACCGGGACATCCTGGTGATGCTTTCGTTCTTCATCGCTACTTCAACCTCAGCAAGGTACTGTTGTTCAAGGCCGTCAAGTTCTTGTAATTTTTCTGGTGTCATGTGGCACCTCTTGTCTTGCGATATTCAAAGCAAAAAATAGGGACCAAACCGGCCCCTATCCTCCACCTCCGAAGAGTATGGAGGGAGCAATTGAAAACCCGGTTCGCACCGGGGCCCCTGAGTGTAAACCACCCAGGGCGATTACTTCAGGATGATTATAAACCGTTTCTGTCACCGTGGTCAATAAGAATTCGAGGCTAAAGAGTAAATAAATGAAACACCAGGTAACAAAAGATATCTACGGGTAAAAAGAGAAAAATTTCAACCGGCGGATCTTTACGCCGGTTGAATCATCTGACGGCGCAATTTTGCGCCGTGAGTTTTGCGATTTGAAATCACGAAACTGACCGACTGATTCACTCCTCAAAATTGAGGAGCCAGACTTTGGACAATCCAGTTTTGGATTGTCAGATTAATGCGATTTGAAATCGCATTAATGCCCTGGCCGGTTACTTTTTCCTAAAATTCTGAAAAAGCCCTGACCACATCCGTGGAGATCCGCACGAAGATGGCAAGCGTTAGAATAAACTTAATTGGATTCTTGATCGGAAAGCTTAACTCATTAGGAATAAATGACTTTATCGCCTTAGAGGTCGTAAAATCGGTTATTCGGTCGGACCCGCCCGAAGGCCAGCAGGAGATGACTTCCTTCTTTTATCTGGATCATCAAGAACATCTTCGGTCAGCGTAACGTCTCCGATTACCAGCGTGGTGTCATGGCTCTGAGGCTGGAGAAGAAGATCGCCGAGAAGGCGAAGAGGAATCAGCAGAAGGCCGGTGAAGAGTTCGGGAAGAAGGCTAAAGAGGTCGAAGACGCTGAACGTATCATTGAAGAGCGAGAGATTAGAAAGCATATGCTGATAAAAGCCGATGTGTTGGACGAACTCGGCGAATGGGAACATGCGTCCTATCTTCGTGAGATAACGCCGGACCCGGATGGCGAAGATTATGACCAGGACGATGAAGATAAGGAAGAGCCGGAACAGCAGGAACAGCTTTTGACAAATTTGTCAAACCCTATTGAACCGGCGCACACGCGTAGAGATGTGGCGGCATTTGCCGGAATTAGCGAAGGAACCATTGCCAAAATCAAAGGTATCGAGTCCACCGGCACGCCGGAGCTGAAGCAAGCGATCCAAGACGAGAAGGTGAGCATTCACACAGCCAGCAACCTTGACACCTCTCAGCGGGCCATGCCGGCCGTGGATGACGAAGCCGACTATGCCGTGCTGGCCAAGGAAAGGCAGGCAACCAGTACCGGCGGAAATGAACCCCAGCTTGTGGCAAATTTGCCCGAAGCTGACAAAGGCCGAGCTCGTGAACACGCAGCCCGAGACTGGAACGTCTCCGCCCGGAGCGTGCAGGATGCTAAAGCGGTGATTAGTAAGGGTGCGAATCAGAAGCGGACCCTTTAAACACCCGCACCACAGAGAATTTCCTCTTTTATCCAGATTCATAACAATTCATTAACAGCCAAGATTAAATAATTTCTAATTACCAGCTTAATAAAGACAAATAATACGCAAATTGTGTTACGCAATTAGATTGATAACGGTCAATTATTAACATTCGCACGAGTTATTTCAAAATAATCATTAACTACCGGCTAAATAAAGGGAAAAAATCATGCAACCTACGTTATCAGGCAAAGACATTACGACATGTTCCACCTGCTTTGCCTTTGCCTGTGACAATCCCGACACCTTTGGCCGTGGTCTTTGCCTGCGCTTTGAGAAGCCGAATAACAGACAATGGCTCGACGACTGGCCGAAGGTTAAGCCGACTAACCGGTGCGAGGCATTTAAGGCGGGCAATGGCACCCGGCCAAGAGTCTTGACCTTGGCCAACTACCCGGTGTCAGCCATTGAGACATGCCGACCAATAACTGAACCGCCGGAACCCGCCTGGAAGCGGCACATTGCCACAGCAGGAGACTTTTCGATAAATTTGTCAAAAAGTCCCACCAAAGACGAATCCCTGACCACGGCCCAGGTCGCTAATCGCCTGAATGTGACCAAGCCTTACGTCTATTATTTAATCGACAAGGGACGGCTGCAAGCCTACCGGGCCGGGAGAGGCTTTAAAGTCAAAACGGAGGACTTGGAGACGTTTTTGCAGAACTGGAAGCCGAGGAAACTGAAAGCCAGTATTTCGTCATTATCATCTAATAAGATAATAATGACGAAATATGATAATAAGTCCCCAAATTAAGGACGGGCCTTGATGTACACAGGTGAGAGGTGAGACAAACCACAAAACTGTGTCTATCGGCTTTGCCCGGCCTGAGCAAAGGGGGTGTGTCAGATACCGCCCCTTGGCCGATTGTTGGAATTAAGACCCGAGTCCAAAATTAGACCGATGAGGTATCCGCCGGATAGGTCATAACATCAGTGCGGCTGATGCTGTCTTACAAGGCCGGATAAAGGAGAAAATATATGGACGTGGAACCAGAAATCATTGACGGAAAATACTTTCTTGGAACGCTTTGCCGGTGGGGGCATAAATACGAAGGTAAGCCGGTGTCTTTAAGATATTTATCTGGCAGCAAATATTGCGTAGAATGTATGCGGGCGCGAATGAAATATTATCACGATAGTCACCGGCAAGAACACCGGGCAAAAGCGAGGTACGCATACAGGAAGAAAGTGATGGCCCGACTGGAGATGGGTTGAGTCTTGATCATGTAACCGCTGTCATGGATGTCCATTTCTTGGACACCCATGACCCGTGATGACGTCAGTGGGACTGACGCTATCTCACCAAGGGGGTCATTCAGAATGACGCCCTAACCGAACTTAGGTCATATCGCCAAGGGGGTCGGCAGAATCGACTCCCTTTCCTTTATTAAGATCGTCACCGGCATTTTTGAGCAGTAGTCCTCTTCCTCACCATAGTCAGCGCGGCGGCGAGGGAGGAAGAAGAGGACTACTGCTCTATTGGCGGCAAGCGACATAATAAGAAGGGAAGATTAACACAGGCTAGGGGGGGGTCTTGATGGCCGAAAACCCCGGCCCAATTTTGAGCCGATAGCCAGGTCCTACTTCAAAAGCTTAACCAGCACACCGACGGCGGCAATAATTATGGCGGATTGGGCAACCAGTAGGCCGACAACCCATTTAATGGTATCAACTCTGGATTCGGCGATGTCCCTTTGAGTAGCCAGACGTGACGCTTCAATGTCTTTCTTAAGTTCAGCGATATCTCTTTGAGTCGTCAATCGCAAGACTTCGATGCTTCCAGCGATAGATGTCTTGAGTTCTTCAATGTCTTGCTTGGTTCCCAGGCGTAGCTCTTCAATGTCCCTTTTTGTCGCCAAACTTTCAATCTGCTGCTGTAAATGCCCTCTCAAGATTTCAGACAATTCCCTACTGGCCAAGTCGGGTAATCCGGCTTTGGCCAGGCGATCGTAGACAGATAGTGTGTCGAAGTATTCCATGTGGTGCCTCCCAGGGTTATTATGCCGTGGTCGGCCGAAAAACGCAAGGGTAATCTCGGGTAAGATTTTGTTTGAGCGGGCAGGCACGGCCCGGAATAAATCTTGACATCCTCACCCCACCTGTGTAAATCTGGCCTTGCGTAGAACCAAACCCAATAACGGCCAGCCACCCGTGAGATTGGCTATTTCTATTTCCAGCAAAAATTTGACCGGCGTTTTGATGAGTGTGCCCATGCGGTGACGTTTGGGCGGGTGTTTTTATTGGGCACCTTACGCAACACTCGTTGAACCGCCGGTCTCGTTTTGTGGAGGAGAAAAATTATGAAAGAAATTATGGACCCCTTCGACATGGACATGGAAGAAATTTCAAGCGAACTACGTGAAACCTTGTGGTGTCTGGAAGGAACGGCGCACTTGTTACACCTTGCGCACCAAGAAGGAGAAAATCTTGATCAAATGTGGCTTGCAGCAATTATGGCCGACATGAAAAAGAAGATAGAGCGGTCACATGAAATGTTCTGTAGTTACAATGACCAGGCGACTGTGCCCCCGGTAAAAAAGGCGCTACAAGCTTGTCCCTGAATAAAGGAAAAGATTAACCCCGGAGGTGAACAATTATCTTTCTTTTATTTAGACGAAGCAGGCAAACCGCCGGCTTAATTCCGTGGGAGGTGCATTGATGGAGCAAGCCAAGAAGATTGAAGAGATGGAATGGATAGACCTTGAAGAAGCATTCCGCCAGAATATCACGAATGTGGACGGTGTGGTTTACCTACTCAAAATAGGCACCTGGGCTGAGACTGATTTAGATTCAGAAAAGCTTGACCAATTAT
>JADFYN010000263.1:0-1116 GCA_015233055.1 Deltaproteobacteria bacterium
GGGATGACATTCGCTTCTCCCCGAATAATCACGCAATGGTATAGTTGATGCAGCCGGTTGACCCGCCGCTCCGGATCAGCCCCGGCATCAATATAGGCCAAGGGAATATCCACCTCGAAGCACACCCGGGGATCTCCGGCCAGATTATCTAATTTTTCGCCCATCGAAGCGCAATGGAAATAAATCTTCCCCTGGTAAAAGGCAAAATTGACCGGAGTAATATAGGGATAGCCGTCGGCCCCACAGGTGGCCACTCGTCCGATCGTGGCGGAACAAAGAATTCGCTCAATTTCCTGCGGGTCGGTTATTTCGCTGTGCTTGCGTCTCATCTGCCTGGATTCCTTTCTTTCAAAAGATCGCCCGAGTCTATTCAGTACAAAACTCGATTTTTGTACGCGGCGGCAAACACTATAAATACTTCTTTACGACGAATATCTCTATAATTGATCAGGATACAAAAAATAGCGAATATATATCCAACCAGTAGCCCGGCAAAGGCGGCGCTTATCTGGTGACCTGTAAGCCATTCTGCCACGAGCAAGATAATAATGAAGCCCGAAGCCACGAGTAACGCGTAAAACATGCTGGAACTGTATCGACAAATCGATTCGGCCGCGACAATCTCGTTTGACGCTTTTTCATCTCTTGAAATTATGATCATTTTGCAGAAATTGAAGAAAGGTAGTGAATTCTTTCCGGCCCATACCTCTTTGTAATAATTCTGCACGTCTTCCGGTAGATCCTTGATAGCTTCGCCGATCCATGCCACATAGGGAAATCTTTGATCGGAAAATTTGTTAAACATTCCTAATAACTTGCCATGCACATAGTCAGGTCCCCCGCAACGAAACATCCGCAGAATAACCCCAACCAGATAGCCGAAACCGATGGTAACGGCAAGATATATGGTTGGCTTTTCAATAATGGCGTCTACAAATTTTCTTATGCCCTCGTTCGTTCCCGGGAAAAAGTAAACATCAGCCACAAGGTTGATAAACAGAAAAAGGCCAGGGATAAATATGTGAAATATGCCCCCCTTAACAGCAGTATCTGGAACATTTTTCATACAAGTTGGTCCTTTCTCAAAAAGGTTAAGTTAATCACGGATGACAAAAT
>JADFYN010000263.1:1182-3099 GCA_015233055.1 Deltaproteobacteria bacterium
CCGTGACCGCCCAGATGATTCAAGGAACGCCTTCATGGATGGTTCTTCCAACAAAAAGACGATTTTCATTCTTCCTGCCCAACCTGTTCAAAGAGACCCTGCTTCCACAGATATCCCGGCAAATCGCCTTCCCGCACCAGATTTTGGAGCAGTTCATTTTCGCCGGCCCGATGGATCTTGGTGAAACCATCTTTCTTGGTTAACCAGAAGATCTCTTCCAATTTAATCCCATTCAGCAAATCCGGCGAATGCGTCGAGATGAACACCTGCCCGCCCTGTTCAGCATAACTGCGAAATTCTTCGGCCAGAGCCGGCAGCAATTCAGGGTACAATTGATTTTCCGGCTCTTCAATGGCCAGCACCGGAAATGGTCTGGGATCATTAAGCAAAACCAGGTAGGCAAACATTTTGATGGTTCCGTCCGACACATACCGGGCGATAAAGGGATCCTTGAAAGAACCATCTTGAAAACGCAAGACCAGTCGACCGTCTTCGGTCGGTTTGGCCTCCACGTCGGTAATGCCGGGTATCCGCTCTTTCATCGAGTACAATATTCGATTGAACAGATACCGATGATTTTCATAAAGATATTGAGCCACCAGGGCGACATTGTCTCCTCGGGTTGCTAGATGCTCGGCAAATCCGTCTTCGGCACTGGGGCGCGCATCTGAGATATGGAAATCGGAAATGTGCCAGTTCTCGATCATATTCCGAAATCCTGAAACAACTTGAAATTCCTTAAATTGCCCCAGGCCCTTAATGGCCAAAACATCGGGTTCGTCCAGTACGTATGCCTTCCGTTCCTGTTCCGTCGTCTCTAACAGGTACGCGGCTTCATTGGTGATGGCCGTACCACTACCTCTGGAGAAATCCACAAAATGCCAGGGTTTCCCATGACTGGATCGTCGATATTTGAGAATCTCCCGATCAATGACGGTACGGCCCTCGACGACATCTATTATCAGCTCATAAGTAGCTAACCGTCCACCTGTTTCACGAAACTTTATGGTAATAGCAATCGGCCCGTTGGTCCCCCGGCTGACCAATTCCTTAAAGCCGCCCCGCCGACTCACGGCTTTGCCCACGTTGTGAGCCAGCGCATCTTTCAAGAAGCTGAAAACATCAAACAGGGTTGACTTTCCGGTTCCGTTGGCTCCCACTAAGGCGGTCAAACGCGGCAAAGATTTCAATTCAACGTCTTTGAACACCCGATAGTTCTTGATTTCCAGGCTTTCGATCTGCATTTTTCCCATGATGGTCCTCTTAATATTCTCTTCTAACCTGCTTACCGTAGCGATCTGCGCTCTCAGTCCGGTGCAGTCATCGGCCGGTTCTTGGGTAAGATAAACCCGGCGTGTTGGGTTTTACAGTCAAGGCTCAGGAATTATACCTGCCAAATACACCTAAGGCAAGGCTATTTGATTCCACTAACGTATAATAAAATTGCCCGCATAGAACCGGTTTAACTTCTTCTGATTGAGATTGAACCGGCCGAATATTCAGCCTGGTCGGGTCAAATAATGCCGAGTCGCGGAAAACTCCTTGAAAATAGATTTACCTTTAGGTATAGAAGGGAAGGGCCGGTTTAATGAAACGGTAAGAGACAGGCTGGCGCTTGTTCGCCCAGACGCGGTTCAACATCAATGACGGTGACCAGAGGTTATGATTCAATACGACAAAGAGCTTAATGAATCTCAATACGAAGCGGTGTTCTTCCAGGATGGTCCGTGTCTGGTCATCGCCGGAGCCGGGAGCGGCAAGACGCGGGCCCTGGTCTATCGGGTGGCCAGAATGGTGGAGGACGGCGTCCCCCCCAATAATATCCTGCTCCTGACCTTCACCCGCCGCTCCGCCCAGGAAATGCTCAACCGGGCCGGCCAGTTGATCAATCATGAGTTGAGTGATGTCTCCGGCGGG
>JADFYN010000263.1:3124-4869 GCA_015233055.1 Deltaproteobacteria bacterium
CTTCGCCGCTATAGCCACGCCATCGGACTACCGCCCAACTTCGTCATCTTAGACCAGGCCGACATGGAATCGGCCATTTCCCAGTTCAGGCCGTCCATGCCCAAGGAAAGCAAAGTCCGGTTGCCCAAGACCCGGACCGTGGTCCAGATCGTCAGCAAGTGCCGGAATCTGTCCTTAAGCCTCCATGACGTCTTGAAAAAGGAATTCCCCCAGTTTTTCCCCGTACTGGACCAGTTGGAGATCATCTACGACCAATATGCCCGGTACAAAAGGGACAGCGGTTTATTGGACTATGATGACTTGCTGGTCATGTTCAAGCAAATGCTGGAGGAAAACGAGGCCGTCAGATCTGAGTTATCTCATCGTTTCAGGTACATCATGGTGGATGAATATCAAGACACCAATCTGTTGCAGGCGTCCATCGTCAAGCAACTCAGCTCGGTCCATAACAATGTCCTGGTTGTCGGAGATGATTCCCAGTCGATATATTCCTTCCGGGGCGCCACTTTTAAAAACATCATGAATTTCCCTCAAGAATTTCCGGGCGCCAAAGTTATCAAACTGGAGCAGAACTACCGCAGCAGCCAACCCATCCTGAACTTGACCAACCAGATCATCAGCTCCGCCCAGACTAAATACACCAAGTGCCTGTACACCACCCGGAAGACCGGGGCGCGGCCGGCCTTGGTGGAGTGCCGCACTGAGAACGATCAATCCCAGTTCGTTGTCCGACGTATCCAGGAACTGAAGGCCCAGGGGCTGCCCCTGTCCGAGATGGCCGTGTTGTTTCGGGCCGGATTTCATTCTTTCGACCTGGAAGTGACCTTAGACAGTCAGGCCATTCCCTTCACTAAATACGGCGAATTCAAGTTCGTCGAGTCCGCCCATATCAAAGATATTGTTTCGTTTCTCCGCATCCTGGAGAACTCGTCCGATGCCCTGTCCCTGAATCGGGTGCTCTTGATGCTGGACAAGGTCGGGCCGAAGAAATCCCGTGATATGATCAACTTTGCATCTGAGGAAGGGCGGACCTGGCGGCAGCTCAAAGATTTTCCGGCTAAAGGAGCCACCCGGGAGGGCCTGCACAACCTGGTCCAAGCATTGGAGACGGCGGGGAATCCAGGCCAATCCTTACCCGATACGCTGGACGGTCTGATGACTTTTTACGGCCCGGTATTGGAAGAAAGATATGACGATTTCCCGAAACGCTACCGTGAAATCGAACAGCTCAAAACCATCATGACCAGATACCGCTCACTGGAGCATTTCCTGGCCGATATTACCCTCGACCCGCCCAGTTCCCAGGCCGACCTGATGGACCGCCGCCGGGATCGGGCCAATTTGACCTTATCCACCATTCATTCAGCCAAGGGATTAGAGTGGCAGGTGGTTTTCATCATCTGGGCCCAGGAAGGCTATTTCCCGCCCCAAAAATGCCTGGACAATGCCGAATCCTTAGAAGAAGAGCGGCGCCTGATGTATGTGGCCGCCACCCGGGCCAAAGACTATTTGTTTATCACTTATCCGGAATCTTCCGGCCATTCTTTTTACGGTAATTTCGGATCCGGCCCGAGCCGTTTTGTCAGCCGGGCGCCCCGCGACATCCTGGACCGCCAGGATTCCCGCGGCAGGCATTTGTGAGACAAACTAATTGTTGCTGGTTGCTGGTTGCTCGTTGCTCGGTCAATGTCATTAACTTAAGCGTGCGAACAATCGTGCTAACTTTTTTAAAAGAGACCATTCCG
>JADFYN010000264.1 GCA_015233055.1 Deltaproteobacteria bacterium
CGACGAAGCATCCACCCCTCCGACCATTCACTCCAGGCCAATACGTCTGCCTGGATGCGAAGGTTCGAATGAGTTCGGCGCCAAATGGCCCTCAGTACCAGCACAGGTGGCACTTCCACATCAGAGCACTGTTCCGACCAAGTTTGAAGGCAATCAAAAAAGGGGCTGTTCTGGAAGTCTTCTGTGGGTGAGGAACTGTCTTCACTTGAGGAGGAACCATAAATAGAAGCCAAAGAACTTTCACGGTCGGCCTTCTCCCAGTTTCGGGAAAGATAAGAGCGTTGTTGCCGATAGAAGCCAAATCGCTCAAATAAAGCGGATTTGTCTCTGGTTGATGACTTAGCGTCCTTGTTTTTGGTTGCTGACTCACCGGACTTGTCTCCGGTCGATGATTCACCGGCCTTGCCTTCGGTTGATGACTTAACGATTTCACCCAGGACAGATAGCCCACGATAAAAGCTCACGTAAGGATGGTATGCTCGGTTCTCGACAACATTAAATGAAAAAATGTCCAGGATGGCGTTGGAAAACTCGTCGGCTCTCGATCGAAAGTCAACCACGGTGGGGAAATAATTTGGGGCTATAAATGGTACCTTCTTCTTATTTTCTTTTTCTAATTCTTTGTGTTCATAAAGAAATTTTAGCCAAGGATAAGTCCTCCAAGCATCCTTCTCTTTACACTTTTCCTCCACGTTCGTTAGCGACTGAGGACCTTGTTCCGGGTCTATTAAGATAGACAGGTAACCCGGACCAATTCTGTTATCCATTTGACCCGCTTGGCTACTATGATTATGTTCCCAGGCCACTTTTCGGGCGTAGATATCGGGCGGCTCATCCTCATCATAGTGTAAGTGGTCCATATAATGCTTTAGTTCCTCATTCCTCAAATTTGTGTTCAGCTCACAAGTCAGCATCATATCCGCCAGGAGGAACCAGTAATCGAAAATGCGGGTAAATCGATGACTATAGGCGACATTCATTGCCGCCTGAACGGTCAGAAGTATTTGATTGTTGCGGTGGTATTCTCCCCATGGTCGAGGCTGATAGAACTCCTTAAAGTCATCTTTTGTGTTGTCTTCCCGCCAATGTGCAGATAAGGCTAAAAAGAGTCCCTTCTCTATTGGTTGATCAAAGGCGTTCCTTAGTGCCTGTACATTTATTCCGCCCTCCGAAATAGGGCCTTGATAGAGATCGACCAGAGCGGTGACGACTCGTCGCCTGAACTCCGTGATATCTTCTGCCTTTGACTTAACCTCCCCTTGCTGCTTCGTGACTTCCCCTTCTTGCTTTTCGTTTTTCTCTTCGAGTGTCTTGATTTCCCCTCTGAGTACCTTGATCCTCATACACGGCCAAAGCACCATGTCAATCAGACGAATTAATTCGCGGTTGGAGATGGGAAATATCTTGGTATGCGGGCTGGAAACACTCAAGGCCTGCTCCGCACCTGTGGGGATCTTTGTACCTTTTTCATCTGATGGACTCTTTTCATCTGTCTTTTTAACACGATATATGTTTTTAACTCCATATATTTCCTCGCAAAATGTAGCAAAGACTTCGGAGAGCGACTTGGCCTCTTCCCCTGTTCGTGGTTTGATCTCGACCTTCTGCCCTTTTCCCCTGGCAATAAAATTATCATATGAGGATGGAAGATTAATTCGATACTCCAGAGGTAGAAGTTTAAGTTGGTACTGCCGTCCAAAATCATTTAGCTGCTTCATATCCTTAGTTCGGATACGGCCGTTATCACCATATCTTAAAATACTGGCTTGTTCGATGAGGTTTAGTCTTATCACCATATCGTAAAGTTCGAGGTCACCGCTGAGAATAACAATCAATTCGGGAGTACCCATGTATTTGCGTATTGTTTCCAGGACCTTCCAGCCTCTTTGGAATGCTGTATCCACATCGTCAATCATGACCACCAGGGCCTTGAGGTCCGACTGGTTTTGGCAAAGAAGCTTAATAGATTCTTTCACGAATTCCCCAAACGCCCCGGCCAGGTGTCTCCCGCTTTGGCCAACCGTAAGGGTCTCTTGAGCAAAGATTTCTGTGTTGACAACAGTTTCATCTACAAATTTGACGTAGGCATTGGGACTGAGTGCAATCAGATGTCGCGCCAATTCATTGAGCGCCTTATGCCACGGCACGTGAGGGTCCTGCTGAGACCGGCAATCCCGCGATTGGTGATAAGTGTTTTTTGATTTATCCGTCGTTTCTTCGACTTTCCGGCAAATCAAAGAAATGATGGTTACCAGGAAATATTCCGTGTCCTCCAGCATGCTGGGGTCAATGTTGGGCAAAAAGAACAGTTGCTTGGCGATGCAAGGCTTCTCTGCTTCCAGGTAGGCTTTGATGCTGTTCATAAAGCTGGTCTTACCTATTCCCCTGGGACCAAAGATGCCGATATTCTCGTGTCTATGGTGATTGGAATTCCTATTTTGCCAGTTTTTCCCGCAATTTTTTTGCTCATCGCCAGGCGTGGAATCTTCGGGCTTATCGTTACCCAGTTTTTCAACCAACAGAGTTATAATTTCCGCTACCTTGGTCAGTTCATCTTTGAAGAAAGAGTAGCCGGCTTTAAATGCTTTGCCCGTCTGGATTCTTCCAAGATCAAGGTAATCTTATTGTTATCTCCATTTTGATCAGCCACTTTCAGCCTCCTATCGTCTAGACGCGTCGTGATGTCGGTTGGGCAAGCAAGGGGAATGGGGAAAAGGATGGGCCGGATTCTCTGGCCGGCGCCATGTCGCCCAGGTCTAATCAGGTCATCCAGGGCATTTGGGCAGCCATTTACCAACCTGGATATAACCTGTTTCGAGATAAATGTCAACATCCGAGCATATTTTTTTTATATAAGACCACCCTGCTTTTTATGAAGTCCTATCCGTAAAATTAATTCTCCCGCGGTTCGACAAGATAGCCCGGCGGCTAAATGAGTTGCGGATTCATATTTGCACGGGCCGCGATTTATGTATTGAACTGTAGGAGAAAATAAGCCATCATGCGGAACCGAGATCTAAAGTGATGTCGGACCCGCCGGCCGGTGCCGAAGCCCTGTCCCAGGCGCGGGCCAAACTACTTGACACCAGCGCCGGAAACCGAAGCACCCCTTGGCACGGAAGAGGTGCCATTCATGAAGGAGAAGGCCATGCATCCGTCAACGCAGGAGAGTATGCTCATCGAACCAGGGCAGACCTGGGAAGTGGATTTCTTTCGACCGGAAGATGCCGCGGGTGTGGCCAACTTATTTTTAACCGTCTACGGTCTCGATTATCCGATCAAAACATTTATTCAACCGGAGCGCCTGATCAAAGAAAACGCCGACCGACGGACCATTTCCACCGTGGCTCGGACACCCAAAGGCGATATAGTCGGGCATACGGCCTTGTTCATCAGCGGCCCCTGGGAGGGAATTTATGAATCCGGGTCCGGGGCGGTCCTACCGGACTACCGCGGTGGGCACGGCATCTTCACCGCACTGGTTACGCATAACTGTGTTACCGCGGCCGAAAAGTTCGGGGTGTCGGCCGTCATGGGTGAATCTGTGTGTAACCATGTTTTTACCCAGAGGGTGGCGAACAGGCTGAAAAACATCTCCTGTGCCTTGGAAGTGGATCTGATGCCGGCCGCAGCTTATGAGAAAGAAAAAAGCTCTGCCGGCCGTGTCTCGGCCCTCATGGGTTTTATAATCAGAAAGCCCCGGCCCCAACTCATTTATTTGCCGGCCGTTTATGAGAAACAATTACGGTTGATTTACAGCCGATTAGACGATGAGCGAAGTTTCACCCCATCGGATGAAGACCTGCCCGATGAGGTCGGAACGAATATCAAGACTCAGGTTTTTGATTTCGCTCAGGTGGCTCGGCTGGCCGTGTTCGAGGCCGGGGCCGATTTTGCGGCTGCTCTGATCCGGGAAGAGGAGGCGGTCCACAGCCAGGGGGTGGTGGTCATCCAGGTCTGGTTAAAGCTATCCTGGCCGTGGGTGGGCCGGACCGTGGAGGAACTCCGGCGGCTGGGTTATTTCTTGGGTGGGGCCATGCCCCGGTGGTTTGACGACGACGGTCTATTGATGCAGAAAATTATCGGCCGACCCAACTGGGCCGGGATGAAAATCGAGTATGACTGGAACAAAGAACTGGTCGCCCTGGTCAAAGCTGATTGGGCTGAGATTTCCGGTCAAGAATAATTTGCGGAGGTGATAACATGCAATGTGCCAAATGTCAGGGGACGATTGAAGAAAAGGAAGCCAGGGAAATGCACGGGCAGATTCTTTGTGAGGATTGCTACATGAGCGCTCTTTCCCCAACCCGGACCTGTGACCCCTGGGCCGTTCATTCGGCCAAGAATCTGTTGAAAGGGCAGGGGAGCCATGAACTCACTCAGGCCCAGACCCAAATCCTGTCCATTCTCAACGAAACCGGTGGCTTGGATTTAAGTAATCTGTCGGAACGGATGCAAATCAGCCCGATGGACCTGGAACGGGATATGGCCGCCTTGCGGCATATGGAAAAGATCAGAGCCGAATTGCGGGAAGGCAAAAAGGTCTTCAGGTTGTGGTAGTCCGATCCGTCGGACATCCCGGCCCGTAACCATCAATAGGCAACAGGGAACAAGCAACCCAAAGTCATTGACTTAAGGCTGGACGGTCATGCTAACTTCTTAAAAATGGCCCATTCCGCATAAGCCCCAACGGGGCGCTCTAGGTTAGCCCAGGGCAGCGCCCTGGGTATGGGACAAGGCTCTTATAATATACAACATAACAACATATAAACCCACCTGTGATGCGTTATATTGGTGGTGACTAAACATTCATTTCATCCTATGCGAGACCAAAAGAATATCCACAGGCAGGGGTACATA
>JADFYN010000265.1 GCA_015233055.1 Deltaproteobacteria bacterium
GGAAAAGGGATGAAATAATGAAAACATTTTCGGCTTATGTGGAATGGGACCCCACGACTAATCTCTACGTGGGCATCGTGCCCGGCATTCCCGGGGCTCATACCCAGGGGGCCACGCTCGATGAACTCAATCGAAATCTCCAAGAAGTCCTGGAACTCTGCCTCGAAGAATTTTCTGGAGATATTGATGAACTACCTCATTTTGTCGGTATCCAACAAATAGATGTGGCCTATGACCCGCTTCCCCATAGTTGATTTCAAAATGATGGTTAAGGTCCTTTTGAATTTGGGTTTTATACCTGTCCGCCAGAAGGGAAGTCATGTTTTTTATCGTCACTATGATGGCAGAACAACCACCTTACCGCGTCATTCCGGACGAGATATAGGCAAGCCGTTGATCCGGGAAATTCTAAGAGAAATTGATCTAACGCCTGATGAACTTAGACGCGAGTTGGAAAAAATATAAACGAAGAGGACGTCAAAGAAGACCCTATGAGCAATTCAGCTATTCCGCTAGACGAACAAGCCGTGGAAATCATGATGGAACGTATCTTAGCCCGGTGGCTGGCCGACCCAAAACGTTTGTCTGATATTCGTGAGTCTATTTTTATGGCTCAACTGGCTCAGCATGGCGGCAGCTTCGACTGGCTGAAAGACGAACCGGATATATACTCCGATAATGATATTGAGGAATCACTCTAGCCAATCTCTCTCACATCTTCGGTTATTGAGGACAACAATGAACGAACTAAACTCCAAATCCGCCATTATCCTGCTCGGCCACGGCAGCCGGGTACCCGAGGCCGGAAAGCACATGGAACAGGTGGCCATCGGCTGTGGCGGAAAAGGGATGAAAAACTTAGCCTTGACTTCCAGTATGAATACAGCATATAATATGCTATAATCGAACATCTGGAGGAATAAAGAAATGGGAACCAAAAAAACAGCCACGGCCAGGGTGCTGATCGACCCGGAGATTAAGGAACAAGCAGAAAGCATTCTGAAAGAACTAGGATTATCCGTCTCCGGCGCTTTTGAACTTTTCTATCGACAGGTAATTGCCCAGCGCGGATTGCCCTTCGATCTCCAAATTCCGAACAAAGAAACAATCAAAGCCATTGAAGACATCCGATCAGGAAAAGGAAAAAATTTCGAGACTATCGAAGATTTATTTGATGACTTGGGAATTTGACCATGAGGTCTGTCAGACGGGCCATTCGGTTCAAAAAAGACGTGAAGATGTTGATCAAACGCGGGAAAGACATGTCCAAACTGAAAGACATCATTGCCCTGTTATCAGCCGGTGAAAGACTGCCGTCTGAATACCTTGATCATCAATTGAAAGGCACCTTAAAGGATTGTCGAGAATGCCACCTGGAACCAGACTGGCTTTTAATTTATCAGATAGCCGGGCATGAGCTTTGTCTGATGAGGACCGGAAAACACACTGATTTATTTGAGTGAATAAAGCCGCTCCGAAGTGCATTCATGAACTCCGGGGTAATATTTAGTCATAACGAGGACAACAATGAACGAACTAAACTCCAAATCCGCCATTATCCTGCTCGGCCACGGCAGCCGGGTACCCGAGGCCGGAAAGCACATGGAACAGGTGGCCATCGGTCTGCGGACGAAATACGTACACGAATTGGTCGAAATTTGCTACATGTCCCGGTTGGGGCCGCACTTTCCGGAAGCCTTAAAAAAATGCGTCGCGCTTGGGGCGACCGACGTCCTGGTCATCCCCTATTTCCTGCACGAAGGCTTACATATGAAATTGGATATTCCGGAGATGATGCAGGACGAAGCCGAAAAATATCCGACCGTAAAATTGGTCCTGGGCCGACATCTGGGGTTTGACGATTCGCTGGTGGATTTAGTCGAAAAGCGGATCGGAGAATCGCGGTCCATCCCCGACATCAAGGAAACGATCCTCCCTCCTAAAGACAAGTACCCGGTCCCACCCGGACAATGTGTTTTTGTCCCGATGTTGCCGGAAGAGGCCGAAAAAGTACACAAAGACTAACGAGGAGCGAAAAGCTACATGAATAAAACAACGATACTTTCCGGACTCGGCTTGTTCCTGGCTGCGGCTGTTTTGGCTGAACCGGCCTATGCCATGCACATTTCCGAGGGGATTCTGCCCTTACCCTGGGCCGGGCTATGGTTTGCCGTGAGTCTGCCCTTTGTCGCCCTGGGCTTGAAGCAGTTACGGGCCCGGAATCAAGCCGAACCTCATCTTAAGGCCTTGATGGGCCTGGTCGGGGCCGCGGTTTTCGTCATCTCCTGTATGCCCATTCCCGTGCCCACGGCCGGAACTTGTTCCCACCCCTGCGGCACAGGACTGGCCGCCCTAATCGTGGGGCCGACCCTCAGCGTCGTCTTAGCCAGCATCGCCTTGACCCTCCAGGCCCTGTTTTTGGCTCACGGTGGTTTGACCACGCTGGGCGCCAACATCTTTTCCATGGGCGTGGTCGGATCGTTTACCGGATACGGGGCCTTTTGGCTGGCCCGCCGCCTGGGCGCGGGAATTCTGGTCGCCGCATTCGCCGCAGGGCTGATCTCCGACTGGGCCACCTATGCCGCCACCGCCTTCACCCTGACGGGCGCCTTGCACGGTCAGACTCCGTTCAACTCCATGTACCTCGCCGTGTTAGCCGCGTTTGTGCCCACCCAGTTGCCTTTGGGGATATTGGAAGGATTCATGACGGCCGGGGCTTATCGCTTTCTATCTACCCGGCGGCCGGAATTTCTGACGGGGTCCGGGTTGCGGGCTGCGGGTTGCGAGTTGCGGGTTGATGATAACCCCGTGACCGATAAGGGAGTAATATAATGAAAAAGTTAGGAATTATTCTGTCTATTCTGGTTCTGGCCGCGATGGTCGGATATGGCGTCTTGTTCCAAAAACAGGCCAAATGGGACGGGGTGGATGAATCTGTGATCAAGCCGTTTGCCGAAAAAGCGGGGCGGACCCCGATGGATCCATTCATTAACCCCACCGGCGATATGTTGTTATTCGTCTTCTTGTTGGCCGGGATAGCGGGCGGTTTTGTGGCCGGGTACTACTTTCGGGAGCTTTTTCCACCTTCGACCCGCAACCCGCAACCAGCAACCCGCAACTCGCAACCCGTAACCTGTAACCTGCAACCAGCAACCAGCAACCAGCAACCTGTAACGTGTAACGTGCAACATGTAACCCGCAACCCGCAAGATGTTTGATTTATTCTCAGATATCTTCGCCGCCCGGGACAATGTCTTAACCCGGATCGATCCGCGGCCGAAACTGGTCCTGGCCCTGGCGGCTATTATGGTGGTGGTGCTGAGCCGGCGGATGATTATCCCGGGGGTGACGGCCGTGTCTTGCCTGATGGTGATGGCCGGGCTGCGTATTCCGCTAAAGCTGATTCTACGACGGCTGGTCGCTCCGTTATCGATAGTTTTGGTCATGGTCGCACTGCATGTCCTTTTGGTGGGGCATACGCCTCTGGGGGCCGTGACGATCTTTAAATGGCGGGTGGTCGCCTATGCCGAAGGCTTAGACCAAGGCCTCCTGCTCGGCCTTAGGGTCCTTGGAGCCGTCAGCGTCATGCTTCTCCTCAGTTCCGTTACTCCGGCCCACCGGATCTTTCATGCCCTAAGGTTTTTCCACATCCCCGAAGAATGGGTGGAGGTGGCCCTGCTGGTTTACCGCTATACCTTCACGCTGGTGGGCCAGACGTCGGATGTGGCCGCGGCCCAAAAGATCCGCCTGGGCTATTCCAGTTTCCGGCGGGCCATGGCCTCCATCGGTTTACTGGCCGGGACGGTGATGGCCAGATCCATGGACCAGGCTTTCCGGACCCATGAAGCCATGGTGCTTCGGGGCTATGAGGGCCGGCTTTTTTTCTCCAATCTGCCGGCGCTGACCACCCGAGACCGGCTCCTGATGTACCTGGGGCTTTGTTTTTTGGCCGGATGTTATTTATTGATCGAATTGTGAAGAAGGCATAAGAAATGCCGACATCAAGTAATCGAGGTTCCGACGAAGCTTTTTATCGCCTGGTCCAGGCCGCCGGTGAAGCTATTCTGAAATTAGTGGGAGTGGCCGCGGGGGATCAATATCACTTTCACGCCGACACCCTGAAGGCCAAAAGAGTCTCACCTGATATTGTCGCTATTCCCTCGACAGAAGCCGGTGATACTGTTATCATGGAATTTCAGGGGTATCATGATCCGCTTATCCGATATCGGGTGGCGGCCGGGGTGGCCCTCTACTGCCATCAACTGGGAAAGGCGCCGCCATTTCTCCCGGTCATCATCTTTACCGAGCGGTCTTTCTTTCTCTCCGCTTTGCCATATGATATTTCGGATACCAGCGGTCAATATCATCTCCGGGGCCGGTTTAAAGAGATTGTCTTGGAAGATTATACGGAAGAGCAACTACTGACTTTCGATCCCCGCCTGGTGGTGCTGGCTCCTTATACCTGTCCAAAGAACATGGACAAAAAGGAATTGGGCGAACGGGCGCACGCCTGGGGAGACCTGGTTCGGAAGATTTATCCAGAAGAACAATCTCATGACCAGGTGGATCTCCTGGCCTTATTTTTGCTCAATAGATTTCGTCAGTTAACCAGAGAGGAGGTTGTGGCCATGTTAGATTTTGACTTAGCCGATACCGTCGCCGGCCAGGATATTTATAAAATGGGTGAGCTGCAAAACGCCCAGAAGTACGTGATCGAAATACTGAAAATCAGATTCGGCCGCGTGCCCGTTGAAATCATTGACGCCGTTGAGGAACTGTTTGATCCAAGCCTCCTCGATGCCTTGCATCGGCAGGCCGTATTGGTCAAGAGCATCGATGAATTTGAGGCGG
>JADFYN010000266.1 GCA_015233055.1 Deltaproteobacteria bacterium
CCCCCAGGAGTTTTCAGATAGGCGTGGCCCATCCGTGACCGCATGGATTTTTTGAAAAATATCCAGTCATGTTGATGGTACCGGCTGACCCGGAGCTTGTCCACCGTGGACTCTTCCCAGGCAGTCATCGCCGAGTCTTCGAAGGGAAAGCCTAGTTCCTGCTCGAACGCGGTGCGGACCTGGTGGGCCACCAAAGAGATCGGCACCTGATGTCCCGTCTCGCGGTTGATGGTCGTTACCCTCTGGCTGAAGCAAGAATATCCCTTGTCATATAGCTTCACCGGCGCCAGATTCATGATGTCGAGCATTAGCTCAATATCGAAATCCACCAACAAACTCATATGAAATAAAAAGGCCGAGGGGATCTCCATCGAGGCAGACAGCCCGGCCAGTTTTTTACCCGCCACTTCCAGATCGTTCTTGGGGCGGAAGGTCACTGCCACGCCTAATTGGTCTAGAGCCCGGATAATCACCCGGCTGAGGGTCTGGAAGATGGTCTTGATCCCGCCGGCAAACTTGGGATGATTCAGAGACGCCCCAAAACCAAGGGCCAGGACGGTCGGTCCCATGATCACAGTGCCGCCTCCGGTGCTTCGCCGACTATAAGCCACTCCTCTGGCCCGGCACCTGTCCAGTTTGAGGGCGGATTCGATATCCTGATATCGGCCGACGATGGCCGCGGGCTCAAAAGTATATAAATGTAATATGGGGGGGGAACTCGTTTCAGCTACCGACAAGGCCAGCATATCATCAACGGCCAGACCCAGGTCCACCGGGACTTGCCGGTCCCATTGACTGATCAGCCGGCCCGGGTGGTTTTCAGGTGAGATTTGTTCGTCCATTTGGTTCCTGCTTCTCCCCCAAAGTTGATCATCGTCAGGTTGTGTCACCATCTGCAGCTTGCCTCACGCACCGCGGCCGGCGGCGTTCTTTCCCTTGGGTTGTTCTACGGTCGATGTACACCAGCTTTATGTCTCATCAGCCTCATCTTCCGGAGATGCCACCGCATCAGCATGGGAGAATACCTCGATGCCCAGTTTTGGAGCCACCTTCATGGCCCGTTCATCAACCATGGGCGAGATGGCAATCATTCTGGGGGCCTGTTTCCGGTGCTTCTTTTCGTAATATCTTACTTTTCGTTCAAATGCATACATGTCGGATTTACTCAGGGATGATTTTAATTCACAAATGATCAGAAGGCCGTTCTTGACCACGACGTCCAGCTCCACTTGATCGGGTCGGCCGAAGACGATTCCTTCTTCATCGTATTCGTTGACATGGACCACTTCTCCATCGAAAACATCTTTTAATATCGCGGCTAAGCCGCTCCGGTAAGATTCCTCAGTCTGGTGGCCCCACCGCGCTCCAATGGCGCCCAAAGTGGATTCTAACCTTTTTATGCTGCGGTCCAGCTTTTTCTCGCTTGTGTCCTCATGTGTCCCATCCGATTCGGCCGATTGGTGCGCGGACTCCCGTTTAAGCTCTTCCCATCTCCTGTCTGACTCTTCCCACTTCTTCTCCTGAGCTGCCCGCGTGGCGGCCGATTCCCGTAGGTGCTCTTCCCACTTCTTCTCCTGGGCTGCCCGCGTGGCGGCCGATTCCCGTAGGTGCTCTTCCCACTTCTTCTCCTGAGCTGCCCGCGTGGCGGCCGATTCCCGTAGGTGCTCTTCCCATTTCTCCTCCCACGTCGCCCACTTGGCCGCGGATTCCAGGCTCTCCTTGTCCCATTTTTCTTTAAGCGCGATCCTGTGAGCGACCGATTCCCGCATGTGCTCGTCCCATTTCTTCTCGTCTAATTCGCGGGCTTCCCTCAGCTCTCTGAACATCCGATCGAATTTGGTTTCTGTGTCCCGCTTATCAGGAAATTCAGGACGGCAGATTTCAAGGACATAATCCCGGATGCTGGGATCAATTTTAATCAATCTGGGGAGTTCATGGACTATCAGCTCCCTTAGCTCATTTAGCTCCATATGATCACCTTACCGTCCATCAGACAACTCGACCAGGTTTGGGTTAGATAACCGACATGTCCCATTTCTTCTTCTGTTCCTTCTTAATCTTCTTTATTTCTTGATTGATTTCTTCCGTCTTGGCTGGATCGTTCTTGATATACTCCAGGGCCCGTTCAAAATGGTACAGGGCATTTTTATGATCCCCTTTAGCCCTATAGTACTTGGCCAGGTTATATGAGGCCAGACCGATTTTTCCTTCCTTCCCGTACAGGATGCCCAAATTATAAAATGTTTCCGTATAATTTTTGTCTAGGGCCAGTACTCGGTTGAACAACTTGATCGCCTCGGCTGGATAACCCAGCTCTTGATCAACCCGGCCCAGGTAAAACAGAGTCTCGGCGAAGTCTGGACGCATAACCACCGATTGCGATAGGCATTCCTTAGCTAGATCGAATTGGTTCAGGTTAAAGTATATCCGACCCAGGCTCGAAAGTATGGCCGGGTCAGCCGGATCCAGCCTGACGGCTTTTTTCAATTCCTCCAATGCCTGTTCGTTCTTCCCGGTTCGGGCATAAACCAGACCCAGGCCCAAATAGGCCATCTTGTCCTGAGGATTGTCCTTGATTCGATTCATGAATCGCCGTTCGGCCAACTGGGAATCCAGATATTCCGATTCCACCCTGGTCTTGATCTCTTGAAAAGTCGATTCGTGGGCCTTTTGCTTGGTCAACTGGACAGGATAACTCTTAGATTTTATATAATTAGTCAAATAAATCGTCCGGTCCTGGATGTCCGGGTGGGTCAATAGATAGGTGGGAACGTTACTTGAGCCCAACCATTTCGTCTCGTGGCCCATCCGCTTCATCATCTCCGGCATGGCCGCCGAATTATACCCGGCCGCGGTCATGAAGGTCAGGCCCATAAAATCAGCCTCTTCCTCATCGGCCCGACTAAACATCAACTGGGTTTGGACGTTGGCGGCCATGCTCCCGACCATGAGCGCTCCGGCCACCGGTCCGCCTATCAATAATCCGGCCAACATGCCGATCGCAGAAGCAATATTGACCTTCGTCGATTTTTCGATCCGTTTGGCAATGTGCCGTTCCACCACGTGGCCAAGCTCGTGGGCGATGACACTGGCCAATTTGCTCTCATTGTCGGATAGCAAGATAATTCCGGTGAAAATAAAGATGTACCCACCAGGGGCGGCGAAGGCATTCAACCCCGGTTCTTCTATTACGAACAACTGGACTTCAAACGGCGGGTTCTCCACCGTACCCACAAGCTGTTTACCTATCTTTTCAACGTAGTTGGCTACAGCCTGGTCATTGACGAACTTCACCTACTCTTTAACCTTGAGGAAAAATTCCCTCCCCAATTCCTTTTCTTCTTTAGGCGACATCATCGCCCAAGATGGTTGCGCCCATCCTGCCACAATCAGGCACACGACCAGGCAGGCCACCACGACCATTACCGATTTATGAGAATGAAACTGTTTCTGAAACCCGTTTCCGGACTTCTGATCAGTCCTCTTCATCACCTTCCCCTTCATCCTCATCCCCAGTCAAATCTTCCGGGGGGATAATCCGACTCAAATCCAACCTATCGGCCTCGCTCCATAACCCTTCTAGGTCATAGAACGACCGGATTTCATCGTAAAAAATGTGGATAATCACTTCATTGAAGTCTAAGAGCGCCCATGTCCCCTCCTTGACTCCCTCCTGACCCAGAGTATAGAACCCCAGTTGTTTGGCTTCAGCATGGACATGTTCGGCAATGGCCTGGACTTGTCGTGAGGAATGGCCCGAACAGATAATGAAATAGTCGGCGTACGCACAACTGCCGCTGACATCTAAGGCAATGATATCGCGTGATTTTTTCTGGGCTACAAGTCCGACCAAGGCTTCGACCTTGGCTCTGGCGCTAACGCCTTTCTTTGGTAGGCGTTTTCTGGGAGCACGTTTAGTACTGATCATCTAATCCCCATCCGGCGGTCTGGCCGCACAATCAGTCAATGTCGCAGTATAGAGTTGGTGTTTCTGAATATATTCTTCCACCACCGGCGGCGTCAAGAACGTGATGGGCAGGCCCGTCCCGACCATCTCCCGCAGACGCGTGGCGGAAATAAATAATCCGGTAATTGGTTGAAAGCAAATAGTGTGGCCGGAGGGATGAACAAACCGGCCATCCTTTTCCGCCCAGGCTGTCCCCGGCGTTATCTGGGACAAATAACCCAGTGGGTCCGCCGCCTGCCGATATCCCGGCCGGGTGGTGACCACCAGATTGGTTAAGGAAAAAATAATCTGATAATCTTTCCAGGTGTTGATTTCTAAAAAGGAGTCAAGCCCAATGATCAGGTAAGGAACCGCCCGGCCTTGATTTAGCCGATGAAACTCCCTGATGGTATCCACGGTGAAGGAAGGCCCGGGCCGTTTTCCCTCCACATCCCAGGTATCCAAATAGGAAACTGGAGCCACCGCAGCTTTGGCCATGGCCAACCGGTGGTGAAAAGAAATAATGTCCGTCTGTTTCTTATGGGGAGGTTGGGCTGCAGGGACAAAGATGACTCGGGCTAGACCAAGGGCTGCCGTCACCTCAACCGCGGACCTGAGGTGACCATAATGTATGGGATTAAAGGTCCCGCCAAAGAGACCTATTCGGATCGTCCTTGAATCAGTTGGGGATACTTGTTTCAATCTCTCGAACCTGGTCGCCGGGTTAGTCTTGTATGCGACGGATCCGGTCGCCGAGCCGAACCATGGCTTGCACGTGGTGTCTTAGACATGAGATTGTTGCTTGTGGCTGGGCGGCGGGTTCTGTTATCGTCCTTATATTTGTCTTCTTCTTTTCGGTTGGTTCAACTTGCCGACTATTATGGACAGTTCTAGGC
>JADFYN010000267.1:0-3273 GCA_015233055.1 Deltaproteobacteria bacterium
GAAAACGTCTAATACCATAAAAAACACAGCTTCCCCGGGACACCTGCCTGGTGACGCCGGGTATATTCCGAACAATTAGAATTTTAGAATTCAGCCAAAAGCTCAGACATAAACCTTGTGTCCGGGGATTTCTGGGCGTGGTCTGTACCGAATCCGGTGGGCCCGAACCGGGGGTGGGATGCGCCGGCCGAGGGATTATTACTTGGATCAACATGCTGGAACAACTGGGCGCCTATGCCGAAAGCGAGAAGCTGGATTATGTCTTCTATGACGTCTTGGGCGACGTGGTCTGCGGCGGGTTTGCCATGCCCATCCGGGAAGGCAAGGCCAAGGAAATCTACATCGTGGTGTCCGGCGAGATGATGGCCATGTATGCAGCGAACAATATCTGCAAGGGTATCGTCAAGTTTGCCGAGGGCGGCGGGGTCAGGCTGGGCGGCCTGATTTGTAATAGCCGGAAAGTAGATAATGAAAGTGAAATGATCGTGGCCCTGGCCGAAAAACTGGGCACCCAAATGATTCATTTTGTGCCGCGGGAAAATATGGTCCAAAAGGCGGAAATTAACCGGAAGACGGTCATTGAATTTATCCCGGAGCACCCCCAGGCCGACGAATACCGCGCCCTGGCGAAGAAAATTGAAGAAAACAAAAATTTTGTCATACCCAAACCATTAGCTATTGAGGAACTGGAAACGCTTCTGATCAATTACGGTCTGGCGGCATAAACAGAGAGTCAAACAGTGAATATCAACAATTGAGGAGAACGCCCATGCTTATGATCAGATCGATAGTCCGGCCCGAAAAAGTAGATAATGTCCTGGCCGCCCTAATGGAAGCCGGGTTCCCCGGAGTGACCAAGATGTCGGTGGTCGGCCGCGGTAAGCAGCGCGGGATAAAAATCGGCGAAGTCACTTACGACGAAATTCCCAAGGAACTGTTGCTCACGGTGGTCAAGGACGAAGACAAGGATTTCGTTATCAAGACGGTTATCCATGCGGCCAGGACCGGGAGTAAGGGGGCCTACGGCGACGGCAAGATCTTCGTCGTTTCAGTGGATGAAGTCTACACCATCAGTTCCGGGATGAAAGAAACCGGGTCGGGACAGTTGGAAGAGGTGAAGATATGAAAGAGGTCATGGCCGTTATTCGGATGAATATGATGAATATCACCAAAAAGGCCCTGGCCGATGCCGGCATAACCTCCATGACCGCCAGAGATGCTTTAGGCCGGGGTAAGGGGATTGTGGACTTAAACTTATTATCCGGGGCGGAAAAGGGTTACGAGGAGGCGCTGTCGCAATTGGGCCAGAGCAACCGGCTGATTCCCAAAAGAATACTTTTCGTTGCCGTGCCTGATAAGCTGGTCGAGAAAACCGTCAAGACCATCATCAAAGTGAATCGGACCGGAAAGTCGGGAGACGGCAAAATCTTTGTTACACCTCTTCTCGACGCCGTCCGGGTCAGAACCGAGGAGAGCGGCGACGCCGTCCTGGATGACGAATAGTTAGATGACGAATAATTTGTTTTAGATCGGGAGAGAGAACAATGGACACAACACGTGAAGAGGCCATCCACATCGAGCCTGAAAAAGTCAAACAGGAACTGCTGGCCAAGTATCCGGTCAAAGTCGCCCGTAAGCGATCGAAACAAATCGTCATCAATAAAGTCGGTCAAGATGATGAGGTGCCGGTAATCCAGTCCAATGTCAGGACGATTCCGGGTATCATTTCGCAGCGCGGCTGCTGCTATGCCGGATGTAAGGGCGTGGTGCTGGGGCCGACCAGAGATATCATCAACCTGACCCACGGTCCCATCGGGTGCGGCTTCTATAGCTGGTTAACCAGAAGAAATCAAACTAAGCCAACCGGCCCGGAAGACCACAATTCCCTGCCCTATTGCTTTTCTACGGACATGCAGGATGAGCAGATTATCTTCGGAGCCGCAAAGAAACTGGCCGCGGCCATTCAAGAAGCCTATGACATCTTCAAACCCAAGGCCATTGCCGTTTTCGCCACCTGCCCCGTCGGGTTAATCGGCGACGATGTCCATTCCGTGGCCAGGGATATGAAGGCAAAACTGGGGATTAACGTCTTTGCTTTCAGTTGTGAAGGATATAAAGGCGTCAGCCAGTCAGCGGGGCATCACATCGCCAATAACGGCATTTTTACCCACGTCATCGGCTTAGACGACACCATCAAAGAAGGTGACTACCGGATCAACATGCTGGGGGAATACAACATCGGGGGCGATTCCTTTGAAATTGAACGTCTCTTTGAGAATTGCGGAATCACGCTGGTTTCCACTTTTAGCGGTAACTCCAGTATCGACCAGTTCGCCAATGCCCATACCGCGGACTTGAACCTCATCATGTGCCACCGGTCCATCAACTACGTGGCTGACATGATGGAAAAGAAATACGGCATCCCCTGGATTAAGGTCAACTTTATCGGGGCCGAGGCCACGGCCAAATCCTTGCGGAAGATCGCCCAGTATTATGGCGACCAGAAGCCCATTGATCAGGTGGAAAAGGTGATTGCCGAAGAAATGCCGGCGGTGGCCAAGGTTATCGAGGAAACCAGGCCGCGGACCCAGGGAAAGAAGGCCATGCTGTTTGTGGGCGGGTCCCGGGCCCATCATTATCAGGAGCTGTTTAACGAGCTGGGCATAGAAACCATTTCGGCCGGGTATGAGTTTGCCCACCGGGATGATTACGAAGGCCGGAAAGTATTGCCTTCCATCGTGGTTGACGCCGACAGCCGAAACATCCAGGAACTTGATGTCCAACCTGACCCGACCAGATACCGTCCCAGAAAATCGGCGGAGTATCTCAATGAACTGGTCGATAAGGGCTTCGACCTGAAGGACTATGAAGGAATGATGCCGGACATGCCGGATGAGACCTTGATCGTTGATGATATCAGTCAATATGAAACGGAAAAAATGATTGAGCTGTATCACCCCGACATCTTCTGCGCCGGTATAAAAGAGAAATATATCGTCCAGAAATTCGGTATCCCAATGAAACAATTGCACAGTTACGATTACGGCGGTCCCTATGCCGGATTTAAAGGCGCCGTTAATTTCTACCGGGAAATCGACCGGATGGTCAACAGCAAGGTCTGGCACTACATGAAAGCGCCCTGGCAAATTGAACCGGAACTGGCAGCCACCTATGCCTGGGAATAAGAGGAGCAAGCTATGTTGTTAAGACATACCACGGACAAATTGATCGAACGTAGCGCCTTAACCGTGAATCCGGCCAAGACCTGCCAAC
>JADFYN010000267.1:3329-4820 GCA_015233055.1 Deltaproteobacteria bacterium
AGGGATGTTATGCTTATCATCGGAGCACCCTGACCCGGCACTATAAGGAACCGGTCATCGCGGCTACCAGCTCTTTTACCGAAGGTTCTTCCGTGTTTGGGGGACAGGCCAATTTGCTTCAGGCCTTCGACAACCTGTTTTCCGTATATGACCCGGACGTTATCGCCGTTCATACCACCTGCCTGTCGGAGACTATCGGCGACGATATTCCCCAGATTATCAGGAAGGCGGAAGCCGACGGCAAGATTCCCAAAGGCAAATTGGTCATTCATGCCAATACCCCGAGTTACATCGGGTCTCACGTCACCGGCTTCGCCAATATGGTCAAAGCCATGGTCACTTATTTATCTCAACCGAGCGCGCACAAGGAAAACCAGATCAACATCATTCCCGGGTATGTGGAGCCTTCGGACATGGAGGAGCTAAAGCGGCTGACCGATGAAATGGGGATTAAGAGTATTCTGTTTCCAGACACCTCCAATGTCCTTAATGGGCCGCAAACCGGGAAGTACCGGATGTACCCCAAGGGTGGAGGCAGGGTGGAGGATTTGAGGCGGACAGGCAGCAGTATGGGCACGATTGCCTTGGGCCAACTGGCTTCGGGACCGGCGGCCACCACTCTGGACACCAAGTGTCATGTCCCCTGCGAGATCCTGGATCTGCCCATCGGGTTACAGGCCACGGACATATTTATCGACACCTTGCGCCGGGTGGCCGGGGTGTACGTCCCGGATTCGATCACCAATGAACGTGGCCAACTCCTGGACATCATCACGGACATGCACCAGTATTTTTATGGCAAGAAGGTCGGCCTGGTCGGCGACCCGGATCAACTGATTGCCCTGGCCTCCTTTTTGGTCTCCATCGATATGTGGCCGATCCATATTGTTACCGGCACGCCGGGCAAGAAGTTTGAAAAAAGAATCCGGGAAATCACCAAAGATTCCCCCTATCCGGTCAACGTCAGGCAGGCCGGCGACATGTTCCTCTTTCACCAGTGGGTCAAGCAAGAGCCGGTGGATCTGTTGATCGGGAACACTTATGTTAAATATATCGCCCGAGATGAGGATACTCCGTTTGTCCGGTTTGGTTTTCCCATCCTGGACCGGGTCGGACACAGCTATTTCCCGACCGTCGGATACCGGGGCGCCATGAGGCTGCTGGAAAAGATACTCGATGCCATCCTGGATCGTCAAGACAGAGACTCGACCGAAACTGAATTTGAATTGGTGATGTAAAGAAGGGACATGACGATGGCCGCGATTTCGATACTCAAAGAACGAGAGAATCAAATCTACGAAAAGGGCGCCGAACCTTTTTCCATGACCTGTGAGAAACAGAGCCTGGCCGGATCCATCAGCCAGAGGGCGTGTGTCTTCTGCGGTTCCAGGGTAGTGCTTTACCCTATCGCCGACGCCCTGCATCTGGTTCACGGTCCCATAGGTTGCGCCGCCTACACCTGGGATATCAGAGGAGCGCTGTCATCAGGTC
>JADFYN010000268.1 GCA_015233055.1 Deltaproteobacteria bacterium
ATAGAAAAGTGTGCCAAGAAATCAAATAATAGTTTTGTACAACTAACGGTTAAGTGGAGTCGCCAGGTTTTTTGTCTTCCACCAACAGATGAGCCCACTTGACCTTAAGTTAATGACATTGGGTTGCGCATTACGGGTTGCGGGTTGGCGGGGCACCGGACGAATTTGTTTCTAATAGACTATTCCGAATAAGCCCCAACGGGGCGATCTAGGTTAGCCCAGCGGCAACGCCCTGGGTACGGGCGGCGACTATACAAAATACCATGTCATAGTAACATAAGACCCCAATAGAGCACTGATGGCCTATTGAGGTCACGATTACGTCAAATCATGCGTAATCTGCGACTGGTTTAATGGAGGTTGGAGTTACCCCAAAGAGGCATGTATGCAGGAATGCAGCTATCTCCCCGGACATGACAAACCGCATAAAAAACCACATCCGCTGGCTCGCTTCTTTCCGGTTGTCGAGGTGTTGGCTACTCACCGCCTGCCCGATTACGCCACTGATCTTCTGGCGGGGATCATTATTTCGGTGGTGCTTATTCCAGAGACCATCGCCTACGCATCGCTAGCCGGCCTCCCGGCCAACATGGGACTCTATACCGCAATTGTGGCCTTCCTCGTCTATGCCCTGGTCGGTCCATCGAGGCAACTGGTCGTTGCTCCCGTATCAGTGGTGTCGCTGATGGTGGCTGCCGCACTCGGTCCGATGGATTTGACCCCGGAGGAATACGTGGCCTGCGCCACCATCCTGTCCCTGGTGAGCGGCATTTTCTTCATTCTCCTTGGAATTATGCGGGCGGGCCAGCTCGAAAATTTTATATCCCACCCCGTGCTGATCGGCTTTACGACGGCCGCCGCACTCATCGTGGCCATTACTCAGGTGCCGCATTTGCTGGGCATACACCTGCATTCGGACGGCGGTTCGAGCAACATCCTGTACACTCTGTACCTGTCCATCATTCATGCGAATGAGTGCAACTGGGCGACCCTGCTCATTGGACTATCGGGCATAATCTCCATTGTGCTTTGTCATCGGATCAGTCCCCTGGTTCCCGGACCACTGGTGAACCTGGTGCTGGGGGTGGGTATTGCGACAGCTTTGGCCGGAATTACCGGAACGAAAATTGAAACCATCGGGGAGATCAAAGGCGCCCTCCCCGCGTTCATGCTGCCCAAGCTGAATGAGCCATGGCTCTATTCCGGGTCATTCCATCTGGGCGATCTGGTGGGAGTCGGCCTGATCATCGGATTAGTATCCTTTATCGAGACCCTCTCCATTTCCAAGATAATGGCCGGAAGGACGAAACGCCACGTCGATGCTAATCGAGAGCTGCTTTCTCTGGGACTGGCCAACCTGGTCGGTGCTTTTTTTCAATGCTACCCCGCGGCCGGCAGCCTGTCCAAATCCTCGGTCAGCTTCCAGGCGGGTTCCCGGAGTCAATTTGCGGCCATGACCGCAGTCGCCATGGTCATCTTCACCTTACTTTTTCTCACCCACTACCTGGCCCTCGTCCCAAAGGCTTGTCTGGCCGCCATCGTGATGATCGCGGTCTACCATCTCATCGATTTTAAGCAGATCATTCGGGCTTTCAAGGTGAAGAAGACCGACGGCGTGGTTATCCTGGTCACTTTTCTGGCCACGCTGGCCCTTGGAGTTCAGATGGGCATCCTGCTCGGAATCATCTTTTCCTTCGGCTACATCATCTGGCAGGTCGCTCGGCCGCGGGTGGCCGTTATGGGCAGGCAGGAAGGAACCACGGCCGGCTTTCACGATATCGAACTGGGCCAGGCAGAAACCTGGCACGATCTACTCATCATTAAAGTGGAGGGTCCGCTCTACTTTGCCAATGCCACCTTGGTCGAGAACTCGGTCATCAACCTTCTGGCCGACTACCCGGAGGTTCGGACCATCATCATCAACGCCGGCGCGATCACGGACATGGACAGCTCCGGAGACAAAGTCCTCTGGAACCTTCTCAGGATTATGATTCAAAAGGAAGTTCATTTTCTCATGGTTGCGGTAACCAAGCCTGTACTCAAAATAATGGGCAGGTCGGGCTTCTACGAATTCCTTGGTCCTGAAAACTTTTATCTCGCCCTTCCCGAGGCTGTTGCCGCAATGGACCCAACCTCAACATTGGTACAATCAGTCGGTTGCGGGGAACGTTCTTGAACGCCGGTTAAAGGCTATCGAGCCGCACCCCTAATTTAATTGTATTGGGGCAACACCCTGAGAAATGTACCGGATTACGGGTTGCGGGGGAACTTGCAATAAAGTGCTTCCATATCCCGAATCAGGTCCTCGGGCAAGAAAAGCAACTTCTCTTTCGGCAGTTCAGCGAACAGCCCCTCACTTCTGGCCAGGGTCGTTCCAGACTGATCCTCCAGTCCGCCGGTCATTTTGATGGCATTAGTGCGATCGGCATCCTTGACTTCACCCCAGGCCCTTAACGGCGTTCCAACATAAACCGGCTTCAAATACTTCACCTTAATCTCACGCGTCAAAAAATACAACCGGCCGGAAGCGATCAGCGACCAGGACATGACCTCGTCCAACAAGGTGGTGATGATGCCCCCGTGGGCGATACTGGACCATCCGACGTAATTTTCAGGCAGAGTGATATCTGAACAGATCCGATTACCTTCCCTGTAGAAATTCATGTTTAGCCCAAAGGGGTTTTCCGTCCCGCAGGCAAAGCAGCGGTGCCCGGTGAGTTTTGGAAGAGGTTGTTTCATTGTGGTCTCCTGGATAGTTCCCGGTAATGGAGTTTGGGGTGAACAAAATCTGGATAATTTATTAATCCGACTAGTTGGACTAAGTCATTGAATTAGGGATTGAGCACCTTGGTCGTCGCGCGCTCATGGCGGCGATATCCAGGCATTAAAATTTAAGTTAGGCATATTGATTGGTTATGAATAAAGTCAATCTGACAGCGAATCAACACTTGAATTCTTAGCCTGAATCATTTATATTATATTGTCTCTATAATACTAGTGAAATACACCACTAGAAACAACGGGCGGCGGCTATGATCAAGACTATCAATGTCCAACAACTTAAGGTCGGCATGTATGTCGAAGACCTGGGGATGTCCTGGTTAAACCACCCTTTTTTGAGGACCAGGCGGCTGATCAAATCCGATCAGGAGATCAAAAAGATTAAGCAATATGGGTTGTTGTCCATTAAAATTGATACAACCAAGGGCGGCGACGTATCTCCAGCCGGCGATGGCCGGCCGCAGCCCCAGACGATGATACTTAGCCCCGGCAAACCGCAGCCCGAGACAATCGAACCGGAAGAGCTAACCAATGAGACCCTGGCGGCCCTGGCCGACACCGTCTCCGTCCAAGATGAAATGGCCCAAGTGACCCGGGTCTATAGCGAGTTTCTTAACCGGACCCGGATCTTCCTCTCTCAAGTCCAGATTGAAAAACCGATCAACCTCGAAGAGGTCGCCTCCGACCTGGATGAGTTGATTCAGAGCGTCTTCCGAAATCGCTACGCCCTATCCGCCCTGATCAAACTCAAGACTTTCGATGAATATACCTACACCCATTCAGTGAACGTGTGCGTACTGGCCCTGACGCTGGGCCGATTCTTGGATTTCCCTGTCCCGATGTTGCGGGCCGTAGGTATCGGAGCCCTTTTCCATGATTTGGGCAAAATGGCTATCCCAGAAGAAATAATCAATAAACCCGGCCCACTGACCATGGAAGAATTTGGGGAAATCCGGAAACATCCTTATTTTAGCGCCAAGCTTCTTAGAAACGCGGACCATGTTTCCCGCGAAACAATCGAGTGCGCCCTTTTCCACCATGAACGATACGGCGGGCAGGGATACCCCAAGGGCCTCAAAGCAAATGAAATACCTTTGTCCGCCCAGGTGATCAGCCTGGCTGATGTTTACGACGCCATGACCAGTGAGCGGATCTATCGAAAAAAAATCAGCTCCCACGAGACCCTCCGGATCATGTATGCCGGACGAGCAGTGCAATTCGACCCGGTGTTGGTCTCCAACCTGGTCAAGTGCCTGGGGGTCTACCCGATAGGGAGCCTGGTCAAATTAAATACCGGAGAAATGGGGCTGGTAATGGACATCGACAGCCACGACTTAATGAATCCCAAGATAATTCTAATCAATGATTCGGACCAGTCCGACCCACATTCGCCCCAGATTCTGGATTTGGCTAACCAATCTGGGGGAAAATCAAAGAATGCCCGGCGGATCGTTGGGGTGGATGCACCGGAGAAATGGAACATTGATCCGGCCAAGTATCTCTTTAATGACCCGAGCTTCACTGTGTGTTGCAGCGGTTGACTCCGACCTGGTGCGATCTAGACCCTGTTCCTATCATGTGGGTGCTGGTTAGTCATCCCAACGGCCGGTTAAAGCGAGGCGATGCTCTGCGACACCTTCGGCGCCTCTATGCCGGGCATATTAACATGATTTATCGGTATGTGGAATATAGAAGTAAGCTTTAAAGAACCTCGTTTCCATTTTGCCCTGTAAAAGCGGCCGTAAAGCTCGGACAAGGCTATCGCCGAAATACCCCCGGCTCTCTTGGCCACGTCTTTACCTGTAACCTGAGTTCGACGAGTTTCTTTAATTAAGTACCAGAAATATATCCGGTAGAGTAGGGAGGGGGGGCTTAGCCGCCCTCCCCCTCATTCAAACCGGACGTGCGGATTTCCCGCATCCGGCTTTCCTAAAGACTCTCGCCGAGGGCATGCGTAGTAATAGGTAATACAACATGAAC
>JADFYN010000269.1 GCA_015233055.1 Deltaproteobacteria bacterium
GATAGTGCCTCTATATCATCAGAACATGCCGACCACCAGGGTCCTGCTGGTGGTCATAGGCGGAATTCTTCTGGGCATGATCGCTTACGGCGCCGTGACCCTGGCCCTTAAATCGTCTGAGCTGAGACCGGTAATGGACCTGATGACAAAACGTTTAAACCGGTTTCAACGCCGGCGAGTGGTGTGAGACGGTGCGGGTCACCGGTCCCGGACTAACCAGCCGGTTATTTGAATTAAATCAGAAATTATGGCGTCATGGCAGGCTCTGGTTTAATCCGACTTATCAAAGTAGATAGTGACAATGTCAGGTATCGGGTGTATACTAGGCGAAAGTGGGATATATCCGGCGGGCAAACCTCTGGACTTCATTTTTCGACCAGGCGGAGGAGAACAGAATATTGGACTGGCAGATTAGACTGGAACAACTATCTTTTATTGGTCCCGGCGTCTTTTCGGAAACCTTCTGCAAGCTTTTTTTGGCCACCCTTTTGGGCGCGCTGATCGGCTTTGAGCGGGAGACCCATGGTCAGGCGGCAGGATTCCGAACGTATATTCTGGTCGCCTTGGGTTGTTGCTTGATCATGATGACGTCACTCCACATTCATGATATATTTAAACATTTTGATACTAATAGCTCCATCCGAATCGACCCCGGTCGCATCGCCTCGTATGCCCTGGCCGGCATGGGCTTCATGGGAGCCGGAGCCATCATTGTAGGCAAAGGCACAGTCAGAGGATTGACCACCGCGGCCGGGATGTGGATGATCGCAGCGGTGGGATTGGCGGTGGGCAGCGGCTACTTTGTCCCGGCCATTTCGGTTACTTTACTTAGCTTCTTCTGCCTTTATGTCCTCCGCCAGACCAAGACGTATCTACGCAAAGACAACTTTAACGGTCTCACCCTGGTCTCCGACAACGAAGAGGACCGCCTAACCCTGATTGAGGACGTTTTAAAGAAGCACCCCTTTTCCAAATTTCACCTGGCTAGTTTTCATCATCATATCATCCAAGAAACCATCACCTTCCATTTCAGCCTGGTCTCCAAGGGCGATGTCCATTGGCCGACATTAATGCAAGACTTGTCCAATCTCCCGGGGATCCGGGAAGTCATCTTAGAAGAAGGGATAGTCCCCTAATATCCAAAGACTTTGTGGAGACTGGTTATGACCCGGAAAAAATATCCCCTGGAATTAACTATCAATGGAGAATCCGTCAGCCTGAGCGTCGAACCCCAGCTCACCTTGGTGGAACTCATCCGAAACCACCTGATGCTGACCGGAACAAAGGAAGGTTGTGAGGCAGGCGCATGTGGCGCTTGCACGGTCCTGCGGGATGGAGCGCCTATTCGTTCCTGCCTTACCCTGGCTTTGTCCGTGGCCGGGCAGGAGGTGACCACCGTTGAGGGGTTAGCCGTGGCCGGGAAGCTTGATCCAATCCAGCAGGCTTTTGTGGACAACAGCGCGGTGCAGTGCGGCTTCTGCACCCCAGGGATGATTATGTCGGTTAAAGGATTACAAAAAAAACATCCCCACCCCACGGAAGAAGAGATCCGAGAGGCCATTTCCGGTAACATCTGCCGCTGCACGGGTTATGTCAAGATCATCGACGCGGTCAAAGCCGCCACCGAAATCTAACCCAGATTGTCCGATACTTTTGAGTCCGGTTAGAAACAGTAAAATGATGATCTATCGACTGTTAAGTCAACCTTGAATCCTTGACCAGGCCCGGAATTGCTTATGCAATATGACGTGTGTACCAAAGTGATGATGGAGAAATGCCGGGATGTCATCCTCCGCCACTGGGTTGGGATCCCCGTCTTGGAAAGCCGGCTGATCGATCCCTTGCCCCAGGAGACGGTGAGTCTGAAAAGAAGCGACTATTCGGTGCTGGTCACGGACGAATATGGGGTCAGGAAACTGGTCCTGCTGGAAATCCAGACCCGGTGGGATAAAAAGATCGGGTTAAGGATGCTGGACTACCGGTCCAGGTACTTATTAGAATACGAACTTGAGGCTATATCTTGTGTTTTATTACTGTGCCCCTCGCCGCAAGCCGTAGATGTTTACCAGGATAATCAGGTCACTTTCAGGTTTCAGGTGATCCGAGTTTACGACCTGGATGCCCAAGAGATCATCGATAAAGGTATCACCTGCCTGGCCCCGTTTGTGCCATTGATGCAACATGGCCGGGAGCTGATAGACGAAGCAGATAAACTTATCTATGAAAGTTCAGCGCCCAAAATAGATAAAGCCGATATGCTCACGGCTATGGCCATTTTTTCAGGATTGATTTCACCCAGCTTACCTGGGTACCTGGTTTCAAAAAGGAGGGATATCATGATTGAATCCGTCGGCTATGAAGTAATTAAACGGGAAGGGATTATCGAGGGAATGATGAGGGCGCAACGGGAGGGTATAATTGAAATCCTCCATAGCAAGTTTGGCCACCTGCCCAGGGAAGTCGAGGAAAAAATTAGGACCTATACTGACCCGGCCCAATTGCGAATTCTATTAATTAATGCAGCGACGGCCACGTCTTTGTTGGAATTCCGCCGGAAATTTGAATAACCAACCTACCGTCTTGGATCTGAAATATCTTCTCCAGGGCCCGGCAGGGACGATGACCAGGTAGTGACACTATTTTAAGGAATGTGTTCAAAAATGGACGCCGGACCCATGTCGGCAGTTTCGTGCTCATTTTTAAGTTATAGAGAACGAGCAAATGGTAATATTTCACCGTATTAAACATCACGATAAAGTCTATGACTGATTATAGCCCGGCCTCCGGTTAGTTGCCTTCACTTTCCGTGAGGGCCTTACCGGTAACCACACACTGATTTGCACTGGAGGATCTCCAACATGCCGGATAAAAAAATTATACAAAAGCTGCTTAACGGCGCCTCGCTTGGAACGTTCATGATCTCTGATCCCACGATCTCCTCCAACTCTCCAGAACACTGGGCGTCATATGACTTGCCGCATGTAATAATCAACGGAAACTGCTTTTGGGCCAAGACCAGGTGTGACATCCTTGCCGTTTCTCCGGCCCCTCACCCGGTCGTAGGCTTAAAGTCTATTTGCTGTACCAACCTGGGTGATATTATCTGCACCATCACTATGTCTTCACATAAAGAGATACTGTCACCGAAAAATTACAAATTTGAATTAAAGAGCAGGCCCCCGACGCAAGATGATCCGTATAAGACACGCAATGATCACCGGTTGATCTGGGATTCGGAACGGCGGGACAATCCCGAGATAATAAAGGAGTACATAGAATCTGCCGTCAAACTCAAAATTGCCATGCTTGATGTAGAAGAAATTTGGAACATTCATCCCGTTGACCTGCCGTGTTATTTCCCCGACTCGGGGCAATTTTGGTTTAAGACCTGCTATGATGTTTACCCTCAATTCTTTAGATACCCCACAGAAACACAGAAGGTGATCAATGAATATGAGCGCCTTATTAAGGTCAGGCCGGAGAATAATCGGTCTGACCCATTGACGCTTGACGTAAATTATTTTCAGTCTTTTTATAGTATTTCTTCAGACGGAAAGGTATCCACCTTTTACGATAGCGCCAGGAATTCATCTCAAGAATACCGCAGGCTGAAAGTCTTTGCCGAGATGTCTTCGTGATTGTGTCCTGCATTCATTTCGGCCTAGGTTTCAATTGTGCCAATGATGGGTTGGGGCGATACTTCACACTCAGAAACAAAGGATATTTAAATGCAAGATGAAGAAATAGTTCAAAGGCTGCTGAATGGGGCTTCGCTCAGAACGTTTATGATCCCGGATCCATTGATCCCTTCCAATTATCCGGAGCATTGGGAAACCTATGACTTACCCCACGTCATCCTCAATGGAAACTACTTCTGGGCAAAAACAAGAAATGAACATCTCTATATCAACTATGTGCCCGAAATAACCATCGGCCTGAACGCATTTTGCTATACCAATATCAGGGATTTTTTCTGTTCTATCGAAGTTTCTTCAGGTGAAAAAGGATTATTGAGCGAAAGTTACAACACATGTATTATGGACAAAACAAGGTATCGGAAACATTTGTGGAGATTAGCAGATAACTACCAATTAATCTGGGACTCTGAAGAAAACAATTCCCCCGAACTACTCTTTGAAGGGATAAGATCAGGACTAAGATTTAAGATAGCCATGCTTGATTCAGAGGGCGCCTGGAATATTCATCCGGTCTGCATCCCGGCATTTGGTCCCGGTCCAGACGAATTTCATTTGTATACTCCCTGGGATATCTATCCCGCTTTTTTTAGGTCTGTGAACGAGACGACCAAAGCATTTGATTTGTGCAAAGAAATCATCACAACCAGGAACGATGATAATCAGGCTCTGGCGGAAAAGTTCAAAGTGATGCCGTTTGCCTCTTTTTACCATATCTTTCATGATGGAAAATTTATGACCTTAAACGATGTGCTCCGGGGTTCATTTTGCCGGTATCAAAGACTAAGGGTCTTTGTAGAGAAAATCTCCACCTAAATCAAATAGTTTGGACATCCGATTATCCGACTTGAACCCGCAAACGCAGGACGATTAGAAGCAATATCTTCCTGCAAGGAGTACCTAAATGCATGACCAAGAGATAGTTCAGAAACTACTCGGCGGCGCATCCTTGCGCACATTCATGATTCCGGATCCATTTCTTCCCTCAAATCGTCCCGAGCATTGGGAAGTCTATGATCTCCCACACATTATCATTAACGGAGATTATTTC
>JADFYN010000026.1:0-1250 GCA_015233055.1 Deltaproteobacteria bacterium
GGTAGCCCAGGGCGGCGCCCTGGGTGGGGGCCAAGACTATACAAAAAACCATGTAACGGCCACATAAAATCGCCGGCAATTCCGTACTTCAGCCGGAGCCGGATATCCTATTTATAAGGAACTGAATATGGTGGTTGACCGACCTCCTGGCCATTCTGCTGACACGTAACTGACCGTATTTCCCAGGGCGTTGCCCTGGGCTAACCTAGAGCGCCCCTCCGGGGCTTGTTTGGAATAGACTATTTTAGAAGAGTTAGCTCGTTTGTCCTTCGCTTAAGTCAATGACATTGACTCATAACAAGCAACCCGTAACAAGCAACCCGGAACCCAGATGATTTCTCAACCAAACCAGAAAAAGATCATCAAGATCGGCACCCGAGGCAGCAAGCTGGCCTTGGTCCAGGCTAATTGGGTGGCCGATCAAATCCGGAGCCATCATCCCGGCACGGAAGTCGACCTGGTTATTATCAAGACAACCGGAGACAAGATTCTAGATGTTCCCCTGGCCAAAGTAGGAGGTAAGGGGCTGTTCGTTAAGGAGATAGAGGATGCTCTCCAGGATCGCCGGGTAGACCTGGCGGTACATAGCATGAAAGATGTGCCCACCGAAATTCCGGCCGGGTTGGGGATCCGGGTGATCACGGAGCGGGAAGACCCTCGGGATGTCTTGATAACCCATCAAGATGGCGGGGTCCAAGGCTTACCTCTGAGCGCCCGGGTCGGGACCAGCAGCCTGAGACGCCAGGCCCAGATCAAGACCTTACGGAAAGACTTGATCGTGCTGCCCCTCCGAGGGAATCTAGATACTCGAGTTAAGAAATTAATTCAGGGTGAGTATGAGGCCGTCATCCTGGCTGCAGCCGGGCTTAACCGTCTTTCTCCTGACTTAGGAGGGAAGAAGGTATCATCTCTCAATCTGGAGGACTTCATCCCGGCTGTCGGTCAGGGAGCCCTGGGCATTGAGATGCGGCTTGATGACATCGGCAGTTATGAGTCGGCTTCTTTTCTCAATCACCCCGAGACGGCCGCGGCTGTAACCGCGGAGCGGGCCTTTTTGATCACCCTTGAGGGTGGTTGTCAGGTGCCCATCGGCGGGTTGGCCCGGTTGGACAATGGTCGGGTTCATCTGTCTGCATTTATAGCCGACCCGGAAGGTGAACAAATCATCCGTGGAACCGATGCGGCCCCATTGGGGCAGGAAGAACTCTTGGGAGTAAGGTTGGCCCGACACCTGCTGGATCTGGGTGGGC
>JADFYN010000026.1:1272-22880 GCA_015233055.1 Deltaproteobacteria bacterium
CGTCGGGTTTACCAGTTCCAGGGATAACTATATAAATAATTGGGGTAGCGGCGCCGGCTCGGTTGTCTGTTACCGCGCTAACCAGTAACACGAACCCCGCCACCCCTAACAAGAGTGATATTATTATGCCCCAGAATAACGGGAAAGTTTTTTTGATCGGCGCCGGACCGGGCGATGTCGGGTTGTTCACCCTCAAAGGGGCGGAAGCCCTTGGTCGGGCTGACGTGGTAATATATGATTTTTTGGCCAATCCCAAACTGTTGGCCATGGCCCGTCCTGATGCTGAAGTAATTTATGTCGGCAAACAGGGCGGCCAACATACTATGGCCCAGGAACAGATCAACCGGCTCATCGTGGATAAGGCCGCCGCGGGCCTGATGGTGGCCCGGCTCAAAGGGGGCGACCCGTTTATTTTTGGCCGAGGCGGTGAGGAAGCGGAAGAACTAGTGGCCGCGGGCCTGGAATTCGAGGTGATTCCCGGAGTGACTTCGGCCATTTCAGTTCCGGCCTATGCCGGCATTCCTCTGACTCACCGGCGCTATGCCTCCAGTGTGGCCATCATTACCGGGCATGAAGACCCGACTAAAGACCAGACGTCCATAAACTGGGCCGGCCTGGCCACCGGGGTTGATACCCTGGTGTTCTTGATGGGGATGGGGCATTTGGCTGAGATAGCAGCTAAGTTGATCGAAAATGGTCGGACTCCCGGCACTCCCGTCGCCCTGATCCGGCGGGGGACATCACCCAGCCAACAAACCGTGACTGGGACATTATCCGATATCGCGGCCAGGGCCGAGGAGGCCGGACTCAAACCACCGGCCATTATCGTCGTTGGGGATGTGGTCCGGCTTCGGGAAAGTTTGACCTGGTATGAAAAGCTGCCGTTGTTCGGCCGGCGAATTGTGGTGACCCGGTCTCGGGAACAAGCCAGCTCGTTCGTGGCCGGCTTAAATCTGGCTGGGGCAGATTGTATTGAATTTCCGACCATTTCCATCGGCCCACCGGATGACTGGGCTCCGGCGGACAAAGCCATCGGCCTGATCGAGAATTATGACTGGATTGTTTTTACCAGCGTTAACGGCGTGTTCAGATTTTTTGACCGGTTGGCCGAGCAGGGGCGGGATGTCCGTGATCTTAAAGGCCTAAAACTCTGCGCCATCGGGCCGGCTACCGCTGCGGAGTTGACCAAGATGCGGCTCAAGCCGGATGTGGTCCCGCCGGAGTATCGGGCTGAGGCCGTGGTGACGGCCCTTAAATCTCACCCGTTGGCCGGTTCCCGGATATTGATCCCCCGGGCCCTGGAGGCGCGTGAAGTGCTTCCTGAAGAACTTAGCGCCGCGGGGGCTCAGGTTACGGTCGTTCCGGTGTATCAAACGGTTATGCCGTCTCGAGACACATCCGAAGAGATGAAGAAACGGCTGGTGGCCGGTGAAGTGGACATGGTTACCTTTACCAGTTCCTCTACGGTGACCAACTTTGTGGCCTGCTTCGAGCCCCGTGACTGGCCGACCTTGATGGCTCGGGTGACCGTGGCGGCCATCGGTCCTATCACGGCCAAGACCGCGGCCAAACATGGCCTGACTGTTCATGTTTCTCCTGTAGATTACACCATCCCCGCCCTCATCGAGGCTATCATCGAACATTACCGTCATTAAGACGTGATTGACGCCCTTTGTGGCTGCTTTCTAACGGTCATCCGCAGATTACACGGATTGCGCAGATTGTTTACGGCTCAAATGAGTCGGGGGGGCAATGTCATTGACACGTAACCCGCAACACAATGTCATTAACTTAAGGTGTAGGGCAATCGGATCTGATTTTAATAAATGGCTAATTCCGCTTAAGCCCTGAAAGGGCGCTCTAGGTTAGCCCAGGGCAGCGCCCTGGGTAGGGGCGGCGACTATATAAAATACCATTTAATGGTCACATAAAACCGCCGGCAATTCCGTACCGCAGCCGAAACTGATATCCCATCCAACGGAAATGACTTTGGGGGCTGGCCGACCATCTGACCATCTTGCTGATACGTAACCATTTGTATTTCCCAGGGCGTTGCCCTGGGCTAACCTAGAGCGCCCCTCCGGGGCTTGTTTGGAATTGGCTATTTTAAAACATTAGAGCGATTGTCTGGCACCCTTAACTTAATGTCATTGACCCGCAACACGTAACCCGTATAACCCGCATTTTTTTCCTGCCCTCCAATTCGAGACATCAAACAGTTGACTATAGTTGAAATTTATTGTATTTTCTAAAATGCAGTGGATTATCATAAAGTGAACCCATTTCTCTCTTGATTTGCTAAAGAAAGAATCCATGTTTCGAGACACTAAAGAGAAAATACTGGTCATTGACGACAGCCTCACCTTCTTGCACGGCATAAAGCGAAAGTTGGTTGAGGCCGGATATGAGGTGAGCATGGCTAATTCGGGGCCGAAGGGGATTAAGGCCCTGGAATCGTTCAGCCCTGATTGCATTGTCCTTGATTTCAGTATGCCGGAGATGGATGGTGACGAAGTGGCTAGAATCATCTCTTCGGACGAGCGCTACGCCCACATCCCGATCCTGATGCTGACCGGTATGGATGATAAAAATGACGTGCTCCGGGGCTTGAAGGCTGGGGCGGCAGATTATGTGAACAAAAACGTAGAATTTGAGATTCTCCTGGCCAGGTTGGAAGCGGTTATCAGGAAGAAAATTCTTTACGACCAGTTAGAAGAGGCAAAACAACGGATACTGGAACAACAAAAGCATATTGTAGAAGAAGAACGGATCAAGGTCTTGCTCCAGATTACGGGGGCCACGGCTGAGGAATTGAATCAGCCCTTGAACTCGTTGTTGGCCAGTATTGAGATGCTTAAGAATACAAACGACATTCCGCCCCGATTTCAGGATCAGGTCAAGAAAATAGTGGAACATGGTGAACAAATCACCGATATTGTCAATCGCATGCAGGGCATCAGACAAGACGGACGGTTATATCTGTCCCAATCTGCGTCTGAGGCCGTCAATTGGGAACAATCCATCTCTTTGCTGGTGATCGAAGACAATGAAGCAGACTTTGCGATAGTCAAAGAATTAATCGCCGCCGGATGGTCGAATGTCACCCTGACCAGGGCTTCTAACCTGGCTGAGGGGGTGGAGACGCTGGCCACGGCCGAGTTTGATTTGATCTTTTCCGAATACCGGCTTCCCGACGGCCACGGATTCGACTTCCTCAACTATTTGGCTGAACAACAGATAGTTACTCCAGTGATCTTTGTTACTTCGCAAGGAAATGAGGCGGTGGCCGTGCGGGCCATCAAATCCGGTGCATACGATTACCTGTCCAAGTCCTCTCTGACTTCGGAGACTCTGTCGAAAGCTATCCAGAGCGCTCTAGATGACTCTCGGTTGGTTCGGGAAATGGAGAACGCCAAAAAGAGAATCAAGGAAATGGCCACCACGGATGAACTGACCGGGTTGCACAATCGACGCTATTTTACAGATATCCTGAAGAGGGAAATAAGAAAAAGCCGAGATTATGTTACCCCGGTGGTCCTGGCCATGTTGGATATCGACTTTTTCAAGAGAGTAAATGATACCTATGGTCACCTGGCCGGGGATTGCGTTTTGTCCGAATTAGGCAAATTGATTGCCGAACACATCAATGATGCTGATAATTCCGGGAGATACGGGGGAGAAGAATTCAATATTTTATTTAGTCAAACCACCCTCGGCGAAGCTTACAATCGATGCGAAGCATTCCGCTCTTTGGTGGCGCAACACGTTTTTCGTCACGGCGGGGGGGAACTGCACATCACCATTTCCATCGGGTTAGGAGGCACGGATGGCTCTGAAGTGCTTGATTCTGAGGAGCTTATCCGACGCGCCGACTCGGCCTTGTACGCGGCCAAAGCAGCAGGACGGAATCAAACTCGTTTGTACCTAAAAAGCCATGAGGAGGCGGAATGAGTATTACCAACTTACTGCGCAAAATAAAGATCGGCCCCAGAATGTTCTTAGGCTTTACCGTCATGGTTTGGCTTATGATGTTGATCGGTGCCGTCGGCTATATAAATGTGGGTCGAGTGGGCAAAGTTACGTTGTCGGTCTATCAGGATGAGGCCGGTCCATTGATCAGGCTATACAGCGTCCTGCACTTCGCTGAAACGTTCAGGATGCGGATATTGTCTTTTTTGAACGAAATCGATGATCAAAAAACCGCCCGGCTGGAAACGGATATTAGAGCCGTCAACGGCAAAATAAATACTGAAATCGCTGCTTATCTTAGGGATATCGGCCCCGGGGACGGCGATAAGCAGCATAAGATTAAGGCATTTCAAGATGATTGGGCTGCTTTTTCCAAAAGTGGGTTGGCGTTGATTCAAGCCGGAGTGATGGGCCTTAGAGAAAAATCATTGTACACCGCTCTCGGCGAGCAGAATCAAGTGTTTAATAAAGCGGTTAAACATGTAAATGACCTTATCGCCGGCCACCGGACCAGCATGGAACAATCAGTCACCGGCGCCCAGAACACGACTCGAGATACTCAGGTGCAGATTATCCTCTTCTGTGTTTTGGGAATTTTTTTAGCGACAATTTTTGGGCATTTTATTTCCTGGTCTATTTACAAGCCACTCAACGTGCTGGTGGAGGTAATTAAGGTTCTGGCCAAGGGTGACTTAAGCACCCGGGTTAAGGTGGAGGCCATGGATGAAGTGGGCCAGGTGGCCGACAACATCAACCGGATGGCCGACGCCATCGCCAATGAAATGGCCAAGAGTACCAGTATCCTGACCAACTTCCCCGACCCGTTGATCATGATCGGCCGAAAAATGAAAGTCACCTTTATGAACAAGGCGGCCGAGGAATTGATTGGGATCAAGGCCTGGGAAGTGGTAGACGAAAAAACCTGCGACCAGGTGTTTCGGACAGATCTATGCAACACAATGCATTGCCCAAAGAACCTTGACGAAGAAAGTGATATTGCCGGCGCCGGCATCACCACCAATCTGATTGACGCCAAGGGTCGAGTCATACCGATCCTTTTGGGCGGAGGAGATATCAAAGACGCTAAGGGGAAGTCCGTGGGTGGGTTCCATACCATCCGGGATATCAGCCAGATCGTTGAGGCAAATCGAAAAGAACATGAAATGAGAGCTCACTTAGAATCTAAGGTATCTGAATACTTAGCGTTCATGAATAAAGTCGCGGCCGGTGATTTGGAGCAGAAGCTGATTATGGCTGAAGACGACGGCGAAGTGGAACTGTCCCGGCTGGGCCATGTCCTGAATGACACGGTGGCGGTACTACAAAAAATGATGTCTAAGGAGAAAGAAGCCAGAGATCGCCTTGAGACAACTATATGGTATTACTCTGAATATGTGGAACGTGTGGCCGGCGCTGATCTACGTAAAAGCCTGGTCATCGAAGATGCGGATCTGTTAGGTACTTTTGGAACGAAAATTAACGAGATGCGGGACAACATCTACCATATGGTAGAGCGCATCCAAGAAGCGGCAGAACACCTCAACGCCTCCACTAATGAAATTCTGGCTTCTTCCAGGCAGCAGGCTGGAGGCGCTGAAAAACAAGTCTCCTCGGTCAACTTAGTCGCCGCCACAATTAATGAAATCGCCGCCATGAGTACGGAACTTTCGCGCACTGCTCGTAGTGTCGCTGATTTTGCCAAGGATTCGGCTGATCGGTCTAAGGTCGGTTTTGATGCTGTGTCCGAGGCAATGAGAGGGATCAGCCATATTCAAGAATCGAACCAATCCACCTCGGAAAAACTGGCCATCTTAAATGAGAAGGCCGAGAAAATAAGCAAAGTCGTGACTACGATTATTAATGTGGCTGATAAAACAAATTTGTTATCCCTTAACGCGGCCATTGAAGCGGCTAAAGCCGGGGAGCAGGGCCGAGGTTTTGCCGTGGTCGCTCAGGAGATCCGCCGGTTGGCCGACCAAACTCAAGAGGCCTCTCAGGAAATTGGAGATATGATCGCGGCCATGCAAGGCGCCGTAGCCGCGGCGGTAATGAGTATGGACAAAGCCTCGGAAGACGTTCGAGTGGGGACTGAGTCGGCTAAGGTGGCTGCAGAAACTTTGCATAATATTATCGATAACATTATCGAAATTAAACCACGAGTAGATGAAATTGCCGAAGGTGTGATGCAGCAATCCGATGCGACTAAAGACGTAGCCTCGTCAATTAAAGAAATTGAGGAAACCGTTCAAATGACCCTCCACTCCGCCCAGCAAGTGACTCAGTCGGCTGATGATTTAAACCTGTTGTCGACGCGACTCCGCGAGGCGGTCATCCAATTTAAATTAAAATAATCCAGGCTTGTTGCGGGTTGCGGGTCAATGTCATTGACTTAAGGCACGGAAAAGCTTTCTGTTTATGATAGTTCCTCTGAAGCCCCAACGGGGCGCTCTAGGTTAGCCCAGCGGCAACGCCCTGGGAAATACGGCAGGTTACGTGTCAGTAGAATGCTCAGGAGGTCGGCCCGCCCCCAAAGTCATTTCCTTTGAATGGGATATCCGGCTACGGCTGAAGTACGGAATTGCCGGCGGTTTTATGTGGGCATTATAGGTTATTTTGTATAGTTGTCGCCCATACCCAGGGCGTTGCCGCTGGGCTAACCTAGAGCGCCCCGTTGGGGCTTAATCGGGATTGGCCATTTATTAAAATCAGATCCGATGCCCCTGCACCTTAACTCAATGACATTGCCCAGCAACACGCAACGAGTAACACGTAACTCGCACCCAGCAACCCGTAACCCAAAACTCGCAACCTCTCGGTATCCCCATGCACGTGCTGACATTTCAAGTTAATAACGAGACCTACGCGGTAGACATTTGGGAAACCCAGGATGTCATCGCCATGATTGCTATAAAACCGGTCTTGGCCGCACCTGGTTTCCTGGAGGGGGTCATCAACCTCCGGGGGGTGGTTATCCCGATTATTGATCTGCTCAAACGGATGGGACATCCGCGGGCTTACTATACCTACGGGAATCGGATCATCATTTCCAGGCTGGAGTCGGCGCTGGTTGGGTTTGTGGTCGATCGAGTGGTTGAGATTATTGATTTGCCGAGTGATTCCATGCGAACCTCCACGATCAAGGTGGATGGTCAAGAGTTTTCGTGTAACATGGCCGTACTCGACGGCCGAGGGATCATTCAGATCGTGAGATGGGAATTCTTCCTTAACCGTAGAGAATTGGTTCAATTGAGCCACCTTGAATCCACCCTATTGGCAGGCGCAGAGGCGAGCAGTGAATCAGCAAGAATTTGAACTGTTCTGCCTATATATAAGAGAAGTCTCGGGTATCGATTACTTCGGGAAGAACGAGGTCACGCTCAAGACCGCGGTAAAAGAAAGAATGCGTGCCACGGGTATGTCGGAGCCTATCGCGTACCTGAATCGGATTAAAACCGATAAGGACGAATACCGTGAATTTCTCGATCTGGTGACTACACCGGAAACCTATTTTTTTAGAGATAATGAACAATTTGAATTTCTTAAGAACAACCTCCTGCCCCAAATAAGAGACTCCAAGCTGCAGTTGCCTTCCCCTCCACCCATTCGAATCCTCAGTTGCGGTTGCTCAACCGGCGAGGAAGCCTACTCCGTCGCCATGGCCGTGAAGGAGGCGATGCTGATCAGGGATTACCATGTTGATATTGTAGGATTTGATATTAATGAAAAGAACATTGAAAAGGCCAAGAGGGGAGTTTACCCAAAATATTCCTTCAGGGGCGTCGGCAACGAGATAATTAAACGCTATTTTGAGGTCAAAGGTCTGAAGCATCATGTCTTGCCTGAAATTAAAGAAATGGTCACCTTTTATACTTTGAGCATCTTCAAGATCAACTCATCACCTTTTTTAAGCCGTAATTATGACATCATTTTTTTTCGGAACGTCAGTATTTACTTTGAATATGCCGATGTGGCGACCATCATCAATAACCTGGAACGAAAAATTGTTCCAGGCGGTTATCTATTCTTAGGTCATACCGAATCGCTGATGAATATTGACACCGGTTTCGTCAAAAGCCCCTGCCGGGGTGTCTATAAGTATTCTCCCGGCCAGCCCTTGCCGGATCGGACTTCTCACTTGACCCACGAATTGAGCCGGATGTCCGCGTCCAAGTTATCGATGGCGCGATCCGGAGACAGCTCGGCCGCCAAACCAATTTCTTTTTTGCCGACCAAACCGTTGCCGCCTGGGTGGATAATCCCAGGTAAGGTCAAGCAAACAGGTTCCTGGTCTGCGTCAGGCAGCGATTCATCAAAAACGCCGGACATTGCGGCAACCGTTGATTCCGGCCGGCCCGGCCCTCCGGGTTCTCCTGAGGAATGCTACCGAGAGGCTGTGGGGCTTTTTGAATCCAAGAGATTTGCCGAAGCTGAATCAATGCTCAAGACGAGTCTAACCCATTGTCCCAAGGATACCCGCCTCCGCCTGATCTTGGCCAGGATCTATGCCGATTCCAACAAACTTGATGAGGCTGCCGAGTGTTGCCGCCAAATTATCGGCATCGACGAGTTACAAGCGGCCGCGTATTTTTTGCTGGCTCAGATTAACCTGTCCCGACATCGGTGGGAGGAAGCCTTAGCCAATTTTAGAAAGACTGTTTATTGCCAACCCGAGCATTTTACGGCGCAGTATTATTTGGGACTGACGTTTATCGAAAAAGGCGACTTGGAATCCGGTTGCCGGGAATTGAAAACCACCATCAAGATGATTGAGACCATGGGCCAAGATTGTTTAACCCGAGTGATCGAGGATTATTCCGGAAAGCAAATAATCAGATTGTGCCGGGACCTGGTTGATAAACACCAGTTGCCGCGGCGGGAATAATCCTAATGTTTCCGGGCCTGATTCTGCGGTCAGGAAATTAGTTTTTATCCTTGCGTAACTCATTCGAAGTCGTTAACGCCATAATCTCTAGCTTGTTTCAGGTAGGCCATGACCAAGAAAAAGTCCAACATTACGGACTGGAAGAAGAATCTGGAGAACCAGTTGCTGACTCCGGAGGAGTTGAGCCACCGGGCGGAGGAATACGTCAGACAAACCGGCCCCGGTGACGTGGTCGACACCGGAGATCGTTTAGATCTGGTGGCTTTTAAGCTGGAAGGCGAGAACTACGTCCTTCAGACAGACTCTATCCAAGAGATTCATAAAGCCGGAAAGATATTCCCCATCCCCAACGCTGATTATATTTGCCTGGGGGTGATGAATATTCGGGGAAATCTCCGGCTGGTCTTTGACATCAAAGAGTTACTCAGACTGCCCCGAAAGGCGGAACGGCGCGATGACCCGGCCAATGTTACCGGCGACATCACCGCAACGTCACGAATTATTTTCTATATTGACAACGACCATTCCACCGGGTTTATCGCGGATGAAGTATCTCGAGTGATTTCTGTTGACTTGGACAAATTTCAGGAAAATATGCCGGCCTTCCATGATTTGAACAGAGAGTACTTTAAGGGAGTCTTCCGGGTTGATCAAAAGAATTACGTCTGGCTGAACATTGAAGGGATTAACGCCGGGGTGAACACCCGATTGAGCATGGCCGGGTTTCAACCCGAGGGGCAGCGTCCTCCGGGCAAATAGCCGGGATTTCTTTTTTCCCAATCAAGCGAGTCACAGGTAGCCATATGGATTTCGACATCGACAACATGTCGATGATGGACATATTCAAGATGGAGAGCTCCGAGCACATCGAAGAGATGCATCAGATGTTGCGGGATCTGAAGGCTAATCCATCTGATAATAGTATCATAGAACGGTTGTTTCGTCGTGTTCACACCCTTACGGGGGCGGCCCGAGTGGTGGAATTGACCGAGGTGCAGATCATTGCCCATGCACTGGAAACACCCCGATGTCATGCACGAGTCGTTTGTCGGTCTTTTCGTTGAAGGGCTGGACGCCATGTCTCAGATTGTGGATGCCGCTTCGGCCCAGGTCCCCCATCAGATCGATGCCTCAAACCTGGTATCCCGGTTGGAGCAAATCAAAGAAGGGCGGGTTGTCTCCACTGATAATGCGTTAGACTCTGAAAAAGATGCCGATCTCTCCGGCATAAACGACCCCGAAGTGAAACCGCCGGCTGTAACGGTTGTTAGCCAGTGTGACTCCTTGGACATAGATTGCATGTCCATGATGGAAATATTTAAACTTGAAAGTTCCGAGCATCTGGGGGCACTTAATCGTCTTTTAACTGATTTGGTGGCCAAATCTGATGACCAGGAGATTTTGGCCCAACTCTTCCGTAGCGCCCACACCCTTAAAGGCGCCGCTAGAATTATGGATTTGGCTGATATTTTGTCAATAGCGGGCGCGCTGGAAAGCCTTTTCGGTGAATGGGGGAAAGACCCCGGGCTCATCAGTCAAGAATTTGTCAATCTGTGTTCCGATGCTCTAAAATTTGTTTCCATAATGATCGACGCCGGGGCCGCCAACCAGGCCTATGACGTTGATGTCGCGGGAGTGGTCTCCGGACTTGAGCAGGCTAAACAAGGCATCCCGACGGTTGTCAAACAAGATATCCTGGTTAAAGAGGAAGTCGCGACCGTCCCCGCCCAGCCTGACGCCGCCTTCGTTTCTGACCGAGATGAGATCGCCTTTGCTGCGGATCTGGGTGTCGGGCTTGATATCGACGGCATGTCCATGATGGACATCTTCAAGATGGAAAGCTCGGAACACATTGAAATACTAAATCGGATGCTCCTGGAACTGGAAAACAATCCCAACGACAACCAGGTTATTGAGAGATTGTTTCGTCGCGTCCACACCCTCAAGGGCGCCGCCCGGATAGTGGAAGTCTCTGAAGTCCAGTCCATTGCTCATGCCATGGAGGATCTTTTCGGCCATTTGCGGAAGAATCCCGAGTGGGTTAACGAGGCCTACATCAGCCTCTCGTTTCAGGGCTTAGATGCGGTCACATCCATTATTGACGCCAGGTTGGCCCATCAGCCGCATAAAATCGATGTGACGGATCTGGTGGATAGATTGGAGGCCGCCAAGGAAGAGCGATTTCTTCCTCCCGAGTATCCTCAAGATAATGACCAGGCTGCAGAACCGGGGGGAACGCCGCCGATGAGGGCGGAGGAGAAGACGCCCCTTTCCCGATCAGCGGCTGAGATGCCGGGAAAGGGCAAATCCGCGCCATCCAGATCCGCCGGTCGCCCATCGCCGCAGACCCTTTTTTCGGACAGGCGAGGACAGATCGCGGCGGATGACCTGGGCCGGGAACGACGCCTGGCTGCAGAACAGAAAATGATTACCCAGGAAGTGGGTGACCGGACCATCCGGGTCGACCTTCAACGGATGGACCGGATGATGAATCTTGTCGGTGAAATATATACCAGTACCGGCCATCTCCATAGATGGCGGCGCAGGTTGAAAGAGCTTCTTCGAACGGTCAATCATCTCCATACCGAGATCGGGGCCATCAACAAACTGGCTGATAAGCTGGGCCATGATTGGGCCGGTCGGGTGAGCCGAAATGATTTCGAAATGATTTCGGTGGACGAATTGAGAAACGGGCTGGCCGGGCTTGGTGACATCGCCACTATGGCCAACCAGAGTTTTTCCCAACTTCAGGATATTCAGAGTCGGAGCGCGGCATCATTTGAGGTCATTGACAACCTGAGCGGTAACCTGGAATACCTGACCGGAGAATTGCAGAATGAGGTCCTCCGGGCCAGAATGCTTCCGGCCAATACCCTGTTTTCTCCGTATCTTCGCTTTGTCCGCGATGTCATGATTCAATCAGGAAAAAAGGCCCAGGTCATCATTTCCGGGGGGGAGACCCCGGTTGACCGGAATATCTTGGAGGTGATCAAGGACCCCTTGATGCATTTAGTGCGAAACTCGTGCGATCATGGGCTCGAAAGACCTGAGCAGCGGATCCGGGCCGGAAAAAATCCCCAGGGAACCATTTACTTGCGGGCTTATCACCGGGGTGACCGGGGGATAATCGAGGTGGAGGACGATGGACGGGGAGTCGACCCGGAAAAGGTTAAGAAAAGGATTTTGGATGGCGGCCTGGCCCAGCCGGATCAAGTGGAAAGTATGAGCAAAGATGATCTGGTCAGTTTTATTTTTTTGCACGGTTTTTCGACCCGGGAAACCGTATCCACCACTTCGGGCCGCGGGGTGGGATTGGATGTCGTCAAGACCAGGTTGGCCAGGATAAGCGGCTACGTTCAGGTCAAATCAGAAGTGGGCCGAATGACCCGGTTCACGTTGTCCTTACCCTTGACTCTGGCGGTGATTCGTTGTTTGCTGGTGACTTCCGGCAAGAGCACCGTGGCTATCCCTCTGACCCAAATTGATTCTCTGGTTACCTTTACCGGTAAAGACATTACTCGGATCGAGTCAGCCGAGACGTTGAATCATAATGGACAGCTTCTGTCTTTGGCGCCTTTAGAAATAATTTTAGGCCAGAAGATCACGTCCGGCAAGGTTGATCGCCGGATGGCTATTGTGCTCAGCAGTGCGGAGCGCCTGGTCGCCCTGGAAGTACAAGGATTTTATGATGAACGGGATGTGGTGGTCAAGTACCTGGATCAACGGCTGGGCAAGATTAAGAATGTCGCCGCCGCCACCATCTTGGAAAACGGTGATGCCGCTTTTATTTTGGATGTTCCTGAAGTTATCCAGTCAATCGCAGATTTCACCGGGTCGGCCGTGATTTCCAAGGCCAGAGAGACCTTGGAGAAAACTAAAAAAGCCGTTTTAGTAGTGGAAGATTCGTTGACCATTCGTGAACTTGAGAAAAAAGTGCTTCTGGCCGGGGGATATGACGTAGATACGGCCGTAGACGGTGTAGATGGCGTGATGAAAGCCAAACAGAAGCATTTTGATTTAGTCATCACTGATATTGATATGCCCCGAATGAATGGTTTCGAAATGATTCAAACGCTCAAGCGGGAAAAGAAATATCGTAATATTCCATTTATTATTGTCTCATACAAACAGCGGGAAGAAGACAAACGGCGGGGGATGGAAGTCGGAGCCAGCCGCTATATTGTCAAGAGCAAGTATGATAGTAAACACTTGTTGGAAACCATAGACCAGCTTATTGGTTAGAGGACGGATCTAAATGATACGCGTTCTGATTGTAAATGATTCTTTGGTGGCGGTCCAGGCGATGAAGCGGATACTGGCTACGGACCCGGACATAGAACTGGCCGGGGTGGCAGCCGACGGGGTCATCGCCGTGACTATGGCGGAGTCACTTAAACCTGACGTCATTTTGATGGACATCGAAATGCCGAATAAAAACGGGGTCGAAGCAACAAGGGAAATCATGGTCGCCAACCCCTGCCCGATACTCATCGTCTCGACTCTTTTTGATACGAATAAGCCATTCGTTTATGAGGCCCTGCGATGCGGCGCCTTGGAAGCCATCAAATCTCCCGCCATTGGTGCTTTGGCCGCGAGTGATCAGTCGGGCCAGACCCCGGGTATCAGCCCGGAAGCTAAGATTTTGTTAAGTAAAGTGCATACGATGCACTTGCTCAAAGATATCGCTGTGGGTCGGGTCCGGTTGGAAGGGACGAAAGACCGCAAGGACATGATTCCCCTAGCTGAAAAAGCCGGCCAGGGAAATCTGGCCGAAAAGGTGATAGCCATCGGGGCCTCAGCCGGGGGGCCGGGCGCAACCCTGGAAGTGCTTTCAGGTCTGCCCGAAAATATTAAGGCCGGCATTTTAATATCTCAGCACATGGACGAGGACTTTACCAAAGGATTGGCGGATTGGCTGAACAGCAAGTCCCGGATCAAAGTCTGCGAAGCCAAGAACGGCGACAGGGTATTAGAAGGAGTGGCTTTTGTGGCCCGTGGCGGGGCGGCTGGAATGGTTGTCAATGAAGACAAGACCATTAGTTACAAGTACCTTAAAGAAGGCTTAGAATTTACGCCATCAATTAATATGATGCTCCAGTCTGTGGCTAAGGTGTACCGAAACAATGCGCTGGGCGTCATTCTCAGCGGGATGGGTGACGATGGCGCCGTTGGGTTGGGCGCTATACGGCTACAAGATGGTCTGACCGTGGCCCAAGATGAAGAGACCAGCATAATTTACGGAATGCCAAAGGTGGCCAAGGAGAAGGGAGCAGCTAAGTTAATTCTTCCGCTATCTGAAATTTCACGCCAAATCATCAAATGGGTCCAAGGATAACTATACTAAAATATTATATTTATCGTTGACCCAGTTGCTGGTTGCCGGTCAATGACATCGACCAGCAACGAGTAACCGAAAATAGAAAATGCATTGTTGTGGATAAAAAAAATTAGCTTACTTCAAAAATGTGTGTTAACATTTAAGATTAATGTTTGAATCGCGAGTTCGTCTTTTTCTAGTTTCTCGACCGAAGAGGACGATGGGTAGCCGAGAAGCAGCCGGCGGCAAGCCTGTTCCCAGGATATTTTTTGTGCCGCGGCAAGTTTTTTTGGGTATTCCAGGCCTCACGTTATTTGCACTGCCATCTGATTCGGCTACACCTTATGTTTAGAACGAATATTTATTAGCTAACCTGACATCGGAGGTATGACCATGAAGGAAAGAGTACAAGCGGCCCTGGACAAAATCAGACCGAGTTTGCGTGCTGACGGCGGGGATGTGGAATTGGTCGATGTGGTGGATGGGGTCGTAAAAGTGAAACTTCAGGGCGCATGCAGCGGATGCCCTATGTCACAGATGACCTTGAAGATGGGGATTGAAAAAATTATCAAGCAATCCGTCCCTGAAGTCATCAGCGTGGAATCCGTTTAGTCACTTGTTTGTTGCCGGGCCTTCATCTGGAGGTCAATAAAGGTGATCAGCCCTGAAGCAAATATACTAAACCGGCGGTTTTCCGCGTCCCTAATCGGCTAAATTATGATAGCCGACTAATGTCGTTTATCCCTGTTGCTGAGAGCTGGTTAGTCATCGCGGCCCGGCAATTCTTTTGGGCACGTAAAATAAAAACCGAAGAAACTCGTGGTGGCCGATCATGTCAGCCCAGGATTGACGACCTGGGTTAACATGTCGCGCTGAAATCGCCGCCATTCCTGCCTCAGTCCGCTCTTGAACCCGGATATTCGTTTGTTCGTGTTAGTCTCTACCGGGGCTGAATTTTGCAATCCGACCTGTAGATCCGATTATTTTGTGGTTCTCTGTTTTGGCAATAATACTTATTAAATTGAGATGTTATCACCGACAGACGATCCTCTTTACCCCGCCCTTGCCTTTACCCCTCATTTTTCAGTTGCCTCCGTCAAGATTTTATGCTAAAAAACGCCCAATTGATTTTATTGGTCACCAAGTCTCGGCAAAGTTTGTGGTTGTGGGATAGGCCTGCAACGGCTTTTCCGAAGGACGGGAACTAAATCTAATTAGGAGGAATTATGCGTTATACCAAGTTCGTGCTAGTTTCCATTCTGGCGATGTTCATGTTCGTTTGTGTTGCCAATGCTCAGGCCCCGATGGCTCCGGCTGCGGCTTCTGTGGCTGCCGATAAAGAATCTGCGGCTGCCGACAAAAAGGCTGCGGTTGCCGAGAAAAAGGCTGCGGTTGCCGAGAAAAAAGCTACGGCTGCCGAGAAAAAGGCTGCCAAGAAAGCCAAGAAAGCCAAGAAAGCCAAGAAAGACGCGGCCGCTGCTGAAAAAAACTAGGGGCAATTATCTCATAGTCGTTTTTGCTCAAACCGAAATCAACCTTAATCTAGATTAAGATTCATTTCGTGTTACCCCAGCTTATCGTATCACCATAGCGCTATATTTGGGGGGCTCCTCGATGGAACCCCCCAGATTTTTTTTCAATGGCAATAAGTATCGGCCTTCGTCGCCACTATGCCCTCCTTTACTCAGGAGCGGAACTCACCACGCATGAAACCCCCATGGCTCTAACCGGCTCCGACCAAATTCGTGTGCGAGGCTAAAATGAGTCTGCGGACAAGTGTGCGGCAGTACTTTGAGACAATCCGGTTTCTTCACCCGAAACAGATTCTCTATCGCTGCCGCCGTATACTGAAGTCCCGGCTTCTGCACTCTCTCGGCGGTTTACCCGATAAAACCTATCGCCTGCTTTATCCTTCACCCGGAGTCACCGTCGGACTCGGCCCAACCCCTCCTCCCCAGGTCTCCCTAAGAAGACTAATCATCACTCGGGATGATCTTCAGGCCGGAATCTTTTCATTCATCCACCAACCAGCCGAATATGAACCCACCGGATCTTGGGATGCCCCAGGCCAGAGTCTCCTTTGGCGATATCATCTGCACTATTTTGATTATTTAACTTTGCTCACCCAGAACCACCATTCCCCCGGCGAGTCGAGCCGCGACCTGGACCTGGCCGAGAGACTGATTCTATCCTGGCTGGAGGCTAACCCGGTGGGGCGGCCAATTGCCTGGCATCCATACACCGTGTCTCTCCGGGTGATGAATTGGATGAACTGGTATCGGTGGGTGTCGGCCCAAGGCATGCCCATTCCCGACGAATTCAGCAGGGTCTTTCTGGACGGCCTTTACCGGCAACTGGTCTTCCTGGCGGATAATCTGGAATATGATGTGGGCGGGAATCATCTGCTGGAAAACCTGATGGCCTTGATCCAGGGAGGATGTTTTTTTTCCGGGCGGAGGGCTAAGACCTGGGTCGGGCGGTTTTTGGGTAAGTTAGAGCAGGAACTGGGAACCCAGGTGCTGCCGGACGGAGTTCATTTCGAGCTTTCTCCGGGTTATCATCTGGCTGTAACCGGAGGTCTGCTGAACACGCTGGCCGTTATTCGATCATCTGGGTTAGATGCCCATTTTTTGAGTGAGTACGTAAGATCTATGTTGTCCGTGGCCGTGGCCTTGCTGCACCCCGATGGACAACCGGCTTTTTTTAAAGACACCACCCTGGACGCTTCCCCGTCTTGGGCTGACCTCCAGGCTTTGGCTGCACAGCTAGGCTCTCCAGGTTTGTGTCCTGTTCATCGCCCCCCATTTGTTCAAATGCCCAGTTCCGGCTATTTTGTTTTCAATGGTCCCGGCCACAGGTTAATTGCCTTTGCCGGTAAGACCTGTCCGGACAATCTGCCGGCGCATGCCCATGGGGATCTCCTCAGCTTTGAACTGTCGGTCATGAGCCAACGCTTTCTGGTCAACAGCGGCACCTACGCTTACCAGGATCCTGTCTGGCGCAACTATTTCCGCGGGACTGCAGCTCATAACACCGTTACCTTGGATGACCGGGACCAGTCGGATTTTTGGGGAGATTTTCGGGTGGGACGCCGGGCCGGACCGTTGTGGGTCTCAGTCCTGGATGGTCCGGAGGTTAGGGGATTCGAAGCTGCCCACGATGGATATGCTAAAACCAAATCCGCCATCCATATCAGACGGATATTAATGATTAAAGAGACTTTTTATCTAATTTGGGACCGGATCACGCCTCTGCCGGGAGGCGGCTCGGGATGCCGAAATATTATCAGCCGCCTCCACCTTCATCCGGACATTGATATTGATTTATTGCCCGGCGATCGTTTGGAGCGAGGCCGGCGACCGGACACGTCCGAACCGATTATGCCGCCCGTGGCTTTAACCCCAGACCTGTGCCGCCTAGGAGTTCCGATAGGCCCCAATGACACTCCGATAGTCACCTGTTCTCACCGATCGGCCCACCTGACTCTCGCCCCCCTGATTTGTGACCGCATCTGGATCGAGAATGGGTGGTATTCCCCGGAGTTTGGGTTGAAAGAGGAAGCCCCGGTGCTGGCTCTGAACAAAGATCAACATCTGCCGGCTGAACTCTTGATCGCCCTGATTCCAGGGCCGGTGCAGTCATTCGCGGCCGACCTGACCGGGTGGCCAAACAAAATGGAATTGCACATTAACGGGAACACCTATCGGCTAAGTCAATTAGACACCAACCAGCCCGAGGCTGCATGAGCTTTGATGTCCGCCCCGTCTATTCCTTTCTATTCAGGACTTTTTTCTTCTGATCTTCGTATTCTCTCTCGGTTATTACTCCCTTATCCTTGGCGTTCTGCAGGTCTATCAGTTCCTGGCCGGTCGTCGTGGTTCTGGTTTCAATATTGTTTTTGGCTCCGCCGCCGCCGCAACCACTGAGGCCGACCCCCACTAGTATGGCCAAACAAAAGATTCCTGTTCGCAAGACATGTTTCATGATCTTTCTCCTCCTTGTTTTTTGTCCACCCTCCAGGCGGTCAGGTCATTTAGCCGCGTCCAGGGATTTTCGCCAGGTCCGATGGCTCTTCTCCGGGGCGACCTGATCTTATCGTCGGCTAAATTAGACTGAAACTGCGGTATTGTCAATACCAAGAATGGGCTTTCCCCGGAACCAGCGCGGATCAATTCCCGCCGCGTTGACTTTGCCGGAAGGCTTTGATGTCTCTTCTGACCTCCCGCAATTCCTTGAATGTCCGCCTCATGTTATAAATGGCCTGGCGAGACACGTTCTTCATTTCCATTCGTTTCTGAGAGATTAAGACAAGGTGGGCGTCAATGACCGCGAATTGGTCTTTGCTGAATTTTCCTGCATTCTTGATCACAAAAGTTTCCAACCGGTTGGAGAGCTTGCTAAATACTCTCGCCCGATTAAGCCTCAAGCGGAATCTGGCCGCGGTTTCCCTAAAGTCATGAGCCGGTTCCCTCAGCGACCTGGCCGCCTGGTTAACCTTTTTGCGATCACCTTCCGTCAAGGCCTGGCGCACCTTGGCCATGGCTTCAGCCACTTGTTCTGAGGCCCGGCTCACATCTCGGGCCAATTCGGTGACCCGGTCGGTCAGAAAGACGAATCGCTTACTAAACTTAGGCGCAGTTTGGGGCAGGTTCTCACGTAATTGGGCCATTTTATTATTGAGCCACTCATCCCAATTCCGTTTATCTCTAGGGAGGGCTGCGGCGGGTGCTGATGGCTGGGTGTCCAGGTCGACTCGGGTCATCTGTCCCGGTGTCAACGTCACCTTCCCATTCTCTCCCTCCACCTCCACCTGGCCTTGATCTACGACGACCATTGTGGCCGCATCCAGGGCCGCGGCAGTATCAAATTCAGTTCCCCTAACGCCGATTATGGCCGTGGGTGTATGAAGAGTCATCTTGATCGGTTTATTCGGTATAGCAGATTTCAATTTTGACCAGAGATAGCCTAAAATTAATCTCAATACTGGATGATTCTCGTCCTGATCGCTGTTGGCCAACTCGTCCATCGACAACTGGGCTTCTTCGTTGAGTTTGAATATACCGGCGTGGTTTAGAGAAAACCAGACGATTGATGCTTTTTCCGTAGTAATTTGATCACCGGGGAGAAGAAGCATTCCGGGCTTAGCCTTTATCTCCTGATCATCACCCCGGGTCACCTTTACTGTTCCCGTAACCTGGTCGATCCGGCCGATCGCAGACTCTTGGCCGAATCCGGTCGCGGGATGGGCCAAGGCCAGAAATAATGCGGTACTCCAAATTATCCCCCGAAGGGCTCGACAAAGCATGTCCGCTATCCTCACATGTATTGGAATAATTTTTGGGTCAGCCTGTAGGAATGATGATTTTGACATTTCTCCATAGGATCGGTTGCCCTCAGTTTCTGAGCTGAGGCTTGCGTTTATTGTTTCCCAGACCCTCAGGTTTTGTTGATGATGGATTGTAGCAACGGTGTGACCTTGGCCAGTTCTTGCTCCAGGTGCCGGAAGATGCGGGGAGCGTCATCCAATATGCCTGTATTCCCAATTTTTTCTAAGTTATTGGCGGCTTCAGCGGCAGATTTGGCCGAGAAGTTTCGCAATGTTCCTTTAAGCAAATGGGCGGAGCGTTCCAGTCCCCCGCGGTCACCTTGTTCGATCGCGCTTCTAATATGCTTAAGATACTTTGGATACTCAGAGAAGAACATCCTCACCAGTTCTTTAACCAGACTGTGATCATCAAAACATCGGGTCCAGAAAGCCTTACGGTCAAACACGTCCGGGTCCAATTCGGCCTCTGCCGCGGCTCCCGTTATTTTATTGGCGATGGGGACCAGTTGGCCGATCAGTCTAAGAAGTTCCTCTATAACAATCGGCTTGGCCAGGTAGCCGTCCATGCCCATTTCCAGGCAATGTTCCCGGTACCCATTCATGACATGGGCTGTAATCGCGACGATAGGTACTCTTCGGCCGGTTCCTTTTTCTTTTTCTCTAATGAGTCTGGTGGCCTCAAATCCATCCATGACCGGCATTTGGATATCCATCATGATCAGGTCAAATGATTCCTTGTCGAAGGCGGTCAAGGCTTCTGCGCCATTTTCAACGGCCAAGACGTGATATCCCTGGCGAGTCAACAGAATCCTGGCCACTTCCCGGTTTATTGCATTATCTTCAGCCAGAAGAATATTGAGTCTGTGATGGGGGCCCGAGTCAACCGGGGCAAATCCGGTGGGAGGCTTATCTATTGGAGATGTCGGTGAATTAAGAACATCTATAATCCGGTTCAGCAACTCCGATCGGTTGACCGGTTTGGTCAAATAGCCGGCCAGGCCAAGTTCTTCACAACGGATGGAATCTTCCTTATGGCCGGGCGAGGTAAGCATGATGATCTGAGGCCCTCCCAGCTCGGGATCTTCTTTAATTTTCCGGGCCAGTTCAAATCCATCCATGCCCGCCATGTGAACGTCTATGATGGCCAGCAAAAAGGGTGTTCCCACGGCCTTAGCCTGGGCCAATTCAATCAGAGCAGTAACCGCATTATCAACGGTAAAGGGATGAGCGTGCCAGCCGGTCAGAATGGTTTTAAGATTATCCAGGCTGGCGGCGTTGTCATCTACCAGCAAAACCTTCATATGCTCAAGCTGATCCAATTCTCGCAGGGAAGCCCTGGGGGAAGTCTCTCCTTGGAGTAAGACGGGCATGGTGAAATGAAAGGTGCTGCCTTTGCCTTCTTCGGATTCGACCCAGGTGCGGCCACCCATCAGCCTGACCAGGTTGGCCGAAAGCGTCAGTCCCAATCCCGTGCCGCCGTGTTTCCGGGTGAAGGAACCGTCTGCCTGAGTAAAGGCGGAAAAGATGTACTCCAGTTTTTCACTGGGAATACCGATTCCAGTGTCGGTAATTTTGAAATGGAGCATGGTCTCGGCTGTGGTTTTCGGTAACGCGGCCACTTCAAAAATTATCTCCCCCCGAGGGGTGAACTTGACGGCGTTATTGATAAGATTAAGGATGACCTGTTGGAGACGGATAGGATCGCCGATTAATACGTCTGGGACGTCTTGATTGATGTCGCATATTAGTTCCAGGCCCTTTTCATCCGCCCGGCGGGCCACTGTCTTAAGCGCATCTTTGATAATGTCTCGCAATTGGAAATCGGTGAAATCAATTTTGAGCCGGCCGGCCTCAATTTTAGAAAGATCGAGCAGGTCGTTAAGCAGGGTTAGGAGCGAATCGGCTGACATTTTGACGAGATTCAGAAATTCTCGTTGCTCCGGGTCAAGGTCGGTGTCGAGGGTCAGTTCGGTCATGCCGATAATTCCGTTCAACGGGGTCCGGATTTCATGGCTCATGTTGGCCAGAAATTCACCTTTGATTTTATCGGCCATTTCTGCTAGTTCTCTGGCCCGGCGGAGTTCCTCTCGGCTCTTCCGCAATGCTTCTTCCAG
>JADFYN010000270.1 GCA_015233055.1 Deltaproteobacteria bacterium
CCCCAGCCCCCCGTTGTCCGTTTTCGACCCTCCGAACGATTCTAGGGGTGTTTCTGGCCGTTTCTCCGGGGGCTGGGGCGGAGCCCCAGTGTTGCTCTTGGCGGCTTCCGCCCTTTCCTGGCCTCTTGGTCTTGGGAGCGTAGCGGATTTGGTTGATGAGCTGGCCAGGTGGGGGTCAAAGGGGGGGGCTGTTCGGTCTTCCTCTCATATCCTCTCAAATCCTCTCCCGTGTACCACGTACACCCGAGAGTAGGGGGGTGTACCGTGTACACCCGAGAGTAGGGGGGTGTACCGTGTGCACCCCCCTGCCTGACCCGTGTACCACGTACACCCGAGATCAAAATCTATGCCGGATTCCCCTTTTTTGCGCGCTCCCGTGCTTCCCAGTGTTTGCGAATGGGGTCATCCTCCGGTCTTTCCAGCATTTTTTTCACAAAATCTTCCTCTGCGGTGACGTAATTGACCTGGCCGTGGTCACGTTGATTGACTATATTAATCGTCAACTTCTCTATATGGATGACCTTCGCGTCTTTAGCATCGCCTGACATGGCAAAATTCTTGATTTCAGTCATTGCTGTTTGCAATAATGTCGGCGTATAATCGAATGTAATTTCTCCTTTACCCTCATCACCTGCCCCCTCAACAGCGAAGGGAATTTTTTCAACAATCTGATATTTGTTGACCTTCCCGGCCTTTTCTTCCTTCTTTATATATCCCATCTCGCATAGAAGCTGAATAGATGTAATAACTTTTTTCCGGCTGATACCAGTTTCATTTACGATTTTATCAATACCTGGCCAGGCCGATCCAGTCCGAATATTACTGTATGTTTTGATGCAGACATACACCATAAAAGCGTAAGGCCCCATTTTTTTCGCTTCTTCATTGCGGAAAAGATAGCGGAAAATATGAACAAAATTTGGATCACAGTCGATAAGCGGCACTTGCTTGCTCACTTGTAACCCTCCGGGGAAACGTTTAACATTCTGCTTGTCGCTGGTCATAAGGGTTCCGTCCTTACGGCTGGTGGTTGTGGCCGGGGGTTGCCGCCCCCGGCCTTTTCTTTGCCTCTACCCGATCTGGCCAGCGACTGCCAGGCGCCTACATGCTGTGGCCGTGGCCATGGCCTCGGCTTTTTCTCAATGCCTGTTCCTGCTCTCGCCTGATTTGCTCAGCCTTTTCCCTAACGGCTTGCGCCATTCGCTCCCGGAGCTGGCCCACGTCCGGGCCGAGCGGAGCGACGGCCGGGCCGATGTCGAGGCCTCGCTTTTCCTGCTTCATGGCCTCGCCCAAGACCTCTTGACCAAGCTCGTTTTTAGTCTTGTTCAACCGTTCGATCCGGGTTGTGGCCTTGGCGTACTCGTAGCTGTCCGGCGTAAGCTTCTCCCTCTCACGCTCATGCCTAATCACCTCGGCCTTGGCCGCCCTGAACTCGCGCGATTTGTCGTGCAAGGTCTGCAATGCCGGGTCCAGGGCCGGACGTTCCGGCTCCTGGGGCTTCGCCGCGGCCTCTTGGCGCATCTGTTCACGATGCCGCTGCGAAGCCTCTTGGACGTAAGCGTCCACGCCACGCTGCGCCGAGGCCTCGATAGCCTGGGCCTCGATCCTGGCCAGCTCGGCGGCCTGGTTCTTGGCCAGGTCGCGGGCCTCGATTATTGACGCAAGTTCTTGACTTGTGTCTCTAAGCCGCTCCCCAACGTCTGCAATGCTGAGACTTGCTTCTCCAATGCGGTCATAAGCTTGTTCATGTTGATATTCTTGATCCCTTGTGATTCTTCGAAATTCCGGAAGTCCGAGCTCATATTCTCGAATCTTCCCGTCAGCACTTTCAAGGCTTCTCTCAATTTGTCGGCGTTCTCTGTATTCCCCGACTTTTGCAATTCCGTGTTTAACGTATTCAACTCCGCGCTCAACTTGTTCAGCGAGCTTTCCACGAACTCTTTCAAACCAAGAAATTCTGTCAACATCGCTTTGTTTTGCGCTGTCAACTTCTCCGCTTCTTCCCTTGTCAGCATTTGCTTTTTCAAGCTCTCGATCTCGCCTTGTAACTGCAAGATTTTCTCTGATTCGTTCGTTGGTATGCTCGCTAGCTGTGCGCGAAAGTTCGCTGTTAAGTCGCGTACTTTCTGCCGAGAGTCCTCTTGTAAAGACGTCAAGCTCGCCTTGAAGCTTGTTAGCAAGCGCGTCTCCATGTTCTGCAAAGCTTCGGTCAACTGCTGCTCGTTCATATACTTCCCTCTCGTGCTGCCGCACGGCCCTGTCCAGGGTCGCGCGGATTTCCTTGAGCTCTGCCTGGGCCTTGGCCAGGTCGAAGGTGGTCGACTCGACTTCCTGCGAAGCCCTAGCCATCTCGGCGTTGATCGCCTTGATCTCGTTGTTCCTGGCCAACCGTTCCGCGTGGATCTCCGGCCGGGCAGGATCTACATAGCCCACGTGGATCTCCGGAATCCGTTCAATCCCTTGGGCCTCTAGGCTTAAATGGGTGATCCGCACATCATGCCCGGCCGCGGCCAAAGCGCGGTTGCACTGGTCGGCCCAGGCTTCGCGGGCCTTCTCGACAAAATCCTTGTTGAGCATTTCGCGGGTTTTCTCTGCCCCGGAAATCTCGGGAGCCTTAGAGTCATGCCGCTTAAACCAAGTCTCAGCGTCCCGGGCGTGGCCGTCGTGGATCGTCTCGGCAATCTCCAGGTGGACATGATCGTTGGGGTTGTCCTGGTCGGGACTGTGCAAGGCAAAGGTGTAGGGCAAACGCCCGCCTTCCACTGTGGTCATTTTCTCGGCAAAGTCCTGGGCTAGCTTGATCTGCTCTTCCCTGTTTAGCTCGTGGGGCAAAGCGTACTCAAGTTCTGTGAGCAAGCGGCCATTTGCCCGCGCATGGGCGTCTGCCGATTCCCAAAATTCGCGCGGATTGTCCTTCGCCCATTCCGGCATATTCCCTGACTCGGAATATTCCAGGCCTCCACGCTCGGCGTATATCCCTTCCCGGCAAACGTAGTCATGCTTGAGCGCGGCGGAATAGGTTTTACCGCCCATGCTACGCTTGATGGAGTTTACGCCGAGGTGGAAAATCGCCATGTCCGCTAGCCTCTTATTTTGGCTCTGGCCTTAGCCCCGCAGGGCGCACGACATTTCCCGCAGGGAAATGTAGGAAGTGCGCATGTGCTCCTTCCGTCGCCCATGACATAAGACCGCGTTGCGGTCTTGACAAGTGTTTTTTTCGAGCCTACTTGGTAGGCGTGAAAAAAATGCTTGGAGGAAGTCATGAGCGACAATCCCACTCCGGATAAGCCGAAGGCTGCTCTACCTACTGTGCGTGAGCTTGCCGCGCAGATCAAGGCCGCTAATCCATCTATGCCGCAAAGCCTTGCGGAGCTTTATGCCCGTGAAAAAATTGCGGACCTTAAAGTCAAGGCCACCGATGCCGCCAACAAGGCCGCTTTGGAAGCAAAGAAAAGCGTGGCCCAAAAAATTCGCCAGTTCGGCGGCAAGTCTTTCCGCAAAGAAGAGGGAAAGGCCAAAATCGAGGCGGGCGGGCTGCTGGTCAAGGCCGGTATTATCGTCGTGGACCGAGTGGCCAAGACCGTAGGATATGCCCCCGGATGGGATGCGGGCACGGTTTTGGGGCTGCTTCTGGCGGCCACTCATGCCAAGCCGGACGCCCTGGCCAGTTGGAAATCCCACGGCAGCCAAGTCCTAGCCCAGGACGCGGCGGCCAAGGCCGCCAAGAAGGCTACGCCCACGGCGGATAAGCCGGTGGTGGCCGCTGAACCGGAGCCCGAACCGGCTGCGGAGGCCTCGCCGGAGCCGGTCGAGGACAGGCCGAAGCTGCTCACCCTCGCCGTAGGCTTCCCAAATTTCAATGTTGAAACGGATGCGAAGTATCGTGACTATCTAAAGTTGACTTTAGAATTCAAGTGGAAGGACTACAAGCATTGGGAACCAGCCGACGCCATGACGCAAGACAAGGCTTGGATTGGCGAAGTTACGGAAAAACAATTTGCAGAGATGCAAGCATTTTTGCAGAACTATCGCCATGTCATTCATGAAATAGTGTAGGTGTATTATGAATCCTGAACAAGTTTTGCAAGAAATTGACGACGCAATTCAAGTGTTTTTTAAAGAGGTTCAAGAGCTTAAAAAGCTTGAAAAGCTTACACATTTGCCTAAGGATTTTCAAAAGGCTTATGAACCTCTGGAAAAACTTCTTCATGATATTGATACAAAGGCAAAAGCTGTTTCAGTATTTAATGACAAGTACAACCCTGTTTGCCTCCAAAATGTGGTTATAGCCTGTGCAGTATGCTTTGTTTTGGCATGCAGTTTGATTTTTGGAGCATTTTGGATTGGGAAGTCTGGCTATCTCAATCCAAAAATGGACGCTGCTATTGAACTTTATGATGGGATGAAAGAAATTGGAGTCAATTTTGGAACGCTTGAACCGAGCACTAAAAAGCTTTTTTTCTCAATTGTGAATGACGCGCTGGAAGAAGCAAGAAAACGCGCTAAATCTGCACCCGCCCCAGCCCCCGCGAAGAAGTAGCCCGGCCTGGTCGCTCCGCTGGCCGGGCTGAAAGCCTGGCCAGGAGGGCGCGAGGTCTCCCGGTCGGAGATCGCCGGCGAGGTCGGCGCGGATCGCGGCCACGTTCTATCCCGTTCGCCCACAAGAGGCCTTTGCCGGGGGGCAGACGCCCCCCAGCCCCCCGTTGTCCGTTTTCGACCCTCCGAACGATTCTAGGG
>JADFYN010000271.1 GCA_015233055.1 Deltaproteobacteria bacterium
TATTCCCGGTCCGTCAGGGTTTGAGCCGGGGCCACCGTAATGCTGTCGCCGGTATGAACGCCCATGGGGTCGAAGTTCTCGATCGAGCAAATGATCACCACGTTGTCCATCTTATCCCGCATCACTTCCAGCTCGAATTCCTTCCACCCGATCACCGACTCCTCCAGCATAATCTCATGGACCATGCTGGCCTCCAGGCCGTATCTGGCCAACCGGCGCAACTCCTCAAGGTTATAAACGACGCCGCCACCAGTTCCACCCAGGGTATACGCTGGACGAATAATTATAGGAAATCCAATTTCCTCAGCGCATTTAACGGCTTCGTCGAGGCTGCGGGCGATCCCGCTTCGGGGCACGACCAAGCCGATCCGGCGCATGGCATCCCGAAACAGTTCCCGGCCTTCCGCCTTTTGAATGACCGGGAGGGAGGCGCCGATCATCTCCACGCCGAGTCTTTCCAATATGCCGGTCTGGGCCACGGCCACGGCCGTATTCAGCCCCGTCTGGCCGCCCAGAGTGGGTAAAATAGCCTGCGGCCTTTCCCGCTCAAGTATTTTTATGACCATCTCTGGGATAATAGGTTCGATGTAAGTACGATCGGCCGTTTCCGGGGCGGTCATGATGGTGGCTGGGTTGCTATTGATCAGGACGATCTCATAGCCCTCTTCCCTTAAGGCCTTGCAAGCCTGGGTCCCTGAGTAATCAAATTCACAGGCCTGGCCGATAACGATGGGGCCGGAGCCGATGATCAATATCTTCTTAATGTCAGTGCGCTTAGGCATATTTCTCTAACCTGGTTAGTATTTTATAAAGCACTATTCATTAGTTGCAGTCGCGACATCTGAACTGGTGAGCCTTGGGTGCAGTTTGCTGCCGTCTATTTATTCTTTTTACGGAACTCAAGATTCATTGGGGTGGTGGTACAGAGTTGTCATGTCGCGCGAGATGGTTGATTCCCGAACCGGGTAAGTCGGACTTAATTAATTACTTCATGTCATTAAACTGTGTCCATTTAAACCGCGCCCAGGTTGTCTGAACTATACCACGAACTCGGCGGTTTGGTCAACGTAAAGAAGATATCTAATATTTTTTCCAGAAGTTAGTCGACTTGACGCCGACCCCTAAAAATAAATATCGGGCGGCCTGCTTTTTTTGTCCGGGCCGAGCCGAACCTTAATCGGACCCGCCTTAACACTTTTATTCCTGCATAGTCAATGTGTTATCATTAGACAGGGCCGAGTCTAACCATCCTGTCCGGTCTAACTCGGGAAAATTCCCCATGCCCTGGGAATTCACCCTATGAAAATGATTCCGGCCTCCTATGTACAAACCGCCGTCTTGAGGTTACCATTAATCCTTCTGAATAACTAATATAGTCATTGAAAGACCGACAGTCAACGGTGCCGGACAAACAGCCGGCATATCAAGGCCGTCGGGTCACGGCGCCAAACTTGGTAAAGGAAATGAATGATACACATCTCAGAGGATACCCACATGAACGCAACGATAAAGGACAACCGTGCAGATAGTGCCGACCGACCCATGGCCGCGTCATCGGAAGTCCATCAGTCAATGGCCGGAATGTCGGACTGGTGGCCGGACCTGGTTCGAACCATAATTGTCCAAAATTGTTACAAGCCTATCTGGAACATGATGAATAATTGGAGAAAGTGGGTACTTGGCAGCCTGCCTATGATAAACCCGAATCTGCCGTTAGACCCTTTCAGCCGGTTGCGGGAAGCGTCTGTCACCGGGCTGGCTTCCTACGTCAGGCTTTGTGATCCCCAACTCAAAAACTTGAATACCCTGGTCCAAGAAGGTTGTGAGATAGGACAAAAATATACTGCAGGGGCCGGCCTTGATCTGGCGACTCTTCTGAGTACCCTAAGAAAAACTCAATATGATGATTATGCCGCCGCCGGCTACTCTCCTGAGGCCGCGGCCAACCCGGCCGGATTGAAGCCGAATCAATCTCAACACCCCGCCGAGGTTGAACAGAGTCTCAGTTAACCGGCATCAAAAGACAGCCGCCAATTAAGGCTTCCCGGATACGGCTTGATCATCGTCCCAGAGGCCGCTCCCAATTGGCCGATAAAGTGAGGCAGTCCCAAAAACAATGGGAAAAAAACAAATGTATCTAAACACTTTATCACACATCATCAAGGTCTTGGCAGCGTGGCAGGACCCTCAAACCGCGGTTTTGCTTATCCTGCAAGACGTTAAGACCGCCTTGGAGGCAAAGGGATCCAGCCTGTTAATGGTCAAGGAAAAGACAGACGAATTAGAAGTTGTCATGTCCCAGGGCCTTAGTGACCTTTATCTTCACAAAGGACCGGTGAGCACCGCCGGGGTGCCGGACCGGCCCGTGTTAATCCATGATGCCGCCAATGATCCACGGGCTCAATATCCAGAGGCGGCCGCGGAAGAAGGGATTGCCTCGATCTTGTCGATCCCGATCATCGTCCGTAAAAGCACCATTGGCGCCTTGAGAATTTATACAGCCCAGCCCTGGAATCCGACCGCCGATGATCTTAATTTTACCCAGGCTGCAGCCCAACTTGCCGGAATGGCGCTGGAGATGTCCCGTCTCAACTCCACGCCGGATAAACCCCTCCGCCAGGCCACCGCGGCCAAGTCCCAAACATGGGAAATTTACCCGGCCCATGACGAAGGATGACAAAAGGTGGTACCCGTTGCTCGTTGCACGTTACTTGTTGCACGTTGCACGTTACTTGTTGCACGTTACTGGTTACTTGTTGCATGTTGCTGATTACAAGTTCATCATATAACATCGAACGGTCATAATGGTTCCTTTTGTGATTTGATATGATTTCTGGTTGTCTTCACCGAGCAACCAGAAACGAGTAACACGTAACCAGAAACGGTTAATGAGGAGTCACTCCATGGCATCAAATTTCCGTATCGTTTCACGCCGGAAGGGCGGCAACCTCCGTTTGAATTTGCTTGGTGACTTTGATGGAACCTCCGCTCACGAACTGCTAAACGCATTAACCAAGAATATCACGACAGTATGTAATATCTCAATCGATACCAACGGCCTAAAAACCATTTACCCCTTTGGTCGGGAAATATTCCGAAACTACTTGGTCGCATTAGAAAAAAAATCTGGTCGACTGGTATTCACCGGTGAAAAAAAATTCGCCATCGCACCGCAAGGGAGCAAGTACTTATAAGACGGAGGATGGAATGGAGCAGTTATTGGATATCTTGTTGGTGAGATTGTGTAACAAAGGATTAGTCCCCATCGACGTCCCACGCGTTATAATCGATGTCATGCACATCATCGGCGACGGAGGGTCATTTACAACAAACCTGGTCAATCAGCAATTGGCGCGCCTGGGTTGGCAGGGTCAAGTCGTGGATGACGTTACTTTCGAATTAATCGTCATTCTTTTAGAGAATCAGGGGACCCATCGGGTGGCTCGGCACTCCCTGCATTAACCTTCGGGTTGCGGGTTACTTGTTGCTCGTCGCTCGTTAACCGCCATATGTGTTCTTGATGGCGACAGGGTATTATCTACTTGACACGACTATAATTGCCAGTTCCGGAGGTGCAGCCCCAAACACGCAACCCGCAACCCACAACACGTAACACGCAACTTAGCGCCGGAGGTTCTCCTTAATTAAAGCCGACTCCTCTTCATTGGGCAGGTAGGGATAATTCCATTGCTTAACATCCGGCAAACAATTCCCGAAGGGCCGGTTGCAGGCAACCTCTCCATCACGGCCAGGGCATCCCGAAGTCATAAATGGCCGCCCTAAACTAATTATCCCGTCGAGTTGTTCATCTGAAAGGCCGAAACCGGTCAGCTTTCCTTGGGCGTCAAAAGAAAAATCTGCGGCCTTAGCTATTCTCTCATCAATCAAATATCTGGCCAATTGGACTCGTAGATATGCTCCCCAAGACGGCCGACCAACCCCGGCCAAGGCTGATTCAGCTTCCGCCCAAAAGGAAAACAGTTGGGACACGGCGCCAGCCTCAGCCACTCGGGTCATGGTCTGACACACCTCATACTCCGTTTCGCCTAAGCCGACAATGAGGTGAACTCCCACCTGGCCCTGTCCGAAAATGGACACGGCATCGGCAACGGTTTCCCAATAGTGCTCCCACCGATGCGGCCCTTCAACCCCCTTCCCTCGGAACCGGTCAAAGATAGATGGAGTAACACCATCAACAGCGACTCCCAACATATCCACTCCGCCGGCCTGCAACCGGAGGAGGTGTTCATGGGTCATAATGGTGGGGCTGGCCAAAACGGAAATGGGCGCATCCACGGCCGGGGCCAACCGTCCGACCATCACTTCGGTATCATTAACACACCGGGCGTTGGTGATCATTGACAGACAAACTCGTTTGACGGCCCCATTCCGGTGATTGATCCGATCAATAACTTCATCTAACGACACCAACGGCCAGTCCACTTTGATAAAGCTCTTTTCCTCAAAAACACCGGGCCGCTTCCGGGCTAACCCACAGTAAGCACAGTTGGCTTTGCAGCCCTCGTTATAATTCAACAGCAAATTTATGCACGGGTTCCGGGCGCCTCGATAAAACCGTCCTTCCCTGATGCCCAGGGCCATAGCCGAGGCTAAACTGAGTCTGACGAATTCCGGGCTTTCACTCCGCTGACCCACGTCTTGATTCATCATCAACCATCCTAAATTCTGTTCTTCCGAACTCACAAATTGACATTGCCCATATTACGATATCCTG
>JADFYN010000272.1:0-2825 GCA_015233055.1 Deltaproteobacteria bacterium
GGTCCAGATGCCTACAGATCCACCCGTTCCCGCCCAGAGCAGAGTTCTTTTCGTCCCATCGGATGGGTTCTTGCTGAAGTTGACCGGCGTCCAGCCGCTGAAAGGGCCGTATGGTTTGTAGGTTGTCATATTATAGGAGCTGTCGAGGGTCCAGATACTTGCAGATCCGCCCGTTCCCGCCCAGAGGAAATCGTATTTTGTTTTCGAAGTCGGTGTTGGTGTTGGTGTTGGTGTCGGTGTTGGTGTTGGTGTGGGTGTTGGTGTGGGTGTTGGTGTGGGCGTCGGAGTCGGAGTACTACTTGGCTTGATATCCGTCACGGCATCAGTAACAACCGAGTATCCCGCGGGCATGCCGGACGGCAGACTATACCAACCATTTGCGGAACCACCCCATCCAAAGTTTAGATGATACTGACCGGTACCGTCATTATAGCCATCACAGACAATGGAATGCCCATTATTGCCGCCGCTGTCGGTAATACCTAAGTTCACAGGCTGTTGATTTTTGATATTGCTCTGGATTGTTGGATAAACCGAGGCGCTGAAAGGATATCTATCCGTGGCAGAGACATAACCAAACTTGTTTTTGAGCGCTAAGGCCATGTAATACAAGGAGGCGCCGGAACCGCTACTGGTATAGTCCATATAAACAGAAACACCGCAAGCGAAAGAAAGACGGGCCGCCATATCATTGGAGGCGGGATAAGTAATGGCGGCGATATTGGCGGTAACGGCGGTAATACTGATATGCCTTGTCGATGTGGTATAATTATCACCCGCTGTGAACGTTACTGAGCCAGGCGATTGAAAGTAATGGATAATCTGGGCCATTGACGTGGCCACGCAACCGGTGACGGATATCTGGCTGGTTGCAGGATCAATGGGGCAGTAGGTGTTATATGGCGAACCTTGATTCCAGGTTGCGGCGGTGATCAGAGGCCCGTAGGTGGTGGCTCTTGTTATTTGTGACACAAGCGCACTGTCTGCCGCTGTGTAATTTTCCCAACGTACTCTATTCGCTTGTTTTTCGCTTGTATTGGTCATGGGTAGGGCTTTGAGACGGTTTTCCATGTCCCAGGTGACCAGGTGAAGCAAAGCATTTTCTGGAGAATCTTCCCAAATAAAATTGCTGTCGTGCGACTGGGCGATAATCGGAGTTATGTCGGTATCTACTGAGAGGACGACATAACCAATTGGAGACAAAGCTAAAACATAGGCCAGGGTATCTCCCTGACTATTCTTAAGTTCATTGATGGAGGTAATGGATCGATCTTGATAAAATGGAATTCCCCGCTTAACATGGCCCGATTGTTCAACCTGGTTTTGGACCAGGATATGTGTGTTTCCAGCTTGTTCTATCATGGTACGGGTTACCGGTACGGCCATGGAACTCAGCGGGAAGAACAAACCCAAAAACAAAAAAAATATAAATAATCGTCTTATCTTATTTGCCATGGTGTTTCCTCCTTTTTGAATTAATGTAAGCCGAAAACCGGCAAAACGCCCCGCGAAGTTTTGATGAGCCGTGATACCAACTGACCTGACTTGTTGGAGAGACAGCATCACCTTGCCTCACCTAACCAGACCGTCCATACTTCCCTAATCGGTTTGAGCCAATAGAAGTAGTCGGAACAGCCGCAATCCACCTTTCCCATAAATCCATCCCGGCATTCAATCAAAAAACCTCACGCCGCCCAATCCGCACCACAGCCAGAAGTTTTCCTGACGCTCCTGTATCAATGATTAAATTTTAACATAACAGAATGGTTGAAGCAAATTAAATGTTCCGCAAACAAAATGCCACGAGCGCAAGGCATGTTTAAAACATTACTATTTCTTGTCCGGTTCTTGTCCGGCACACAAAAGCCCCACCAGATTGAACCGGCAAGGCTTTTGGGACTACTTTAGGCGGAACGCCTCATTATTTTTTCCCGCCGTTGTGACTCACGGGGTGCAGATCAGTTGGGGCTTCCAATTCGAGTCGCCGGCGGTATCAACAGATCCCAGGAAAGCAAAGGTATTCACTCCTATTTGATTCCTTTAAAAACGTATTCAATCAATTTCAGCCCCACGGGACTGAAAAAACTTACCCCGAAGATGACCAACCCGATTAAGGTCTGCATCAGGAGGCGGATGGATTTTAGCTCACCCTTCAACTCGTTTTCCAAGGAGCCGATTTTCCCTTTCAGATCGCTTCCTAAGGAGTCGATCTTTCCATTCAACTCGGCATCCAACGTGCTGATGCTTCCTTTCAACTCGTTTTCCAATGAGCCAAACTTTCCTTTCAACTCATTTCCTAAGGAGTCGATCTTTCCATTCAACTCGGCATCCAATGTGCTGATGTTTCCTTTGATACCGGCAACCTCAACCCTAAGCTCACCTATATCGGCTCTTAGTTCTCCTCGGAGTTCTTCAATATCTCTTTTTGACATCTCCCGCAGGGTGTTAATGCTCCCTTTGATTTCGGCAAAATCGGCTTTTGAGGCTAACTCGCTTGATAACTTGGCCGCTACTTGGTTACCCATGGCCTCAAGCACTTCAATCAGCGGGGGGGATTGCGGTCCGAAAGCCGACTTCAATGACTCTACTTGTTGAAACGACAACATCACATTGCCCCCCTTAGCCAAACGGCACAAACTTTCTTAATCGGTTTGAACCAACCGTAGATAATCTGAATAGCACAATCCACCATTCCCGTAAATCCAGACCGACATTCAATTAAAAGACCTCACGCCGCATAATCCGCGCCGCAGCCAGTTTACTGACGTTTTATTATACCAGTTGAATTTCTATCACAACAGGATGTTTCAAGCAAATAAAATCTT
>JADFYN010000272.1:3009-4729 GCA_015233055.1 Deltaproteobacteria bacterium
TTTTCTAATTCAAGTCAGCGAAGGCGGACGGGTTGGCGATGGAAGAAATGACCGATCCATTCATCAGGTATAGCCAAACTTGTCCCACACATCGCTCATACTTTCTTTACGCCACTTCCACCTTGACCAGGTGTTCGGCCGCGGCCAGATCCGCCTTAAACACATCCCGGTTGGCATGGTTCAAAATGACGAACACCGGGCAGCGATAGCCATCCCCGGCCAGACCCACGGCCGCGCCCAGGTCCATCCGTTGCTTAAGTCTGTAGAACGAAGGTAGTTCCTTGATCCGGTCCAGCCCGGTGATGACCCGAAGTTTGCCCGGTCGGGGCGGGAAATATTCTAGCACGGCGGTATGTCGCAGGAATTTTTGGGTGAGGTCGGGCTCCCGACCCAGGCACACGGACAAATTGGCCGCGTCTAGGCTGAAGCCGTAAGTCAATTCCGCCATCTCTGACCGGTAACCTCCGATCCTAGCCCCGGTCTCGACCAATTTGGGGCCGTGGGGCGTGACCATAATGTCGGAATGGAGAGCCACATTCTTTATGCCCAGGGCCGCGGCCACCTTGGCGTTTACTTCCTTGACGGCCGCCTGATCCTGATCCGAGAGTTCCGTGGGGCTGATCCGGGCATAGACATGGTAATCATCATGGCCCAGGGCCGCGCCGCTCTTAAGGTCGGTAATTAATCCCGGCCAAACCCGGCCAGACCCATCCACCACCGAGTCCAGAGCCACCTCTTGCCCCTCCAGCCAGGTTTCGACCAAGACGGAATCCCGAATCGGGACGCCGTGCCGCCGCGCGGCCAGGGGCAGGGCCTCCTGAAATCTGGTCAAAGCAGAGGTCAACTCATCCATGTTCCGGCATTTGTAGATCAGAATGCTCTTAAACAGATTGCGGGGCTTGAGGGCCACTGGAAAGCGCAAGTCAGGCGGGGGCTCGGGACCGGCCATGGTCGTGAACTGCCCATTCAATTCCGGGTACCTGACGTCCACGGTCCGGCGCATCAGGTACTTGTCCCGAAATACTTGGGCCTGATGCAGGTTCAGGCCGGTCAGGCCGAAAGAAGCCAGGAGCACGGCATGTTCCAGCACCCGGCGTTCCCGGCGATTGAGCACCGCCACGACCCGGTCTCGTTGGGGCCACGACTTAAGGGCCTCAGCCAACCCGGCCAGATCTTCAGAATCGTTGACCGGATCATAAGCCACCAGGTAATCCAGGTCGGTTCTGGAAGACAGGTCTTCATCCGGTTCGGCCAGGGTGGCGACCTCAAAGCCGAGGTCTTTGACGCTTCGGCAAAAGCGTTGCACGCCGGTAAAGAACACGATATTTTTCAAGAATGGCCTCGGAGGGAGTACCGCCGGATCAGACCTGGGCTCGAATATGAGCTTGTTTCAGGATCGGGGCCAGGTCTGGAGAGGAATCATCCATAACCGGACGCAGATCCAGTTGATGATAAACCTGGTCGATAATGGTCATCACTTCCGGTTTCAGGTGATTGGCTGATTCGGTGATGGGATAGGGAAACAGAATGCGGCAAATTCTGGAAAACTCATCTTTGGATGGCAACACCTCGCCGATGTGGGGAACACCGTCGGTAACTATGAATTCATCGTCGTTATTCATATCCTGAAAGGTGATTTCGTCTTTTAAATAGTCGATATGTCCGTCGCTTCGGTGAAAACGGTATAACCCCGCCCGGAGGTTGCCGTTCACGGTTTGGG
>JADFYN010000273.1:0-1445 GCA_015233055.1 Deltaproteobacteria bacterium
CAGCTTAGCCGCCCGCACCGGCGGAAAAAAATTGGCCGCGGGAACATAGGGCGATAATCTGATAAATTTAGGCTCAATGCCCAGCACAAGTTGGGTCATGGTGGTGTTGCCGGCCAGGGTCATGAAGGAAATATCATGGGGGGCAAGATTCTTAGCTTTAAGGAGTTGGTCAATGACGCCATTAATCGTCCCCATCACCACGCTTTGAATTTTCTTGAGACCGCCCGGCTTGGCCGCATATACGATCCTGGAAATGACGTCTTCACCATAGCTGATCTGGGCATTAAAATCGCCGTATTCCACTTCGGCTTCACCCGTGTTGAGATTCACCAGTTGCCCGAAAACGGTGGTGGTGCCGATATCAATGGCCACGGCATAATTGGTGGTGGTTCGGTCCCCCGGCTCGACGTTAATAAGACTGACTTTACTTTCAGTTTTATGGGGAGCATAGGCCAGGGTCACGGTGACTTTATGATCTTCTTCCCTAAGGACGTTGGGCAGGTTTGGGATAACCTGGAAATCCACCGACATGTTGCCGACTTCATGCTGTAGCCTGAGAGCGTCCAAGACTCGGGACAAATCACTGGCATTGTTTTCGATGGTCGGGTGCATGACGTTGACCAGCAACTTTTCGCAAATGGGGTCGAATATACCATTTTCTTTAAGATAATCAACGCCGATGATGACAGCCGTCCTGGTCGAGGCCTGATCGGCTCGAGCCCTGTTTAAGGACTTGGCGTCCATAACGGATTCCGTCGTAATGCGGATATCCACGTCGGACAATACTGTGGATTGGCAGGCCAGTCGATAGCCCTGAGCATATTCTTCGTCGGAGAGTTTTTCCGTCTGCGGTCCTTCTATGGCGCCTTTTTCCAAGATCACCCGGCACTTGCCGCAAACACCCGCGCCGCCACAGGAGGCATTGATATGGATACCGGCCGACATGGCCGCCTGAAGGAGATTGGCTCCTCGGGCCACTTCGACGGTGACGTCATATGGAAAAAAATGCACCCGGCAGGTGTTGTTCAACTCATCCATGCTCGTTGCTCGTTTCTGGTTACATGTTACTCGTTACATGTTACTCGTTGCTGGTTACTCGTTGCTGGTTTTATTGTTTCTTTTTAGTGATAAAATGTTTCAAAACAGTATGGTCCATAAGATTTAACGGCGGATCACTTGAGGCCGGACCTGGAAAGTTTCTTGTAACCAGAAACAAGGAACAAGCAACCGGTAACCAGCAACGTGTAACCAGCAACCAGGCGTGTTATCCCAGTTTGTCCTTAATGATCTGGTTGACCAGGCTGGGGTTGGCCTGTCCCTTGGTCTTTTTCATGACTTCACCGACGAAAAAACCCAACAGCTTGGTTTTGCCGGATTTATACCCGGCTGCTTCTTTGGGATGTTCGGCGATAATCTGCTCCACCATCTGGGCTAAATGTCCTTCG
>JADFYN010000273.1:1474-2790 GCA_015233055.1 Deltaproteobacteria bacterium
CAGGCCTTTTTTGGCCACGATGGATTTGGGGGCGTCTCCCGTCTGGTACATCTCTTCAAATACTGTCTTGGCAATTTTACCGCTAATCACCCCGTTCTTGATCATGTTCAGCATTTCGGCCAAATTTTCCGGAGTGACGGGGCATTGCTCAATCTCACGCTCGTCGTTCTTGAGTTCCCGAAGTAATTCGCTCATAATCCAGTTGCTGACCGTTTTAGCTTCCGGAAATAAGTCCACGCAGCGCTCAAAGTAATCAGCCAGCGTTTTCGATGAGGTCAACACTCCGGCGTCATAAACCGGGATTCCGTATTTGTCCACGAAACGCTTCTTCTTGGGGGTGGGCAACTCGGGCAAGGTCTGTTCGATTCGGGAAATCCAGGCCTCATCTATGACGATGGGAACCAGATCAGGGTCCGGGAAGTAGCGGTAATCGTGGGATTCTTCCTTGCTCCGCATGGAAACGGTGACATTTTTGGCCGCGTCCCACAGTCTGGTTTCCTGAACGATTACCTGTCCGTCCTCCAGCAAGGCCCGCTGTCTCCTGATTTCATATTCTATGGCCCGCTGGACGTTACGAAAGGAATTCATATTCTTAAGCTCGGTGCGGGTGCCGAAAGGCTCAGTCCCGGCCGGCCGGAGCGAGACATTGGCGTCGCACCGGAAGCTCCCTTCCTGCATGTTGCCGTCGCATATCTCCAGGTAAACCAGGATATCCCGCAGTATCTTCAGGTAAGCCGCGGCTTCATCGGATGATCTCATGTCCGGTTCGCTGACGATTTCAATCAAGGGTGTTCCGGTCCGATTGAAGTCAACGTAACTCTTGGGGTTATAGTCATCATGAACGAGTTTGCCGGCGTCTTCTTCCATATGAATGCGGGTAATGCCGATTCGTTTCGGCCCGGCATCGGTGTCGATTTCCACCCGGCCGTGCTCAGCCAGCGGCAGTTCATATTGAGAGATCTGATATCCCTTGGGTAAATCGGGGTAGAAATAGTTTTTCCGGGCAAACTGACTGTAAGGCGCAATGGCGCACCCGGTGGCTAAAGCCATTTTAGTGGCGTATTCGACCACTTTTTTATTGAGGACGGGCAATACCCCGGGCATTCCCAGACAGACCTGGCAGGTCAGGGAATTTGGCTCAGCGCCGAACTGGGTGGAGCAACCGCAGAATATTTTGCTTGAGGTCAACATTTGGGCATGGACCTCAAGCCCGATAACAGGCTCGTATTCCATAAATAATCCTTACAGGTTCCGTTTCACCGCAGCCGAGCCATCAGGGAAGGCCGACGCGGACTTGTTAACCCTTCGTTGTAACA
>JADFYN010000273.1:2829-3361 GCA_015233055.1 Deltaproteobacteria bacterium
AAGTGTATCATAATTATCTCAACCCCTGATGGGGCTGAGATAGTTGGGGCTGAAGAATTTGGCGGCCGCATTCCCGGCCCGGCCGTAGACACCGGCCACCATACCTTGATTAAATGCCGGCAGTCAAGCGTTTATCAATTTCTTTAGCCACTTTTTCACCGGATAACAGCATCCCGCCGAAAATCGGCCCCATCCGAAATGCCCCAAAGGTGGCGTTGGCGGCCATGCCGGCGACATACACCCCGGGAAAAGCCTCTTTGGTGTTTTCCATGGTTGATTGCTCGGCCACTTCAGCCCACAATGATTTTTCCCCGATTATGGAACCGGTGGAGGTGAGTAATTTGGCATCCACTTTCCGCTGAATTACCTTAATCACCTCGGTGTCGTGACCGGTGGAATCGATGACAAATTTGGCCCGGACGGCCAGAGGGTCAACGTGTAAATGGGCCATTTCCACCGCCGTCCAGTTGATCACCAGACCGATTACCCGGTTGTCCCGGACCATCACGTCTTCCGCCGAGATCGGGTTGAA
>JADFYN010000273.1:3455-4705 GCA_015233055.1 Deltaproteobacteria bacterium
TGCTCGGTCCGAACGCCATAGTCATCGAGTATCCGTTTGGCTTCATCTTGGATGACGATTTCGTTCAACATCATGCCGCCGCCCCACATGCCGCCGCCGACAGACAGCTTGCGTTCAAACAAGGCCACCTTACGCCCAGCCAGAGCCAGATCGCGGGCCGCCACTAAGCCGGCCGGGCCGGCCCCAACGATGGCCACGTCGACGTCCAGGTAGTCGGAAAACTTCTTCATATACCGGTCAATAATGGCGCGAGAGATAATAATTTCGTCAAGTTTCATCTAATCGTCTCCATGTTGATGAAATGTTCCTGGTTGCTGGTTTCTCGTTGCTGGTTCTTGGTTGTTCTTTGCTGGTTGCTGGTTGTGCGTAAGAATAATGGCAGGGACCGGGGTAGTGCCGGCCGGTAACCCCTGCAGTGATGCATCTGGGTAGGATAAATCAATAAGTTTTTACGATTGGGATGGATCGGGATGCGTTCCGGCGAGATTAGCTATATACCCTATTTCCTATCAGGACGGGAGGCGAATGTCAAGAGAAACGTCACCACCTGAGACGGTAACAAATATCTAACGACGAGCAACCGGAAACCGTTTAGGTCGCACTGTAACTATGTAATCCTTTAACCAGATATTTGTCCCCCAGGTAGGTAAACAAAACCGCCGTGAATCCCACCAAAGAGAGGATGGCCATGGTCTTGCCGGCCCAGCCTCGGGCCATGCGACCGTGCAGAATGAACGCATAGATGAGCCAGGTGATCAATGACCAGGTTTCCTTGGGGTCCCAGGACCAATAGGTCCCCCAGGCCGAGTGCGCCCAGATGGCCCCGGTGCCGATACCTATGGTTAGAAACAAGAATCCTATTAATATAGTCTGGTAAATCAACTCTTCCAGCGTTTGGGATAGGGGAATGAGCCTAACCCAGAAGCTGTCTTGAGATCCTGTCTCTGGATGATTCATCCTGAGCAGAAACATTAAACTAAGCCCGCAGGAAGTGGCAAAGCCGGCGTAACCCAGAAAACAGGTGATAACGTGAGCGATCAGCCAGTTACTTTTCAAGGCCGGGATAAGAGGAACGATCTTGCTGCTGATATCGGGGGAAAAAGAGGCATAAGCCATGGCCAGAAAAGAGATCGGAATGACGAAAACACCCATCGCCCGATGACCGGTTTTCTTCTCCACCAAAAGATACACCAGCGTAATCGTGCAGGCGAAAAAAACCAATGACTCATACAGATTGGAGAAGGGGGCGG
>JADFYN010000274.1 GCA_015233055.1 Deltaproteobacteria bacterium
ATATCCTCAATTTGCTTGACGGTATAAGGTGCCCGGGCCTGCTGACCATCCCGAAAGGTGGTGTCGGTGATCAGTAAGGCATCAGCGGGATCGATATCCATCAGCATAAAGTCAAAATCTATCTTGGGCACTTCATCATAGGGGAAAACCTCGCGCATCAAATTAGGTTCGGCCACGTTCTGAAGCTGGTGTTTCCAAAAATCAGAATGGCGGCGAGCCAGGACCCGCCTTCGATTATCCCACTTGGCCATGTCTTCGTTCCTCTTACGCGTTGCGGGTTACGTGTTGCAAGTTGCGTGTTTCTGGTTTCTGCTATATTTTGAACGAGCCTAATCGGCGCTCTTTTGCCTTGCTCCTTGCCGCTTCGCTGTGCAGAGAACCGCCCCGGGATGAAGGAGGGTGGCCCAGACAACTTGTTGTCTGGGTGGCGAAGCCATAAGAAGTCAAATTAGTCATTGTTCCTGATTCAGAAGAGACAATTATGACTGTCAGCAGGATAATATCATTAGATTATTGCTCAAGGCATTAGCCCGTAACCCACAACGCGTAACCCGGACACAAATTCTATCGCCCCGTCGATTACGGCTTCTTGGAGGATACATCCAGCTTGAGGCCCAGTTATAAGAGCTGGGTGGCAGTTACCGAAGATGGCGCCTGGGTGGTCAGGCAGGCCGCTTTCTGGGTTTTGGGAAAGGCGATCACATCCCGGATGGAATCCCGTCCGGTAAGGAGCATGATCAGCCGGTCGAAGCCGAAGGCCAAACCACCATGCGGTGGCGCGCCATATTGCAGGGCCTCAAGGAGGAAGCCGAATTTCTCTTCAGCCTCTTCCGGACCGATGTTCAAGGCCGAAAAAACTTGGGACTGCATTTCGCTGCGATGGATTCGGATACTTCCGCCTCCGATCTCATTCCCATTCAGGACCAGGTCGTATGATCTGGCCCGGACGGCCAGCGGCTCAGTGGTTAGCTTGTCCACGTCTTCATCCATGGGTGAGGTAAAGGGATGGTGCATAGCCACGTAGCGATTTTCCGTATCGTCATATTCCAGCAGGGGAAATTGAATCACCCAGGTGAAGGCGAATTGATTCTCTGGAATCAGCTTGAGCTTCCGGCCATCAATAACCTCAATTGGCCTAAGGCCGCATTTACCACCGGCCGGGAATCAGCACCGAAAAAGATCAGGTCGCCCTCTTCCATGCCCAGTTTGGCGGTTAGGCCCTGCTTTTCTTCTTCGGACAGGAACTTGGCAAAGGGTGATTGCCACCCTGTGGGGTTGACTTTGATCCAGGCCAGGCCTTTGGCGCCATAAATGGCCACAAATCCGGTAAGATCATCTAGATCCTTGCGGGATAATGAGGCTGCTCCTTTGGCGTTGATCGCCTTAATGATACCGCCTTTTTGGGCCGCCTCGGCGAAAACCTTGAACCCAGAGTCCTTGACCACATCGGTAACATCGACCAGTTCAAGCCCAAACCGGGTATCCGGCCGATCCAGCCCGAACCGGGCCATGGCCTCAGCATAAGTGATGCGGGGAAAAGGCGTGACCAGATCCAGCCCAATGATCTCTTTAAAGATGGTTGTGACCATGTCCTCCATCACCGAAATGATATCTTCCTCGGTAATAAAAGACATTTCCAGATCGATCTGGGTGAATTCGGGCTGCCGGTCGGCCCGCAAATCCTCGTCCCGGAAGCACTTAACAATCTGATAGTAGCGCTCAAACCCGGCCACCATCAGCAATTGTTTGAATAACTGGGGCGATTGGGGCAAGGCATAAAAATAACCCTGATTGACTCGGCTGGGCACCAGATAGTCCCTGGCGCCTTCCGGGGTGCTCCTGGTCAAGACCGGAGTTTCAACTTCTATAAAGCCGTGGTCATTTAAGAACGACCGGACGCACTGAGCCGTTTTGTGCCGGACCAACATGTTGTTGAATATGGCGGGGCGTCTCAAGTCCAGGTACCGGTATTTAAGCCGAATGTTCTCAGAAACGTCGACCCGGTCCTCGATCATGAACGGAGGGGTCTTGGATGGGTTCAATATCTCCAATTCTTCGGCCAGGATTTCGATGGATCCGGTGGCTAATTTGGGGTTGACCATCCCTTCCGGCCGCTCCCGAACCAGGCCCTTCACGGCCAAAACGTACTCACTACGGATAGAATGGGCAGAACTATGGACCAGGGAATCGAGTTCAGGATTAAACACCACCTGGGCCAGACCCTCCCGATCTCGTAAGTCGACAAAGATTAAGCCGCCGTGATCCCGGCGCCGCTGGACCCAGCCGGCCAAGGTCACGGTTTGCCCGATATGCTCGGATCGCAATAGACCGCACCACTGGGTCCGTTTCAGGGTGAAAGATGGTGATGACAAGCTGTAACCTCCCAAATCAATTATTGTTAATATCCCTACCTGGCGTCAAAGCTTTTAGTATATGGTAGTTCAAAGTTGATGTCAAACGAAAACAAGGCGGCGAGGCAATTCCAATTTTGACCCGGATGTGATCATGTGTGCGGTAAGCAATACGTATTGGGAGGGTGTTTTGGAATTTTTTGCATCCGGTACCGACGATCTCTTGTCTCTTTTACGCTCTCCATCTCCATCGTCTTCCGGCAGCCGTTTCTTCAGCGTTGGAGGTGTCTGCAGGAAGCTTGGTTGAGTAAAACGCTTGCTTCCCAGCCTAAACTATGATATGCTTGGATTTTAAAATTATAGAGGAGAGACTTCATGCAACTATTTGATAGCCTATCAGTTTATGAGCAGATAAAGCATACTAGCCTGGACGATGAGACCTGCTTGAGGATATCTGAAATACTCAGAGATAGCCAGATGCAGCAGTTGGAGTTCCTGGCGACAAAGAAAGACATAGAATTTCTTCGATCCGAAACCAAAAAAGAAATTGAAGTGTTACGCTCTGAAACCAAAAAAGACATTGAAATACTGCGGGCCGAAACCAAAAAGGATATTGCTGCCGCCAGGGGGGATGTTATTAAATGGGTCGTTGGCCTGATCGCCACCCAAACGGCTCTCATCGCCGGCATGTTCACGGCGGCAGTGACTATTTTGATTAAGATGATTCATTAAGTTAATAAATATGCTGTCCCGTTTGTCTGCGAGGACATCCACTTCTAAAATTCTAAAAAGCCTTCCTCCAATCTCGAGTTGGTTCTAACTCTCAAGACCGGCCGATGACCAAATCAACCTGTTTTTTTCCTTTCCCCTGCGTCCGCTGTGGTTTGCCCTCTTGATCGCGCTTGATAGTGGTTGCTATCCGGTTAGGATAGTGCTATTTTCAGGCGAGTCTAAAACGATTGCCATCCAGTCACCTGTTATCGCGTCATTATAATCATGAATGAAAAAAGTTTAGCCCGATTTATCCACGAATCACTTGGCCTGGAGATGAATTTGATCCAGGAGGCCCTGGACTCCCATCGCCGGACCAGCCAGCCTTTTATTGATCTCCTGCTCAAGACCGGGGCGGTCTCGGAAGAGGAGCTATTAGAGGTCCTGGCCCAACGTTTTAACCTGCCCCTGTTCAAAAACCTGAAGCCTCGGCTATCAGTGGAACTGGCCGGCCGCGTCCCCATCAACTATTTCAAGAAATACACCATCGCCCCGCTGAATTTAGAAGACGGCGTGCTGACCGTGGCGGTTAATGATCCATATATGATCAACCCTGTGGATGAAATGCGGCTGTTTTTTAATTGCCTCAAAGTCAACCGGGTGCTGGCCACCCGCCGGGAGATTCTGGCCTGTATCCACCGGTTCTATGATCAGGCCGGCGATACCTCGGAAGAAGTCATCCAAGACCTGGACGCTGGTGATGAAGCCTCAGGCTCGGGGGACGCCTTCGGGGAGACCGAAGACCTGCTCGATGCCACCTCGGAAGCGCCCATTATTCGCCTGGTCAACCATGTTCTCACCCAGGCGGCCAAGCGCCAGGCCAGTGACATCCATATCGAGCCATACCAAAAAGACCTTAAGGTCAGGTATCGGATCGACGGCATTTTGTATGAAATTTTGTCTCCACCCAAGAGATTCCAGTCGGCCATCACCTCCCGGATTAAGATCATGGCCAATCTCAATATCGCCGAAAAGCGGTTGCCTCAAGACGGCCGGATTCAAATCCGGGTGGCCAATAAAGACATTGATATCCGGGTATCTATTATCCCCACGGCCTTTGGGGAACGGATCGTGCTCCGGTTGCTGGACAAGACGGCCGCGTTACTGGGCCTGGAGGAACTTGGCTTTGGACCGAAGAAGCTGACCGTCTTCCGGTCGCTGATCAGTCGGGTCAATGGGATTATCCTGGTCACCGGTCCCACCGGTTCCGGCAAGTCCACCACCCTCTATGCGGCTCTGAATGAATTAAACTCGGTGGAAAGGAACATCATCACGGTGGAAGATCCCATCGAGTATCAGCTTTACGGGGTCGGCCAGATCCAGGTCAACCCCAAAATTAATTTGACCTTTGCCAAGGGCCTGCGGGCTATCCTGCGGCATGATCCCGACGTCATTATGGTCGGCGAGATACGCGACCTGGAAACGGTCGAAATAGCCATTCAGGCATCTTTAACCGGCCACCTGGTGTTTAGCACCCTGCATACCAACGATTCGGCCGGAGCGGTAACTCGGCTGGTGGATATGGGGGTTGAGCCATTTTTGATTTCGTCGGCGGTGGTCGGTGTGGTGGCCCAGCG
>JADFYN010000275.1 GCA_015233055.1 Deltaproteobacteria bacterium
CCAGCCATTGTTTCTGGCCGTGAGACAACAACCCGGCCTTTTGGTCGGCCAGGTCGGTCAGACCGATCATCTCCAATACTTCGGCGATGCGGCCGCGCTGGATGGGGGTAAGTGTTCCAAACAAGCTGTGCCAGACCCCTTTGTCGCATTTGAGGGCCAGCTCCAAGTTTTCGAACAAGGTATGATTTTCAAAGACGGTCGGCTTCTGGAATTTCCGCCCGATTCCGGCCTGGGCGATCTCTGATTCCGAAAGTTTTGACAAGTCGATGCTTTGACCGTAAAAAAGGGACCCCGTATCCGGACGGGTTTTCCCGGTTATGACGTCGAGCAGGGTGGTTTTGCCGGCCCCGGGGGAGGAAAAGCGTGGTGCCGATGAACATGGCCCCCAAAAAGTAAAGCCACAAGTTGGGAAAGGCCACGGTGAACCAGCTCTTGGCGGCATTGACCAGACCGGCTCCGATCAAGGCCCCGACCAGAGTCCCGCGGCCGCCCACGGCCACCCAAATAGCCATTTCAATGGAATTGGCCGGCTGCATCTCACTGGGGTTGATAATCCCCACCTGGGGAACATATAAGGCCCCGGCCACTCCGCTGAGCACGGCGGCCAGAGTGAAGACAAACAGCTTATAATGCAGCGTATTATAACCGGAGAACATGATCCGGCTTTCCGCATCTCTGATCCCGGCCAGGACGCGGCCCAACTTGGACATGGTGATATAGCGGCAGACAAGATAACTGACCAGAAGCACAATCGCGGAGATGATGTACAACCCCACTTTGACCGCCGGTTCTTGAAGCGAAAACCCGAGAATCCGCTTAAAGTCGGTTAACCCGTTGTTCCCGCCGAACCCGGTTTCATTTCTGAAAAAGAACAACATCAGGGCAAAGGTCATGGCCTGGGTGATGATTGAAAAATAGACGCCCTTGATGCGCGACCGGAAGGCAAAAAAGCCGATGATCAGGGCCAGTAGTCCCGGAACCAGAATAATTATCAACACGGTAAACCAAAAGTGATTAAATCCCAACCAATACCAGGGCAGCTCCTTCCAATCCAAAAAAACCATGAAATCCGGCAATTGACTCCGGTATACCCCTTCGCCGGCCATCACCCGCATTAAGTGCATCCCCATGGCATAGCCGCCCAGGGAAAAGAAGACCCCCTGCCCCAGGCTGAGGATGCCGCTAAAACCCCAGATCATGTCCATGGCCAGGGCGACCAGGGCATAACAGAGGAACTTGCCGCAGAGCGAAATGAGATAATCCGGCAGGTAAAAAACCGAGTCTTTAGGCACGGCCCGGTTCAGCACCGGAATAACCAGCACGGCCAGGATGATCAGGGACAAGATGACTATCCAGGCCCGCCTGGTGTGGAGGCGCGCAAGTTTGGAGAGCATAACCTATCCTTCCGCCATCCGGCCTTTGAGGGCGAAGATGCCTTGGGGCCGTTTTTGGATAAAAAGAATAATGAAGACCAGGACCATTATCTTGCCCAGGACGGCGCCGGTGAAAGGTTCCAAAAATTTGTTGATTACCCCTAACCCGGTGGCGCCCCAGATAGTCCCGGCCAACTTGCCCACGCCGCCTAGGACCACGACCATAAAGGAATCGACGATGTAGCTCTGGCCGAGTTCCGGGCCGACGTTGCCGATTTGAGACAGGGCCACCCCGGCCAATCCTGCTATACCTGACCCTAGGCCGAAAGTCCAGGTGTCAACCCGAGAGGTGTAAATGCCCAGGGCCGCGGCCATGGCCCTATTCTGGGTGACGGCCCGGACCTGCAGTCCCAGCGGGCTGCGGTTGAGAAACAGCCAGACGAGCAGGACCACTCCCAGGCCGAAACAAATGATGGCGATCCGGTTATAGGTCAGCATCAATCCGGGCATGAGTTCCCAGCCGCCGGACAGCCACGGGGGATTGCTCACTTCCACATTCTGGGCCCCAAAAATAAGTCTGACCGTCTGGATCAACAATAAGCTGATCCCCCAGGTGGCCAGCAGCGTCTCCAGGGGCCGGCCGTAGAGATACCGGATGATGCTCCGTTCTAAGATCATGCCCACCACCCCGGCCACGATAAACGCCGTCGGGATGGAGGCGACCAGATACCAGGCGATTTGATCGGGACAATGGGCCTTGAAGATACCTTGAATAACATAGGTGGAATAGGCGCCCAGCATTAACATTTCGCCGTGGGCCATGTTGATCACTTCCATCAGGCCGAAGGTGATGGCCAGGCCCAGGGCGACCAGCAGGAGGACGCTCCCGAGACTCAGCCCGTAGAACAGATTTTGCATGACGCCGACCACGACCATATGCCGTTCGATGGCGCTGAGGGCGGACCTGGCGGCCTGTCTGACCTGTTCATCCGGCTCCTGGAATTCTCCTGAGGCCTGCCTGGCTAAAAGAGGCTTCAGGTTGACGATAAAGTTGGGATTGTCCGACTGGCCGATGATGTTTAAGGCGGCTATCCGTCGCTCTTTATTGGAACCGGCGACTTCGGTCAAGGCCAGGGCCAGGGCCAGGGCGCGGCGGACCCTGGTGTTTTTCTCCCGGTCGATGGCCGTTCGAAGGGCGGAGGTGGCCTCCTCTTGGGGATGCTGAAGCAGTTCCTCTGCTGCGGCCAGCCGCATCTCTGCCTCGGGTGAGACCAGTTTGAGGATGGCGATGGTCTGGCTCAGGACGATCCTGACCTGGTTATTGATGACCGGAGTGTCGAGCCCATCTAGCTGTTGAGCCAGGGCCACCCCGGTCACCGCGTCCATCATCCCGTGGCCGTTTTTGACTTTGATTAAGATGCGCCCGACTTTGGTGACGCGCAATCTTCGGTCGAGCAGAGCCTCCAGGGCGGGCAAGGCCCGGTGGTCACCCAATTGCCTTAGGGCCTCCACCGCGGCGATGATCTCCTGGCGGCTGGATGAGCCCAGGTGTCCGATAGACTCTTCCAGCTTGCCTTCATCGGGGAACCCCTGCGGCGCGAAGGCCAGGATGAAAAAGGCGCTTAAAAACACAATGAGGGTATAGAGAGTCTTTATGAACAACATAGTAGCCCACCCGGATTGGTTACGCGCCCTCTAGGGGAAGAGGGCGCTGTAAGATCAGTTGACGGCGTTTATTTATATTTTGGGGCGGTGCAATTGCCGCAGACCCAGGGATAAGTCCAATCGGCGACCTTTTTGGCGCTATCGGGAATATAAGGACTCCAGGCTTCGGCTCTGATGGGACCGGGCGTTTTCCAGACGATATCAAACTGGCCATCGGCCCGTATTTCGCCTATGAAAACAGGCTTATGCAAATGGTGGTTCTTGGCGTCCATGGAGATGTCGAAGCCGCAGGGGGCCTTAACCTTCTGATAGCCCATGGCTTGCCGGACGGCGTTGACATCCGTGGTGCCGGCCTGGAGGACGGATTGGGCCCACATTTTAATGCCGATGTAGGTGGCTTCCATGGGATCGTTGGTGACTCGTTTGTCGCCGCCGGGCAGGTTATGCTTTTTGACATAATCTTGCCACTTTTTGATAAATTCTTTATTCTCTTTAGTATCAATGGACATGAAGTAATTCCAGGCGGCCAAATGGCCGACCAGGGGTTTGGTGTCGATCCCGCGCAGTTCTTCTTCACCCACCGAAAAAGCGACCACGGGGATGTTCTCCGCCTTTATCCCCCGATTGGCCAGTTCCTTGTAAAACGGGACATTGGAATCACCATTGATGGTCGAGATGACGGCGGTTTTCTTAGCTGCGGAAAAATCCTTGATACTGGTGACGATGGTTTGATAATCGCTGTGGCCGAAGGGGGTATAGGTCTCCATAATATCGGCGTCGGTGATGCCCTTGGCATGGAGGAAGGCGCGTAATATCTTATTGGTGGTCCGGGGATAGACGTAATCAGTGCCCAGCAGGACAAAGCGTTTGGCCCCGCCGCCGTCTTTACTCATGAGATATTCCACGGCCGGAATGGCCTGCTGATTGGGCGCGGCGCCGGTGTAGAAGACATTGTTGGAGCATTCCTCACCTTCATACTGGACGGGATAAAACAAAAGCCCGTTCAGCTCTTCAAATACAGGCAAGACGGACTTTCGAGAGACTGACGTCCAGCAGCCGAAGACCGCGGCGACTTTGTGCTTATCAATGAGTTCTCGGGCCTTTTCGGCAAACAGAGGCCAATTGGAGGCGGGATCGACCACCACCGGTTCAATTTTCTTACCCAGCAGGCCGCCGTTTTGATTGATTTCTTCGAAGGTCATCAAGGCGACATCCTTAAGAGAGGTTTCGCTGATGGCCATGGTTCCGGAAAGCGAATGGAGAATCCCCACCTTTATAGTGTCCTCGGCCTTGGCGGCTTGGATGGCGGGACCGGCCAGTAGCAGCAGCGACATCGTGATCAAGATAAAAAATGACAGGAGATGTTTTCGGGTCATGTATCTTTCCTCCATAGTTGGTAATTATATAAAAATACATTATGTTAGAGCCAAGGGATCGGCCGGAGTGTTTTTATCGGCAACACTCGATTATTGCGTCATAGATTTTAGTTGGGCCGTAATCCTGATAAATCAACCAGATGCTTTCAGGGATGCCTTTTGCTTCCGTACGAATAAGGGTTAATTGCAGTTCATCATTTTGATCGTTATTCAAGAAACAGGGGTAATGCTGTTTCAGGGGTAGGAGGTTAAAGTTATCCCGGGATGCAGCAACTTATAC
>JADFYN010000276.1:0-1271 GCA_015233055.1 Deltaproteobacteria bacterium
GCGGCCCCACCCACCGCCGCCACTCCCCCCGCCCCCGTTTCGCTTCATTCCTCGCCCCCGCGGGGGGAGCGACCGTCTGAAGTGCGGATTGTCACTCCCGAGACGTGTTTCAATCCACGCCCCCGCGAGGGGAGCGACCAGTTTTCCATAGATAGATTCAAAAATGCAAATGTTTCAATCCACGCCCCCGCGAGGGGAGCGACGAACGAGACAATTAAATATCCATGTCTTTCTGGAGTTTCAATCCACGCCCCCGCGAGGGGAGCGACTGGCGCCGCTTAAGCGCCGAAGAACTAAAGAGTAAATCGAGGGTTTTCGCGTACCTCGACGGAGCGAGATGCACTTCCCCCGATGATTACCAGGTTATTAGAGTAAGTAGCTGATTTAACTAATGTGCGAACCTGACGGGGGAAATCGTGTCCACTTGTGGTTCGCACTGAGCCTCAAACTATCAGCGGACCCTCTTGGTCGTACGTTTTTTTGGCCCCAATGTGTTCCACCCGGTGTCTCCAGTTGGAGCCGAGGAAATAGAATCTCAGGCTATCGGTCTCGGGTTCGATAATGTCGATCAGCTTTTGGCGCAGGACAACCCATTTGGCCGGGTCCACCAGGCACTCGAAGACGGAAAACTGGACCCGTTGCCCATAGTTTTTGCATGTCTTGGCCACCCGGTTCAGACGGCGCGGCCCCGCCGGGTCCATGGTGGATATATCATAACTGACCAGAACAAGCATAACCACCTCATTTCTGGATAAATGGCGGATACCCGTCCAACTCTCCCCGCAAATGACGAGCCAGCAGCAAGGCCTGGACATAGGGCAGCAGGCCGATAGCCACCTTTTCACCAATAAAGGGGTGGAGAATCTCTTCTTGCTTGCGTGTTTGGTACGCGACCAGAACCGTTTTCCTGGTCTCGTCGGTCATCAAGACCGCCCCGGTTTCCGCTCGCGTGAATCCTTTTTTTTGAACTTGCCGCAGATTGATTAAGGAAAGAGTCAACCTGTCGGCCAGGAATGGGCGAAATTCCTCCATCAGATCCAGAGCCAGGCCGGGCCGGCCGGGGCGGTCCCGGTGAAGGAATCCCACGGCCGGATCCAATCCAACCGTCTCCAGGGCGGAACGGACATCGTGCGTGACCAGGGTATACAGGAAGGACAACAGACAGTTCACTTCATCCAGTGGTGGACGGCGGTTGCGCCCCTGGAAGGAGAAATCCTCCTTTTGGGTGACTATCAGATGATCAAAGACGCCGAAATAGGTATGGGCCGCCT
>JADFYN010000276.1:1311-4693 GCA_015233055.1 Deltaproteobacteria bacterium
CGGTTTGCATTCGCTCCAGGAAGTCGCCGATCCGTCCTAAAGCCTGCTGCAGGTCCTCCGCGTTCACCTTGTCTGGATGATCCCGCCTGGCCCGGGCCAACACCGTCCGGCAATTAGCCAGCTTTCCGGTAAGCACCGACCCGGCCATGGCTGCGGAGGCTTTCAGGTCATCGGCCCGGCGGTACTGCTCCCGGCGCAACAAGACATTGCCGGACACCGGCCCTTGCACCCTGGCCAGGAATCGTCCGTATTCGGTCATGAAACTGAGACCCACGTCATTTTCGGCGCACATGCCCATCAGGAAAGGACTGACCGACACCTGACCAAAGCAGACAATGCCGCCCAAGGTGTGAATGGGCACCCGTAAGCGGATCTGGTTCTCCACCTTGACCAGCACGGTTTCGCCTTCCTTGGCCAGGTACGCACCTTGCGTGGTCACATAAAGCGTATTAAGGAGTTTCTTCATCTTGTAGGATCGCCTTTTCCAGGTAACGCCGGACCGACCGCGGCTGGTCCAGGGTCTTGGGCAGACAAAGATTAACCAAAGAACAACTATCGCAGCGGGACGCGTAGACCGGCCTGGGGGTCTGCCCGGATGCAACCAAGAGGTGCAGCTTTTCGGCCGCGTCCGTTGTCACTTGCCGCAATTCGGAATCAAACTCCACGTTGAGACGGCGGCGGTTTTTCCCGTAGTACAGGTCGCCGTCCGGGATTTCCGTATTCAGCATTTCCTCCAAACATAGAGCCTGGGCGCAGAGTTGCACCTTGTCGCAATGGCCGGGCTTGGCTGAACCGCGTTTATACTCCACCGGCCGTGGTCGCCGGCGGTGTGATGAAGGTTTAGCGATGGCGCCTTTACGTTTCCGGATCAGGGCGGCAAGTGCGGCCTCCTGGGATGAACGGTCATCACCTGACGGGTTGTCGAGATGGAATTCGACCACGTCGGCTATCCCGGTCAGGCCCAACCGGAGGGACCGCAAAGGCACCGCATATTCCACCCGCACCTGATCCCTGGTCTCGTGATGAGCTTCATGGACTCGTTCGTGCATAATCCGGCCTTCCGCGGTCAACCTGTTCTCGCTCCAAAGCCGCTCGATGTGGATCAGGGCGCATTGGCGCTGGCAAAACAGCAGGTGTTGCAGGGCCGAAATGGGCAGCAAGTCGTCTTCGGTGTAGTTCATGGGGTTAGATTTTTTCTTCCAGCGTCACCCCGGCGGGAACGCCTGTCTGGTCAATAATCACCTGATAATCGGAAAACGCACGGGGCGGTCTGGAGTCATCCGTACTCCGCCCGACCTGGACCAGATCAAAAAGTTTATGGGCCGGGGCATTGCCCAACATGGAATCATGTTTGAACACGATCAGCTTCCGGGCATTCATCTTACCCCTGGCCGCGGAATGATCGTGATCAAACATATTGACCAGGGCCTCCCAGAGCAAATCCAGGTCCTGCGGCGAGAACCCCGTCTTTGCTGCCAGATGGGCGGAGATATACCCCTCCGAGCGGTACAGGGCATAGGGGACGATATGCTTCCGGCCCATGGTCCGGTTATCACCTTGTTGACTTTCAGCTTCTTTTTCTGTGGTGACGGCCATCCTGGTTATACTCACTTCCAAAGGCACGATCGGATCTAAACTTCGGGCAAAGTTGAACTGCACCGGGCCTCGGACCTGGCCGCAATTGACGCCGGTGGACATGACCGCGCCAAAGGTCCGGACGTCAAAGAAATTTCGGCACACCCACTCCCTGGCCTTGTCCACCTCGTCGGAAGAACCCTTGCGTTTTTTGTCCGCCCCCGGCCCGGCTGCGCCGATAGCCTGGTGAGCCCGCTCATGTGTCTGGTTGAGAATAGCCTTTTCCCGGATGTATATCTCGAAGGGAGACTCTCCATTTTTTACGATCTCGACGTAATTGCGGACCTTTCTCTTTAAGCAAACATCGGTCACGAGGCCAAAGCTGGTTTCAGGGTCAAGGCGGGGCATATTTCCGGCATCGGGATCACCATTGGGGTTGCCGTTTTCGACATCGAAGAGATAGACGAATTCATAGCGATTATTGACGATATCAGTCATTCGGGTTCTCCTTCTTATCTTCGGATTTGGTATAGAACGCCTGCCGTTGATGATAATATCCGAGGGCAAACATACCTTGATCTTCCAGATTCAAATGGGCCGGGAATTCCTGGATGCCCGACACAATTGTCTCAATCTGTTTATCGGCGCCCTTATATTCACTCTTGGAGATGTGGTGCTGGGCCAGCCTGATCAATTGCGGGAAAACGGCGCGAGGCGTAGCCGAAGCCGAGCTGTAGTATCGATCTCTGATGGTGGCGTTAATGCCGGGAAGAGCATCCCGCTGCGCCTTTTCCAGGGCGGCGAATAACCGTCCCAACCGATACCCGATTTGGGTCGATTCTTGGTCCAATGACATGGTTACCTCCATAGGAGTATGGGTTACGCGATATTTTCTGACCAGGTAGGCCTTGATCATGGCCGCCCGGAGATAATTCACCGTTTGGTCGGCTCGGATCCGGGTAATTATGGCTGTAAGCAGCGTTCGGGGATAAACGGCGCCGGTCAGGATGGACCGCATCACCGTCCCGGCCAAGATAGGGGAAATATTCTCGGTTTTGCTAAGAACTGCCGTCTCACGGAGCAGTTGCCACATACCGGGAAACTCTCTATCCTTTTCAAATGATTTAACTATGGATAGGTCTTTGAAGTGCTGTCCTATTTTCGAGCAGATGTCCGCTACCGTACTGACATGCCAGAACCGCACGGCCAACCGAGCGACATTGGGAGAAAGGCCTAGGATATAGAATTTCAGGGAAGGGTCGTCAATACCGTGAGGCAACCGGCCATTCCTGATGGCTTCCAGGAACAGGCGAACGTCTTCCGGGTCTGATGTATCATCTTTGGGGTCGAAAATAATGCCCATGAACTTTTCCATGGGAGACGCCCTCTCCGTCCAGAAGACGGTGGTGGCGTCTCCAATCTGGACCCGCTGCCGGCTGCCGTAACGCAAAAGATGGTTCAAGGCCGTGGTATAAGCAAAAGCCGCCTCTTCGCTGACCGGGGCGTTGTAGCTTTGGGTCTTGCCATAGGACTCAAAGGCGTTTGCATTAAACGAGACAAGTGGAGCCCCCGTTGAATTAGCTCCAAAAACACCTCTAATACCTGGGTGAAGTCGGGCGATAGGGGAAGGCCGGCCACAGATCATACAGGGGGCAAATTGCTCCGAAGCTGTCTGCGCATAGTAAGTCGTCCAGACCTCCTGAATTGCCGGTCTGTCATGAAGGTACCTGTCCTCTCCGTCAAGCTGAAACGCCAGATTACCTCCAGCCAGATCTTCCCAATCTGCCATGACATCGGCATACCTCAA
>JADFYN010000277.1 GCA_015233055.1 Deltaproteobacteria bacterium
CTGATGCTACCGGGCGCTTCTTTTGCCTTGATAAACAAGGGAACTCGATGGGAGACAATCTGCCCTCCCCCAGGGCCGGGGTGACCCTGACTCCCGACTTTAATAATGGAACCGACAAGTTCAAATTCAGCTTCTCCGGCCCCGGCCGGTACACCCTGTATACGGTCATAATTCCTCCGGAGGCCGACATCACCGACTTCTACACCTGGTCGGGATATGACAAGACAATCTTGAATGTTGATTGAAATAGATGAGGTAACCGGAATATATTTAAACATTAACAAATAATGTATTGACAATTAACACGTTAATAAATTATTCTCGTTCTTGAGCCTATAATCGATGTACAGACACCTTCGACCTGGAGTAGTTATCAGATGAGCAATTCCGACACCAGTTACAAAAGTGATATGAGCATCGATGAGCGGGTGATGATGGCCATCCTGCGGGTGGCCGAGCGTTTTAAACGGGAATCAGCAGCTATTTCAAAGAATTATGGGCTAACATTTCCTCAGTATAACGTGCTCAGAATCCTGGATGCTTCCGAGAACGGGCAGAATACAATCAAGAATGTCAACAGGATCATGCTGGTGTCAGGCGCAAACTTGACCGGTATCACCAAGAGGCTGGATAAAATGGGATTCATCATAAAGAAAAATGATCCCAAAGACGATCGTTTAAAATGGTTGGAAATCACGGCCAAGGGCAGGCAGGTGCTGAAGAGTATTTCTGAGGAAAAAGAGCTGAACATGAAAAAATACGTGAAACAATACTCCGATGAAGAAAAATCTAAAATTCTATCGGTGATGAAAGGGATTCTTAAATCCGAGTAAGGTTACCCTGAGTGCGACGAGTTGGCTCTGCGATTAGAAAACTGTGGTTGAACGGCCGCGACTCAATCCGCAGATTACTCAGATTTACGCAGATTAAAAAAGACAAATAATATAATATACCTGGGGGTCTTCTCCATCTGCGTTCATCGGGGAAATCTGCGGATTGATTTCTGCCACCCGATTGATAAAACTAGTCGAACTCAAGTTAAGATGATACCTAACGCTGCTACCCCATCGTCTACCGGGTCCTTACCCGGCTGGGAATAAGCTCGCTGTTTAAGGTTATGGTCCGTATATCACCATTGAATCCCCCGAGCCGGTTTTCCAGGAGGTACTCGGTGAAATTCCGGATTATCCGGCCCCGCCGGAAAGGATCGCCAAGGTTCATTTCAGTGAAGCTGTTATTGAAAAGCCTGGCCAGGTCGTCTTCCTTGACCAGAAGGGACGGCGAGACGGCCTTGACACCGATGCTGTCAGGATCCGGAATTGGGCTGTCGGCGGCTTGCTCGAACCACTCCACAGTCTTGCCCTTTATGTCTATATAGGAAATGCCGAGGAAAGTTGGAAGGGTGTGGATGTGATCATCAACTCTGACATGTCTGCCGCGATTGATCGTCCCCAAAGAGCAAGCCAGTTTGGATTTTTCCGGTTCACTGGATATATCGATATTATCTTCACCCATGATAGGAAAGTCTTGGTCCAAAAATCTGGGCCGGACTTGTTCATTAAATAGCTCGCAAATACTTTTTTTGATCACCTCGTTAATATAACGGGACTTGGCGTTGGCCGTACCTGCGATCAGGGGATGGGACACGGCCAAATGCCAGGCGCGGCCGGAAAGATAGATTCTAAATCCGGTCATCTTATTGGACTGGTCTCCGCTCCTAGCCGATTCTTCTATCAAACCGACCTGCTTAATGGCTGCCCCGGCCAATAGGGCGGTATAAGCACATAGTTCGTAGATAAAGTCGGCGACAGTTTCACCACTGTCCGCCAAAGGCCGTTGCCCGGTGCTGAGGGCCCGCTGGTACCTCAAGTAATCTTCTCTATAAACGGCACGGAAGGGGTTGTTCCCGGAAAAAACGAAACTGCTGCAGGAGATGCATTTGTTTTCAGAAAGCACCGCCACGTCGGTCGTGCCGCCGCCGACGTCGATGATAAGGGATAGCCCCTTCAACTCCCTTGGAATGGGCGCCACCGCTTCCGAGACTGTGTTCCTTTCGTTGAAATTTATCTCCAGACCCGACAACCGGCCGGCGTCTTGGGCGGCCGCTTTGACGACAAGAATGAATGCCTTTCTGAGATCAGCGTCCGTGGCCTGGCCGGGAATATTGATAGTTAGCCCTTCAAATTTCAGGGGCACGCTGACATAGACCGAGAGCCTGGAAAACCTGTTGGGGACATATTTTTGTGCCCCCATATAAAAGTGGGCCTGCAACATGAGCAGATAGCAGGTCAGGAAGTCTTTCCAATAGATCAGTTTCTTGGTGACTCCGTGCTCCCACTTGATATTGTAAACACAATAAGCTGGGTCATTGGCAATGGACTCGTCCAATGAGTCGCCCGGGATGGTGTAATGCCGCAGAGGTAAATGGGGTATCTGGCAGTGGAAAATGTTATCGCTATCTCTATAGAATACCTCCACCTTATTCCAGTCGGCTTTCCGCAGGCTGAAGATGCCGGTCGGGAAGACCTTGATTGACCCCTTGGCCTGGCTAAAATGGGGCACCCAGGCGAAATCCACGATATGTTGATCCCAAAGTTTGTTGGAAAAGACCGTATAGAGCAAATCGGATGGATTCATCTCGGTCGGAGCATTGCGTCCGGAAGCAAGACAAAATGAAGAGCAGCTACTCAATGTGCCAAAATCAATGCCCACCTTGAGAGGATCGGCCTCTATTTCTTGAGGGGTCACCTCCGGTAAAACGGGAAAATAGCCGCCACAGCATAAACCAAATTTATCAGTGAAATCAAAGACCACTCCGGTCGGAGCTACACCTGGCCAGGCCGTCATATGGATTGTCGGGCTGACCTTGTCCAACGGCACCCAACCGGCGTCTGCCGATGTTTTGTAATACCAAACCTCTTCTTCGCCATTCCCCGGCCTGGCCAGAGTTCGGTTACCCGGCCGGGCTGTCACCATAATGCTGTAATACTTCCACCCGGCCAAGAATCTCCGCTGGGCCTTATCGCAAGGCCAGATGTAGCACTGGTATGTCATGTCTTGGGCTTTAGTTAACCCGGTCTGGGATCCGTCGGCCAGAGTTTCCGTTACTCGGATGAGGAACGAGCCCTCGTTCAGAGGGTCCACCTTGTTCACCTTGCCCCAATTCTTGATCCGGTGGGAGCGCATGTCTACGCAACCTCCGTGAAGCTGGGGATAATTGACCTGATCGTCGGTATACCAGCCTTTCTCCGGCTCCAGGCAATCCACATATTCCTTCCGAAGCGGCCAGGGGACAACAGGTGCCGCCGTTTGGGATGTGATGGATTGGCCGAACTCCACTGTACGGTTGGTGAAAATGTGACTGGGATGGAGGATTTCCACCTCGTGCCCGGTCTGGGCTAGATCAAGCACGGTCTGATAATTGAGAATCAATTTGCTTCTGACATTGTCCTGTCTATCAAATTTTTTGTCATATGCGAACTTTAAGGTATTGGTGTACTGCAGGACTCGCTTCTCCCCATGTCCATACACAAAGAGGTTATGCCGCTCGCCCGAAATGTTCAGGTGACGCCCATCAGGGTATTGGATGACCATGTCTTCGCCCAAAAGTTGAAGCGCGGTGATCAGAGCCTCTTTGGGAACAATAGTATGTTCGTTAGGGAACCGGATATCTTTAAAGAATTCAAGATTATACCAAATCACGCCGCTCCACCTGGCCTTCTGATTAGCTCTGGTCCACGAGTCGAGGTACTTACCCAACTGACTGTCATTTTTCCATATCATCCCTTTACCATTGACCCTTTTCATCTGATGAAGGACCTCTCGGAGAGTCCCGTCTTCCCGTAACAGCCTTTGCAGGTAGTCGTATTGTTCAGAAAGAGGCCAGGCATATAAACCAGTTTCACCGACATAACCCAATGTCGCCGAGGCAGACCGGATAGCCAGAGGCGGCAGCCCGGTGCTTTCCGCATCGCCCTGTTCAGCCAGGTCTGGGTCATATTCAGCATAGACACGCTTGGTCGCGATCAAGGCGATCAGGGCCAGATATGCTTCCTGAATCTCAGGTTCCCGCTCTACGGCGGACTTGAAGCCTTCATAATCTATGTCGTTAGCTTTAATCGGGCGCTTCGCCGCTGCTTCGGAAGGGACTCCCCGCTCTTCGGTAGGTTTCTTTATTATAATGCTGGCCAGGTGGTTTTGCACTTGATTGAATAAATCCGAATTATCCGAATAGGAGGACAAAAGTCCTTGTTCGGAGTATTCCCTTTTTAGTTCTTGAACCAGCCGAAATTGCTTACCGCCGAAGAGCCTCCGCGGAACTGGACGGTCACAGAAATACACGAGCACTCGGGCTTTTCTCTGTTGCAACCGGTAAACCTCTTCAACAGATCCTGATAAAAACTCCTTTGTTGGAGTACCGACCCTGCTCCAGAAGATGGCAATACCAAAGTCACACTTATCTACAAGTTGCCTGTTTATCACTTCCTGGCCCGGTTCCGACAAATCCGGTACGGCATGAGTTTCCCAACGGACCAACTCAACTCGCACACCAAGACCATCTCCAATGTGGGCGTTCCATTGATTTACCTGCTTTGTGAGTGCATCTCGTTCCCTACAAACGTCACCCGGTGATATCAGAAGGCAACGGTATTCCGTGACTTGTCTGGGCATAATGTTTC
>JADFYN010000278.1 GCA_015233055.1 Deltaproteobacteria bacterium
CAAAAAGGAAGTCAAAAAAGATCGAGAGGCAGGAAGAAAAAAGGCAAGGTGGGGTACTTTTGACCGGCCGGGGTGGTGTATTTTTTCACCGGCCAAAATGGCTTACTTTTTCACCGGCGATAATATTAACTAATTATGTTTACAACGTAGAGCCTCTTGCAAAACTCTTCGAAAGGTTTTTCTAAATTAGTGCATCCCCAAGAAAATGCCACATCAGTCCTGTTTTTTGTTGTATTATATAATATTATATAGTATAATAGCTCTAAATATACAAACTATAACTTATATCATAATTGCTAAATATGGGGAGATTAATATGAAATTACATGCAAGTTTGTCTCGTTCTTGGCTAAATATCCAGAGAAACCTGTTTCCCTGGCTCAAAGAAGAAGTTGGAGAATTAACCGAAAAGAGTAAGTGGCTAATAACCATACTTGAACTGGTTCGCGTTGAGGAGTTTGTATCATCACACAATAGCAAAACTGGACGGCCATTGACTGAAAGGTCGGCTATCGTGCGTTCCTTTGTGGCTAAGGCGGTATATGGTATGCCGACCACCAGAGTTCTAATAGACCGCCTGAGTACCGACAATCAAATGCGGACTATCTGCGGGTGGACCAGCAAAGGAAGAGTCCCCAGCGAGTCCACATTTTCAAGGGCATTTGCCGAGTTCTCAGAGGATCAACTGGTTGAGCGAATTCATTCGGCCCTAATCGCGAAATACCTGTCAGATAAACTTATTGGCCATATTTCTCGGGATTCAACTGAAATAGAGGCACGGGAGAAGCCACAAAAGAAGTCTCAGGTTGATGTCACCGAGGCAAAACCAAAAAGGAAACCGGGACGCCCCAAGAAAGGAGAAGAAGTAATCAAGGAAAATAGCCGGTTAAAACGTCAACAGGATATGACGTTGGAACAAATGCTTGATGACCTGCCCAAAGTTTGTGATGTCGGTTCCAAGCGAAACAGCAAGGGGTACAAAGAAACGTGGACTGGATACAAACTCCACATTGATGCCGCAGATGGGCAGATCCCTGTAAGCTGCGTACTGTCTTCCGCTTCCGTCCATGACAGTCAAGTGGCCCTGCCTTTGGCGGAAATCACCGCTCGGCGTGTTACCAACCTTTATGATCTGATGGATTCAGCGTATGATGCGCAGATTATCAAAGAACATAGCTGCACTTTAGGGCATGTACCCATCATTGACATCAACCCTCGCAGCGATGCAAGGTTGAAGGAGGTATTAGAAGCTGAACATAAGCGGCTTAAGATCACTAATTTCAGCATGCCGGAAGATATTCGCTACAGGGAAAGGGCCACTGTAGAGAGAGTCAACCGCCGCGTAAAGGACGAGTTCGGCGGGAGATCGATCCCGGTACGAGGACATGCGAAAGTCATGACGCACCTCATGTTCGGGATATTGGCGTTAGCTGCTGATCAGCTCATTCGTTTAGTAATTTAGCAGAGATCAACGCCCATTAATGAAACGTCAGAGTGAATCAACGTTGATGTTATGGGTTAACTATGTCAAAAAACCGCGATACAAGCCAATATTAACTATGGGTGAGACAAAACTGTTAAAATAGAGGCAAATTTTGTTATAATTGTGAAGTTAATATAATAGGATTAGGGACTACTATGCCTATTTTGTATAACGCAAATTAGTTTTGCAAGAGGCTCCTCATAATAAGTATTGTTGATCTTGATCCGGCAGATGGCGTGAGCATTGTATAATGCCCTTATTTTACTGATAAATATTGGCGAAGAGAACCAACTATCAAATAGGGCGTAATCAGCTTTATGGCCTTGCTTAATCGCCCTTCCGAGCATATCCAAGGCCAATTCGGTCTTCTTCATATGCTTAGCCTCATGGCTCCGTTGGCCGCTAATACTCCTCTTGTCTCCTATGATTTCCGCTGGACTCTTAGGGTGGCGCTTCTGGCCAAAACGATAGGCGAAATCCAAGGGGCAGAAGCCGGCGTCAGTCAAAAGGCCCAGATTTAGCACGCAAAAGCCCAATGTGGAGCGACCCTTGGTATGATCATGGGAGAAAGAGACGTTTTGTATTTTGTTTCCCCGCTTGGGTAAGCCAGTATCATCAAAGATAAAGTATCGTTCTTCAGGTTCTTGAGGTCCCCTTAAGGGCTTGTTCTTATCTGTTAAGTAGAAGTATTTAATAACAATTTTAGAAATAAAGGTTCTCCAGGGGTAGGCTTTACACTTGAATCGATAGAATGTGTCTTTGCCGCAACCAGCCCAGTCCTCGATCTTATACTGACAGAAACTATGAACCGTTTTCAGTTTTAGCAACGGGATGATAATCAATAAAAACAATATGTCAGCCGGATGTACGCCCTCTCGTTTTCTAATGTGGCATTGTCCCATAATGGTCTTGACATTGAAGAGGGTAAGGAGACGATCTGCTATTAATTCTATATTATTATGGGATTTTGAAAGATAATTCTCGACATCGCCTTTGAACTTAAGTTGGCATTTTGTTGCACGCATTATTGGTCCTACATTATGTGATTATTGAATAATTTTGTATATTAAAGACACATAATGAATAAAATGTCAATGATAAATATTGTACACCAATGTACTATTTTAGTCTCACTTAACCCTTATTTTCTGGTGCGAAACTTGAGTTAATTTTACTCCCATCCGGCAGCCATGTCAATGATCAAACTTCGGCGGTGTCTTCGTCTTTCTTTTGCTTCTTCTTTTCCTCGTTATTACCGTCCTTCTTTTCCTTGGCCAGATCCGCCAATTGGTCTAACCGGGCGGAGATCCTGGCATTCAATGTATTATTCGGATGGGTCCCGTCCGGTCTTGGCAGTCCGGCTTTGATTCCGGTCAGGATCTCCAGGGCCTCGTTAATCCCGGCCACCGGATAAACGTGAAACAATCCCTGCCTGACGTCTTCAATCAAATCCTTGGGGAGCATCAAATCATTGACATTCGCCTGGGGGATGATGACTCCATGCCGGCCGGTCAGACCTCGGGCCCGACAAATCTCCCAGAAGCCTTCAATCTTTTTGGTCACACCGCCAATGGGGAGGATTTCCCCCCGCTGACTGACCGCCCCGGTCATGGCCACACTCTGGCAGATGGGGGCGTCGGCCAGGCAAGACAGCAGGGCGACCAGTTCGGCCCCGGAGGCGCTGTCGCCGTCAATGGACACATGGCTCTGCTCAAAGGCGAGCGCGGCCGAGAAGCTCAGGGGACGTTTAACAGCGTAGGTCCGTTTAAGATAACTAATCAGAATGAGTACACCCTTGGTGTGGATGTTGCCGGAGAGTTTGGCGTCCCGATCAATCGCGGCCACCCCGTCCTTGCCCACGGAGACGTTGGCCGTGATCCTGGTCGGACGCCCGAAGGAGTAATCACCCAGATCGTAGACCACCAGTCCATTGACCTGGCCGATCACTTTTTTTTCGGTGTCGATGAGGATGAAGTCTTCCTGGATTAGTTCTCGGATCCGCTCTTCCAGGAGGTTGGAGCGGTAGCGGGTCTCCCGGATAGCCCGGTCCACGTTTTCCGCCCCGATCAACGTCCGGTTATCCAGGCCGGCGTAATAATCGGCCTCTTTCAAGATATTCTGGATATGGGATAACTTTAGAGTCAATTTTTCTCGATGGGTCGTCACCTGGGCGGCATATTCGATGATCTCGGCCACGCCGCTTTTGTCGGCATGACGCAGCCTTTCCCGGCGGCAAGTGTCGGCAATAAAGGAGATATATTTACGGAGATTCCCTATGTCCCGAGGCAAGCGGTCGTCCAATTGGGCCCGCACCTTAAATAACTTGGAGAACCAGTCGTCATAGTTGTACATGGCATGGTAGAGGTTGGTCGGCCCGATCAGGATGATCTTGATGTTTAAAGGAATTGGTTCCGGTTTAATGGCCTTGGTGCTGAACAAACCCAGATATTCGGCCAGATCTTCAATTTTGATCACCCCATCCCGCAAGGCCCGCTTGATCCCTTCCAGAGACTGGTAAACCTTCAGCAGATCCATGAGATGCAGAATCAGGTAACCGCCGTTGGCCCGGTGCAAGGCCCCAGGCCGAATCATGGTAAAGTCGCTGACCAGCGCGCCGTACTGGACGTTACGCTCCACTGTCCCGAACAAATTCTGGTAGGTGGGATGTGTTTCCACCACCACCGGGGCGCCCTTCAATTCCGAATTGTCGATGAACACATTGACCTTATACCGGGTGAAATTAGGCTCCGGATGGGGCAGCGGAAAAGCATCCGGGGGAGGCGTTTTTCTTTGCTTGAAGTCATGAATATTCAATATAATATCTTCTTTGACCAGCTTCAGATATTTGAGCACCGCAGGCTGGTCTTGATTGGCTTCCTGCAAGTCGTCGAGAAGATGCCCCACCCGGTACAGGGCGACTCGCCGGTCCAGGTCTTGAATCCGCTTTTTCATTTCCTGGTCGAGCTTGTGCATCCGCCGGGCCACGACGTTCATCTCAGACTGCAACGCCTCGCTTTTTAAGCGTAATTCCGTCTTGATCTGATCATCGAACTCACGTAACTCATCCCCGCTGATGGCCCGGCCTTCCCGAGCCGGTTCGATCATCATCCCCACCTGGCTGATATTCAATATAAACCCATCCCGTTTGACCCGGTCCTCAAACGCGCCCATAATTCTTACTTTTTCTTTATTCA
>JADFYN010000279.1:0-1687 GCA_015233055.1 Deltaproteobacteria bacterium
TTCGTCCATCTTGGGTGTGTCGGAGCGGAAGTAGTAGCCCGGCCATCTGGTTTCTTCACGGAACTGGATGGTGCGGACGTGGGCTTCGGCTTGCCACATTCTGTGGACGTTTTCCCAGCAGCGTTCCAACTCATAAATACTATTGGCGGCCAACTTCTCGGCATCTTCCTTCAAGAAAGTCAACAGTTCCAGGCCTCTTTCCAACAGGTACTTGTTGGTGGTGAAGGCTGCGGAAACGCCACCAGCGTATTCATCCATGATCTTCTGCAGGCGGAACATGAACATGAATGGCTTGATGTAGTTGGGGTTGATGTTTTCGTCGTAGGACAGGCCGGAGAATTCGGCAAATCTGTCGAGCGGAGCCAGGATGGTCTTCTTCATGGCTTCGATCTTGGCGGCGTCAACTTTGGGTTGGGTATTGTTTTCGACGATGAACTTAATGGCGGCCTTAGCGGCGATCCGGCCTTCGGCGTGTGAACCGGAGGAGAACTTGTGGCTAGAGGCGCCAGAGGCGTCGCCGGCGGCAAACAAGCCCTTAACCGTCGTCATATTGGCATAACCAAAGAAGTACTCTTTCGGGGCGAGGTCTTCAGGACCACTGACCCAGGCGCCGGAGGCACCGGAGTGGGAACCGATGAAGTAAGGTTCGCAAGCGGCGATTTCAGAAGGTCTCTCTTCGGGAGCGATATTCTGTGAAGCCCACAGCAAAGCCTGGGAGATGGTCATATCGAGGAAGTCTTCCCATGCTTCGGCTTCGAGGTGTTTCATCTTCTTCTTCTTGGCTTTCTCATCCAGACCTTCAGCCAAGGCGGCAATAGCATCGTGGGTCATCATGTACAGCGGGCCTTTGCCCTCATTTACATCGAGCATGCCCAGGTAGTTCCGGAGGTTGGCCGGGATGGGTTTGACCAAGCCGTAAGGAGCGTAATCTTGAAGCGTGGACTTCCGCTCGATCATGTAGTTGCCGCCAAAAGCATTCTTGGCAGCCGACTTGAACAGCAAGAACCAGGCGCCCACCGGTCCGTATGCATCTTTAAAACGGACGGGGATGAAACGAACTTCCTGGCAGGTCATTTCAGCGCCGGCTTTCAGCGTGAAGTATGCACTGGAACCGGTGTTGAAGGGGGGATACCAGGAACGGCCAATACCTTCGCCGGAGGACCTGGGCTTGAACACATGCACCGCGCCGCCCATGGCGCAGATAACGGCTTTGGCTTTGCCTACGTCGAATTTCTCTTCACGGGTGCTGAACCCGCCTGCGCCGGCAACTCGATCGCCGTCCATAACCGGTTCAACGATGAAGATTCTTTCTAAGATGTTTTCGCTGCCCAGAGCGTTCTTGGCGGCCTCGGCCACGATGACCTTGTAGGACTCGCCGTTGATCATGAGCTGCCACCGGCCTTCATGGACGTACTTTCCGGCTTCGTCTTTCCAAATGGGGAGGCCCCATTTTTCAAACAAATGGACGGAGGAATCCACATGACGGGCGATATTGTAGACCAAGTCTTCACGGCAGACGCCCATCAAGTCTTGACGAACGTAATTGACATAGTCTTCAGCCGTATTTTGGCCGTCGCAAATGCCGACGTATTGATTGATGGCGGAAAGGCCCATTGCTACGGCGCCGCTGCGATCAAATGCGGCCTTGTCAACTATGGTAACCTTCAAGTTGTTCTTCTTGGCCCAG
>JADFYN010000279.1:1794-2401 GCA_015233055.1 Deltaproteobacteria bacterium
GGATCCACCTCCATTATTTTTTAATTTTGGGAAGGGCACTTAATCTCAAAGACTCCGGTTCGGTCATCAGAAATTCGGACTTCAGATCTGCGGAACCTTCTGCAAAGCCGCCCAAAGGTTGAGCAGATCCCTCAGGGATAGTCCGGATGGGGAACTTGAAGCGTTTCAACGTCCCGTTTCTGAATTTGACCGTCCACATAATGTCTTCGGACCCACGAAGTGGAACCACGCTGCCGCCCAGCGGCATAAAGTCGGCGTAGCCTCTGACGTCAATCGCCTGTTGGGGGCAGATCTTGACGCAGTTATAGCATTCCCAGCACAACCATGGATCACGGTTGTAGCCTTTCATCTTGTCTTTGTCGAGCATCATCAAGTCTTGGGGACAAATGTGCATACAGGCCGTCTTGTCTTGACCTTTGCATCCGTCACACTTCTCTAAGATTACATAGCTTGGCATTCGTTACCCTCCTACAGTTGTTTTAAGAACCCAAAGTTCCTTTAAGTCCCAGAACGTTCTGGAAAAATATCAACCGCTGTGTAACACCTCCTTCCAGCAACCTATATTTTTTTATGGGACATTCCATCCCTTTATATAATTAAGGTCGAG
>JADFYN010000279.1:2443-4677 GCA_015233055.1 Deltaproteobacteria bacterium
CCAGTTCTGCTTCGCACCTGCCGGATACTGCCGTCCCGCCCGATGTTCAGGCTGAAGATTGTGAAAAATATACCAAACGAAGCGACGTGTCAAGAAAAAAAATAAAAAACAGCCGCGCTGAGGCGCTAAGTCTAATACCTGCTGTTGCCCGGCCCATTAATCCGGGCCTATCGCCTTTAATTGCCTCTCTTATCCTTGATATCTTTCTGATTTCATAGTTAAAACAGTAAGATAGCCACAGAAAAGACAACCTTGTGCAATTCCGTACAAAGATATATTAGCCGAATTTTCATGTCAAGAAAAAAATGAAAGCATTTGCGCTTTTCGCGGCTATCGGCCCACCAGACTTGTCCTGACGCCCCACCGTCGTCCGCATCTAACCTGATTGTACTTTAGATCGCCATAAGTTGCATCTTCCATACCTTAATGGCCCGGCCGGTTACCCGCGGCCGGTTGTTTTCATCGGACAATCTTAAATTACTTACTGAAAACATTATGCCAAAACAACGAGTTGGTCTATTGTATGGCCAATCGTTCCCCTTTGGTCAACAGGCCGGGCCTTTAAGCTCTTTGGAGAGTGGTCCGGTCAGGGCCGCCGCGGATGGATCGAGGCTGACCGGATTAGGCTTAATACGGCAGGGGAAAAACAATAACCTGAGAGCTGATCGGCGTCATTACTAATATCCGGTCGCGCCGGTTCCGGCCGCTATTCCGGATGCCGGAGACGGGATGCCCCTTTTGGAAAGGCATCATCCCAGTCTCAGCCTTTTCTCGGACTGGGGCAGTGGGCTACAGCCCCGGCGTCTGGGGCAGACAGAAGCAAGCCAGATAGCTGATACTTAGTGGATTATTCGCCGCGAATCTTTTCGGCTGCTTCTTGCCTGGTCTTGCAGTCCACACACAAGGTAGTCACCGGCCTGGCCTTGAGCCGGCCGATCCCGATTTCATCCCCGCAGGAATCGCAAATGCCGAAAGTGCCATTCTCAATTCGCTCCAAAGCGTCTTTGATCTTATTGATCAGTTTCCGTTCCCGGTCTCTAATCCTCAAAGTAAAATTCCGGTCCGATTCGAGGGAGGCCCGATCCGTGGGGTCCGGAAAGCTCTCTTTGCTTGTGGTCATACCCGAGAGAGTTTCTTTGGCCTCGCTCAGTAATTCGGCTAACCGCTCCTGAAGTAAATCCTTAAAATAATCGAGAGTTTCTTTGTTCATTGCTTACTCTCCCAACCGGTGTCTGTGTTTCTTCAGTTAGAGTCTCACGTTGTCGGACGTCCCGTACGGGTGGCCGATGTACCTATGTGCTGTATCCAAAAGGCTGAATCAGGGCCGGGATACTCCGGCCGGCCGCAAAAAAGGAACCCACCGTTAAGAGTGAATCGGCTCTATCCGGTTTTCTCATGACTATAGATTATGATCTAACGCCTCGTCTTTCGGGTCCGCCTGATTTTGACCCGCACCCTGGGCAGCCAACACCTGAGCCACCCCGGCTTCATCACCAGCCTGGCGAAAGGCATCCAGGGCAAACAAATATCGACCGGCAATTAGATTCATCCGGCCCAACTGACGCCACTCTTCAGCCGAAGCCGGAGATGACGCGCTATGGCAGGCTTTGGAAAAAATGAAGACATCCCCCTGGTCCAGGGCCGCCCGGCGCACATCTAGGCTACCCTCAGCATGACCTGCTTTGACAAAAAAATCCAGGGCATCTGTTAAATGACCGGCACTGAGGAAAGCCCATCCATGCTCCGCCAAGAAATCAGGAGCGGCCTTCGGGTCGTTGAGCATTTCTCTTTTCTTTAAACATGACGGTAAGTTATTTAGCTTCAACCGGTTTCTCCCAAGATGCCGGGTCTAATCTTCACCCTCGTTACGGTTATGGAGCCATTCACCCCCGCCCATATCCAGGGAGTCGATGTTTTCTAAAGTCACCTTCCCGGCGGCGATTTCCCGCAGAGCCATGACGATGTCTTTGTTCTTGCCGGCCGCCATGATGGGACTGCCTCGTTTGATCTGCTGCACCCGTTGCAGGGCCAACTGGACCAGAGAAAAACGGTTATTAACCTGGGTCAGGCAATCTTCTATTGTTACGCGTGCCATTACTGCCTCCTTGGAACTGCACTCGGGACGGGTGTATCCGGTCCGTCAGGTATCAAAAAGAAAGATATCAGAAACCTGTTTGCTGACTGTTTTCAATGCAAGCTGAAAAAATCGCTTACACGACCGTTGCAGGTATTCC
>JADFYN010000027.1:0-5122 GCA_015233055.1 Deltaproteobacteria bacterium
TCATGATGGGATTTAAGACGTGAAATAGAAGTAAACATGATGGTGGCCAGGGACGTCCCCAGGGCCAGTTGCATGATGTGATTGGGCGGGAGGTGCTGGGCGGTCAGAATGAAAGTCAAGGCTGGAACGATGACCAGACCTCCACCCACGCCAAGTAACCCGGCCAGTACGCCGGCCACGGCTCCAATAATTATATAGCCTATCCAGAACATAAGTTATACCATTAACATAGCGTCAGCATAGGTGAATTGACGCGGAGTTTTAGATTGATTTGGAAATGGTGATGGAAAAGCTCACCCCTTTTCCCGGTTGAGAGTCGACCGCGACGGTACCGCCGTGTCGTCGGGTCAATTCCTTAACAATGGCCAGCCCCAATCCGCTTCCATCGATGCCTCTCGAGGTTTCGTCACGCTGGAAAGGTTCGCAGATTTTTTCCTGGGCCGCGGCGGAAATGCCCACTCCATTATCGATGACGGAAAAGATATGGTAATTGGGGTCTTCCTGGTATGTGATTTGAATTTCGGTGAGACATGCGCCGCCGTATTTTAACGAGTTATCCACAAGATTTCTGAAAATACGGGTGAGAGATAGTTTATCGGCTGAAATCATGGGGAGAAGGGCGTACACGGTTAGCTGAATGCCTCGTTGTTCCAGTGCTGGGGCGAATTCTCCTCTTACCAGCTCGATAATATCTTTAGTCTCTACTTTCTCGACAGCCATTGGGGATTCTTTGGCCTTGATGTAGGCGTTCATCTCGTCTAACAGGGCAATAATTTGTTCCGACAGCGATAAGATTAGATTGCAATATGTTTGCCCTTTATTATCAAGTTGCGACTTATAAAGCCGGCACAACCGGCTGGTCAGGCCATGGATGGATATGGCCGGATTTTTCAGATCGTGGGAAACAGAATAGGAAAAGAACTTGAGGGTGGCGTTCTTCTCCTCCAGTTCTTGGATTTTTGTTTGGAGGTCCTCATAAAGGCTGAGCCGGTCAGCATTAATGGCAATGGTGTTAGCCAGCGTAATCAGCAAGTCAATCTGGTTTTGATCTAGACTCACCACCTGCTTCGAGGTCAGGTTCATCACTCCGACGACTTCTTCCCCAACAATCATCGGGACACAGACCACGACCAGAAATCCTTTGCTCTGTAACAGCCTGGCTCTGGCCTTATTTTCTAAGTCCGTCACCGGCTGGGCCAGGAAAGATTTGGTTTCGGCCGATTTACCGGTAAATCCTTCGCCGATTCTGACTCTCTCCAGCCCCAAGGGTTCCAGCCCCTGATAAGCAGCCAGCCGCAGGTATTCCAGGTTTTCCTCTTTGAGGTAGATCCTCCCCGCGTGGTATTCGAAGTTGGCCATGACCAAAGATAAGGCCCCCTCGAGGAGTTCTTTCCGGCTGGAGGTGCCGGACAGGAAATTACTCATCTCCAGCAGAACGGCTAATTCTTTGTTTCTCTCCCGTAATGCTGATTTGTTGAATTGAACGGAGATGTGTTTTCCCGTGACGGTCATTCCCGGTCCCTTTTAAGGAAGCAGTCCCTCCGGCGGCGACGTGTCACCGTTTTTTTTAAAAGGCGGCGTCTCTTCACCTGGATTCTGCCGGCGGCGAAATCTACGATACCATATTTTGTTTATCGTTTTTGTATGTAATCAGGAGAAAAATAGAAATTGTGATGCCTCTCGCCGATTCTCCGGCGGCGGTGTTCCCGGCTTAAAAGCCATTCCGGTTCAGTCGGGCGAAGCAGGGTCTAATCCGGGTCTAGGTTGAAGCGCCGGCAACTCCAGGTCACCGGCGCCAGAAAGTCAGCTCAATTGACCACCCAAACGGCTTGCTCTTTGGCCATCTGAATAATCTTGCTGCTCACCCGACCAACAAACAACTCTTCCAACTTAGACAGACTCTTGCGCCCGGTGACAATGGTCCCGAAGCCGTTGTTTTTGGCCTCATCGACGATGGCCTCAGCCCGGCTTTGCACTTCTAAGACGATTTTTGTTTTGATTCTGGTCTTGTCGGCCCCTCGGGATTCCATATCCTGGATTCCTTTTTGGACGGCGGCCTCGATTTCCGTCTTGGATTTTAGGAATTCGGCATTGACTTCCTTCAACCAGTCGGCATCCTCGGTGCCCAGGGATGGCCCGGTGTAGGAATTAAATGACTTTAATCCCCGGATAGCGTGGAAAACCAGGATGTCTGGGTGTTTCGCGCCGAAAATGTCGATGACGTAATTAAAGTTACGCATAATTCTCTCGGACCCGCCGGTGGTTACCAAGATTTTTTCTGGGGACGGAGCTCCGCCCACGACCCACAGCGGGACATTGACCAGCCGGTTGACCAGCTTGTTGGCGATACTGCCCATGATCAAGTCTTTTAGTTTACTGAGTCCTTGCCGCCCCACGACCAGGGCTTGATACCCATTCTTGACTTCCGCGACGATATCCCTGGCCACCCCGACCTGGCGTTTTCTAATTTGGGTCGAGACAGCGTCTCCCGGGTGCCCCATGTCCTTTAAGCTCTGTCGCGCCTTCTCCATGAAATCTTCCATCATTTTGGTTTGATGTGATTCCCAGATACGAAACCCGACCACTTTGCTATGAACCTTGGGGTTATCTTCTAAATCCCAGTAGCTTTCGGGGATCTGATCCTGGATGTGCAGGATAGTAAACTTCGTCCGTCCGGAGGGCAGCAATTGCCCGACATAACGAACGATCTCAAAGGACTGCTCCGAGCCGTCGACGGCCACCAATATATTCCTCTGATCCATAGTTAATACTCCTCCTGTTAAGAGATATTTTTGCCGTACGGGTGTTATCCCCGCAACCGGCCAGTAGCTCCTGGTTGATTCTCGTCAGATTGTTTGCAAAGGGTGGGCGGTGACCTTTCATCAGCCGACAAATAAAGTAACAACCGTTAGTTACTCGTCCTGGTCCGACGCTCCCGGCCAGGCGGAGAGTCTCCTAACATCTTGTTATTAGGTGAAAGCCGACCACCGAGGCTGATTGCTTACGATTGTTATATCCGACGATTGCCAGCATTATTACCAGAATTGAATGAGATTGGTCAACAAAGTTTCTCCTCCGGCGACTATTGATGACGTATTTTTTGGTGTCAGGGCCCTTTCCGGGATCGATGTCACAAGAGTTTCCACCTGAATTGACACCACTATTTGTCCCGGCATCGGACTGATTTTTTTTTCTTTGCGTTATCTTTGGTTCTGGGGTAGATACCAGTATGCCCGAATCGTTAATTTTTTTTACGGAGCCGGGGAAAAATCATTTTTTTTAAGGCCGCGGCGGAGTTACCGTCGAGAAAAGGTCTTGCCGAAAACTCGTCACCAGGACAATTCTGTTGAATCAATTCAAGACTGACGGCATTATCATCAGATCGGTTCTTTATGGGGAATCGGATTTGATCCTGACCATCCTGACCCCGGATATGGGCAAGATTCCGGCTATTGCCAAAGGGGCGAAGCGGAGCAAGAAGCGTTTCCCCGGGGGCCTGAATATCTTGTATCACGGTTCGATGCAACTGGCCCCAGGGAAAAAGTCAGACAATCTCTACCGGCTGGACGGATTTGACGTGGCCGGAACTTTTTCCGAGATACAGTGTGACTACCATAAAGTGACGGTGGCCAGCTTCATGTTGGAGCTAACCGAGGCTCTGACGGTGGAGGGAGACTCCTGCCGGAAGAGTTACGGGCTGTTGTTAGAGGCCCTGACCGCGGTGGAAGACTGTGCCGACCTGAGCAAGACGTTGATCATGTTTCAGTTGCGAAGTCTGGACGTGGCCGGATATTGTCCGGACATCGCCTCTTGCCGCCTGTGCGGGCGCAAGCTGGAACCATCCCGGTCTTTTGTCTTTAGTCTAGATCAGGGGTGTCTTTATTGTCAGGGATGCAGGTCAGGGGAGGGGGTATGGCTGCCCATCAGTACCGGCACCCTGATGAGTCTGCTGTGGATCATCAGGAACGGGCCACAGGATTTTTCTAAACTCAAATTGTCCGCCCAGGCCGTGAAGGAAGCCCGCGATCTACTCGATTCCATGATTCGCCGGATCCTGGGCCGGGAACTGAAGACATTTAAGTTTTTGCCCGATCATTGAAATATCGCCTTGACCCCGACCTGAGCAGGTCAAAGCTTTCCCTAAGAGGTTACTGAAAACCGGATGGCCGGGGCACCCAGATGGGCTTCAACGGCCGAGATTTGAAGCGCGAGTTGAAGATAGAGGGATGCTGACTTAACTATACGTTGGCTTTTATTGGGGAATATTCATGAACAGGTAGGCACCGAAAAGGCCGAAAGTGATATTGGCCAGCCAGGCGGCCAGGAAGGGCGGGAGCAGTCCGGAGTAGCCCATGGACACGCTAAAACCGAAGAACACCCAATAAAAAAAAGAAAATGCAATACTGATACCAATGCCGCCGGCCAGGCCACCCTTGTTTCCCTTACCCAGGGCCATTGAGATTCCAATCCGGCCGAGGATGACTGAGACCAGAGGAAAGGCAATCTTGGCATGCAGGTCCACTTCGTATCGGGTCGCGTTATAACCCTCTGTTTTGATTTTATTAATATAATTAGATATCTCTGCTACGGTCATTTCTTCCGAGTTTTTGATGACATGCTCCAAGTCACTCGGTTTTTCCGGCAGATCAATAAGCTCTACGGAGAACCGGGTGGTTCGGAAGGAACCATCAGGGTCTTTGATTTGAATCAGCCCGTTATGAAAAAGCCACTTTCCATCCACCCATTGGGCCCGTTTGGCGTCAAGCCGCTTGACCAGGTTAAAATCTTTATCAAGAAAATAAATGGTAACGCCTTCGAACACTTTTTTGTCTTTTTGATACACCTGAATATTGTAGATTGAATTCGATCCCCGAAACCAGATTTTTTCATTCAGGTAGAAGCTTTCAGCCGGTTTCTTTTCTATCTGCAGTTCCCAGATCCGATTGACGACTTCACTGGCATGAGGGACAATCTTTTGATCGATGGAAAAGGATAAAAGAGAACAGAGGAGACAAACCAGCAGAAAGGGGTAGGCTAGCTGGTTCATGCTGATGCCGCAGGATTTCATGGCCGTTATTTCATTGTTTCGGTATAGAATGCCCAAACATAGCATTATCCCCAT
>JADFYN010000027.1:5184-22370 GCA_015233055.1 Deltaproteobacteria bacterium
GAAATAAATCATGGTCACGGTGGATACTTTGGCTCCCGCGAAGCGATCTATTTTTTCAAAAAAATCAACGGTTAGAAAAATGGCAATAAAGGCAGCCAGGCAAAAACAAAACAATTTGGTGAACTCTCTTAGGGCATAATTGGTGATTATTTTCATAAAACTATCCTAATATTGAAATCCAATTCCCCACTCAGCCGGGCTACCCCAAATGACTGTTTATGATCTCTTTATGATCTCTGTCTTTTTGCCGTGTTATGGTTTTTTTTGAAATAGGAGAACCAACCTAGGCTAAAGCAAACCTTTTCCGAACGTAGTCCTTGACCGATGACCCCAGCCGGATAATTAGCTCAAGCAGGGCGATGGGTTTTTCCTCCGCTGTCCGTTTCAACAGATACAAACCCAGGGTTAAAAAAATCACATTGGGCATCCACATCCCCAAACTCACGGGATAAGCACCACTTTGGCCTAACGACCAGGCGGCCGATAGGAAAACATAATAGATCAAGAAAATAGCCAAAGCCAGAGTCACTCCCCAGGACCGGCCGGATCTTTTCGTTTGAAGCCCCAGTGACGCCCCCAGGATGGCCACCCCACCCATCAGCGGGACCGGGGTTTGATGGATTTTCCGGGCCGCCGGGTGATCCAAATGCTTAATCTTGAATCCCAGGTAGCGGAGGAACGGGATAGACAGAAAACTCAAGGCCAGGGCTGTGACCATGACCGGGATCAAGGGAAGGAACAGGGGCATTTATTTCCGGCCCTCCTGGATATCTTTGATGACCGAGTCGAAAAAGGCTTTTTGCTCTCCCTTAAAATGAGCCGCGGCGTTGACGGCCAAATCCACCGCCTCCGGTTTTTGTCCTAACTCCATGTAGAGGAGGACCAGTTTACGCAGCACCCAAAAATCATTTCGGCTCAGGACCTGGGCCTGCTGATACTCCCGTAATGCTTCCGGCTTGTGATTCAGTTGATATTGAATGTCGCCCATCAATAAATGTGAGTTCCATTCTCGGGGGCCCAATTCCAGGGCCTTAGTCCCCCACTCAAGGGCTTCAGCCGGTTTGCCCTTGGCCAGCAGCAAAGCCCCAAAATACAGATTCCCCCGATATGATTTTGGATTCAACGTGACCGCCTTCCGGTACAACTCCCCGGCCTGCTCGGTCTGTCCGGCAGCGGCACAGGAATATCCCCATTCTTCATAAATAAACGGTGCCTTAGCTACCAGAGACGCCTTCCGGAAATGCTCGGCTGAGGCTAAATACCGCTCCCGGCTTTTATTCCTATCCGGAGAGATCTGGGCCCAAAACTGGTAAATTCGAGCGGAAGAGAGATAGAGATCGACATTGTAGGGAGAAAAATCGGTGACTGCCTCCACTTCCTTCAACGCCTGGCCGTAGAGTTCATCCTTGGTTTGTTGGTTGCTGGTTTCATTGGATTTTTTTACATACAAGCGAGACAGGGCAATGGGGTAGTTGCCGGTACCGTCATAATAAGCCATGGCCTTTTGCATCTCGACCAGGGCTTTGCTTGTGTTTCCAGCCAGTTCGGCATTTAAGGCCCATTTATAATAGATATCGCCTTTGACTGGATAGAAGCTGATAATGAGGAAAATAATAAAGGCCACCAGGCCGATTACCGGGACCCGCCAGGTAGTCAAGGTGTTGATCGAGTGCCGCCACCCGGCCAGGATATTGGCCGAGACCAGGAGACCCACGGCCAACATCCCGCAGTAAAAGGCCCACATGGTGACTTGATCCGGCTGCTCTGCCCGGACCAGGCCATAGATCAGCACCGGCGTCAGGGCCACAACCAAAAAGCGGCCGAGATCGGCCGGAGTCAACCGAATCCCCCGAGAATTTCCTATGGCCGGGATAGTCATCAATTGATACCACCCGCCCATAAGGATGATCCACGCTCCCCAGAGTATGATCACCCAGCTCCGGGGGCCTTGTATCCAGAAGTAGTCACCGAAACTCATAGCCAGGGTAAATAGAACCATCCCGACCGGCAGCCCGGCCAGCAGAGACATACCGGCATCCGACAGGGGCGGGGGGATAGGCTTCCCGGCGGAACGGGCCGATTTCCCGGCCAGGGCCGAGACCAGGCCCAAGGACAGCCAAAACATCAGTTTGGTCGTAATCACGCTGATCCCGACTCCTGTCTCCACCAGATGGCTGGTCACCATGGCCAGAGCCACCAGGACCCAGAATTTGGATTCCAAATCCGCCGGATCGGAGGCGGGCGACGGCCTGGTCAAGCCCAAGTAGATCAGGTAACCGGATACCGCAGCCAGGAGACCCAGCACTATTCCGACTCCGGCGAAGACCAGGTTGCCCCAAATGATCAACGGGATAAATACGCCGGCCGCAATTCCCGCCCCGAACACGGTTCCAAACACCCGAGGGTTCCGCTCTTCCCTTTCCAGGCCCAGAAATTTAAACACGAAATAGTAAAAATGTCCGATCAAGAATAGGAAAGCCCCTAACCCCAGCAGCCCGGTTTCAAAAAAAATGTCGAACACGGCATTATGCGACCGGTCCGGCAGGGCCTGGCCGGCCTCCAACTGGATCAATTCCGGCTGATAATAGTTGAAGGAAACGTATTTCATGCTCTCCGGGCCGAACCCGACCAGGATGCGGGCCGGATGATCAGCCATGGCGGCCAGCACCCCTCGCCAGATCAAAATCCGCACCCGATTCCAGTCATAATTGGGGTCGACGAGTTTGGTCATCCGGGACAGCAAAGGCGACTGGGCGAAATCCTCTTGAAATGACGGGACCACATTGATTACGGCCAGGGCGGTCATGATCAGGATAAACAGACCCAGCACCAGGCCAATCAGCTTCTTTTTTTGCAGCACCCCGGCCAGGGCGATCCCGGCCATGAATATCCCGGCCAGGAGAGCCAAAAGCGGCCCGCGGCTTTTCGTAAAAATCAATCCGGCGACAGCCGTTCCCAGGATGGCCGCCGAGAGCAGGCCGTGGGCAGAAAAGATATAGCGCCGGTTAGTCGCTGTCAGCCAGGAGTAAACGATATCCGCCACCAGCAGCGGGATGACCATGGCCAGATAAGCGCCGAAAAAGATGGGATTGCCAAAGGTGCTCCCGACCCGCTGGTCGGCCCCCCCGGCCCAGTTGAATGGATCTAACTGGAGGTGTTGGAAAATGCCGTAGACGGCCGTGGTCATCATGGCCAGGACGATTGTCCCGCGGACAAGGGGCAGAAAACGGCCGCCGGGCCGGACGACCAACCGGGCGCCCCAGAAAAAGACACTTACGGCCAGCATGGTCAGGGTGCCTTGAAAGCGGTCATAGGCGCCCCAAAATGACAGATTATAACTGAACCATCCCCGGCTTCCGTGGGAGATGGTCAAAACGGTCGAGACGGCCAGGCAGGCCAGGTAGGCCAGGGCCGGCAGAACCAGAGGGTGAGCGCTCAACCTGCGCCGCCAATTCGGGGTAGGCGGAGTCAGCCCGGCTCCTTTGATCTTGCCTGGGACCGGTTTCCGCCACCGGTCCAGAGCTATGGCCGCGACGATCATCAAGGCCAGGAATCGAAGTACGGCCGTCTTGTCGGGTTCGAAGATGCGGCTGGAATAAATATCGATAAATGCAGGAACTACGACCAACGCTCCTAACAGGCAAACCTGGATGAGCCGATAAGCCAAGGGGTCCATCGAAAAACCTCCGGGGGGAGAATGATTATCCTAACCTAAGTTCGACGAGTTTTATTAATGGGGAAAAAGAAATGTATCCGCAGAGTTCGCAGATGAACGAAGACCCAAAGACCTATTTTGGCCCTAATCTGCGCAAATCGGTGCAATCTGCGGATCGTTCAAACGGAACCAGCCCAAAAACATTCGGCATCATATAATAGGTGCTCTATCCCGTGCAAGGCTAGAATCTTTTTTATTCAATTGACATTGACCGGCAACCGGCCGGCTATGGTCTTCGGTCGAACAGATTCAACTGCTGATTTTTCTTGACTTCAGACCAACCCAGCAGGGAAGGGGAGTGCGGCTGATGTTGTCGATAGTTCTTGAGAGCCAGATCGAAGCTGCGGGTGGCATAGCAGTAGCGGCAACCGAACAAACAAGAGTCGTACATGCCGATATCCCGACTCGGGATGCAGCCGCACGCGGGGCGCTGATGGGGATCCTTTTTGTCGGCTAAATCTAGATCGAAGACTTTTTTGATGTAGGTGCCGTCAATACATTTTCCGGGCTGGATGCCGTATGGCCGGAGGTCGAGTTTTTCGGCGCAACTGGTCAGAGCCATCCCGTTTTCACGGGCCAGGCGAGCCAATTGCAGAAAGAATCGGCCCAGCCGATCCGGTTCCAGTTCATCAAAAGATTGGACGAACACTCCTTGTTTCGTCATGTCTTGAATCCGTTTCCTGGCTTTAGTATAAAGATCTACGGTGCTGATGACCGACCGGAAGGTATGAGTCCGTAGTTGTTGAGCCAACCGGGCATAAGCCTGGGTATGGAATTCAAGGTCGGTGACGGTGGTGAGGATAATCGGATCATATCTCCAAATGACGCGGTCCGGCCCGATGATTTGCGCCAGCCTCTTCAGGGTGTCGACGGCGACGCGCTGCGGGGGAGATTTGGGGTCGATGAGCCGCGGATTGTGGAGGATGGTATATAAGAAGTAGAAACGATAGCCTCTCCGGCTGAGGTCGGTTAAGTATGGTATGATGGGGCGGGGATGCCTGGTCCAGAAAACGATTACCTCCACATCCTGCGGCCGCAGGGAAATACAGGTGACCTGATTTGGATTAAAGGGATTGGGGACGGTCAGGTATCCTTCTTTGATCCGGTGTAGAAACCATTCGGCATAGAAAGCGGGAATATCCGTTCGTCGGCTGGCGCTGATGATCATAAGCCAAAACTCCGGCATAAATTATATTTTGAGCTAAACTCGACGCGGCGATACTTGTTCACATAAGTATTAACCCCGCCCCGCAGTCCAATCGGGTCGCTCTGCACATACCTACCCAATCCCGGATTATAATCCCGGGCCATATTGTAATACATCCCGGTCTCGGAGTCAAAGTATTGCCAGGGAAGCGGAGATTGTAGGTCAGGGAGCCTGTCGGAGCGCCGTTGCCGAAGGGATCTTTGTCCCACTTCCAGACTGTCGCACCACTACTATCCATTATAGACCGCGGTGCGCCGAGATGGTCAGGTTTCACATAGTACTGCGCGCCAGGCTTGAGCACCGCGACCGGTAAAGCGCCCAGCCACACGGTCTCCTGGATCACATTGCCCGTGCCGTCGTATTCGCCGAGGAGATGACCGGCCCCGTCATAGGCGAAGATGGTCGTAGCGGGAGCACTGCTCTTGCTGACGCACTGGCCCAGGCCGTTGATGGCGTAGGAGGTCGTGATATTGCCGTCCATTTCCGCCCAGGGTTCTGTCAATGTCGCCGGCGACTTGAATTGGAAGATTCAACTGTTATTTGGTCCGTGAGTCGCAACGGTAGGAAAAAATCACGAGGAGGCCATCCTAAAGCAGACCAAGGCCCTGCCGGTTCCATCCGGTGGGGCTTTTTCTTGTGCCGGAGAAGATATAGGACGGTTGTGGGTGATGGAGGTCTGTCGGTTTTTCAGTTTGCTCAAAGGGTAACTTAGTTAAAATATTGGATCAGCATGATAACTGATTGTTGCATGCTAAAATATAAATTTAATAATTTAAGTATGTTATAATTATTAATTTCGGTTAATCCGACAGATTCATAGGAAACTTCCTGATATTGAATGGCCATGTTGCATGTTACATGGAATTGATGCAACGCTTATGTTGCACGCAACACCTTCTCTACTCAAATCCACAACCTTCGATGAGTCTTACCCTGCCATAACATCATATATATATTAGATAAATAAAAAACATAACGCTTCCCGTTCAACTGGGTATGGAATTTGCTTGAAAATGATAGGTGTGGCTTTTCTAATGAAGAGGGCCCTTTTCATCCCTGTGGGTGAGCACTGAGAGTTCATATGGTTTGGAACGTCGCCCAGGTACTCGACCTTGGCCATTTTCGGGTCTGAAAGGCGTGAACGATTTCGCCTCCTCTCCAGGCAGCGTGGGACGGTCTTGCCGAATTCTTCATGATGGACAAATAATGAATAGGAGACTCCAATGAAAATGAAAAGACTGTTCCTTATCATGGCCTGCATTTGTGTCTTTGCTGCGGTTTATGTTAGTCAGGCGAATGCCGACAGCGGGATGATGCTTACCAATAAGGTGGCAAGTCAATTGCCGGTAAATCTTGGCCTGGCAGGAAATTATGCGATTCTGACCAAATCAGGAATCTCAACCACTGGAAGAACTCTGATTATTGGAGACATCGGGGTTAGCCCAATTGCCTCGACCGCCATAACCGGGTTTGGATTAACGCTTGATGCTTCGACTCAATTTGCGACATCATCACTGGTGGTTGGCAAGGTGTACGCAGCCGATTATTCGCCACCAACTCCTGCCAACCTAATTACCGCAGTCAGCAACATGGAAACTGCATACACGGACGCGGCAGGACGAACACTACCAAATGCTACAGAGTTAGGTGCTGGAGAAATAGGAGGAATGACTATTGCTCCCGGCCTTTATAAATGGAGTTCCGACGTTCTTATAAGCACGGATGTTACTCTAAGTGGCGGTCCAGACGATATCTGGATTTTTCAGATAGCTGGAAATCTGACCGAGGCCAACGGTAAGAACGTCATCCTAAGTGGTGGCGCACAGGCGAGGAACATCTTCTGGCAGGTTGGCGGAGGTGTCAGCGTAGCAATTGGAACGACCGCACATATGGAAGGAATTATACTAGCTAAAAATGCGATAACGATGAATACCGGTGCCTCATTGAATGGTAGAGCGTTAGCCCAGAAAGCGGTAACATTGATTGCTAATGCAGTTGGCGCCCCCACTCCCACGCCGCCCACGACGACCACGACGACCACCATTCCTGTGACAACAACGACCATTCCAGTGACCACGACAACTATTCCCGTGACAACGACAACTATTCCTGTGACCACGACCACTATTCCTGTGACCACGACCACCATTCCCGTGACCACGACAACGATTCCAGTGACCACGACCACCATTCCCACGACCACGACAACGATTCCAGTGACCACGACCACCATTCCCACGACCACGACAACTACGGCCACCACAACCACCACGGCTACCACAACCACCATTCCCCAACAGGTGCCGACGATTATTTCCTTCGGCCCCACTTCCGGTGGAGTCGGGACGACAGTGACCATTACCGGGACAAACTTCACCGGAGCCACTGGTGTTTCTTTTGGAGGTATGGCCGCCCAATCATTCACGGTGGATAGCACCACCCAGATTACGGCGGTATTAGGCGCCGGGGCCACCGGGACCGTCAGCGTGACTACTTCTCAAGGTACGGCGGTCAGTATAGGGACGTTTACCTTTATTTCCACCAAGGCAAACTGCGATTTTAACGGGGACGGCAAATCCGATGTCCTTTATCGCAATTCTGCCACTGGAGAAGTTTGGTCGTTCCTGATGACCGGCCTGGCCGTCTCTTCCCAAGGTTCTGTTGGTTTCTTGAGCGACTTGAATTGGACGATTCAGGGAATCGGTGATTTCAACGGAGACGGCAAAGCCGACATCCTCTGGCGCAATGCCGGCACCGGGGAAGTTTTGATATGGTTTATGAATGGAACGGCCATTGTTTCACAGGGATCAGTTGGTTTCGTGACTGACTCGAATTGGAAGATTCAAGGGATCGGTGATTTCAACGGCGACGGCAAAGCCGACATCCTCTGGCGCAATGCCAACACCGGGCAGGTCTGGATATTGTTGATGAATGGAGCGGCTATTTCTTCTAATGGACCCGTGGCGGCCATCAGCGACTTAAACTGGAAGATTGTAGAGATCGGTGATTTCAACGGAGACGGTAAAGCCGATATTCTATATCGTCACTCCGGCACTGGGCAAGTTTGGATGTACATGATGAACGGAACGTCCATTATTTTAGATGGATCTCCTGGTACCGTCAGCGACTTGAATTGGAAGATTCAACCGTTATTGATCCCGTGAGTTGCGCGGCGATCTTATCACCATAACCTATGGACGGTCTTTGCCTAGGATGAAATAACATTATCAGTAACGATTAGTCGGCGGCCCGGAGATAACCTGGACCGCCGACTGTATTTATTGATGAAACAAATCTTCTATCCGGTAGTCTTAACCCCCCAGTCTTTCATCAAGCCTTGAAAGGCCTGCATCCCACCCCTTTGCACGCCCGTATAGCCGCCACCCGGATTGCCCCAGGCCCCGGCCAGGTAAATCGCCCAGCCAGACCGTTTCCTGAACCACGTTGCCGGAGGCAAAGGCAACATAATTGGCAAAAGAAAGGAATAATGGCACCGAAGTCGGACCAGATATACCTACGGTCGGGCCGTATTCCCTAAAGATGTTGCCGGAGGGGCTATTTGTTACCAGATTTTGCAAGCACTTTGGCATACGCAGGTTTATACCAACCATCAATATAAACCATATAGATAACACCATGTGGTTTTTCGTTGGATTCGCATATGTCAGTACATACTACCATTAGCTCCTTTCTACCCCACGAATGATACTCAAACCAATTTTGATGACCCTTATCCGAGACATCTTTATGGGGAGGACCCAATTTTTCATAAATTTGCGCAAAGTTCATGTCGATCAAATCCAATGTCCATCTCGGTGGAATATCCTTTCCGTAAATCTCAAAGATTATCTTAGGATAGAGATAGTAAACGGCAAGCCACACTATCAGGCCAAATCCAATAAGATAGAACAGCCTCTTCCAGAAGGTTCCGAGCCTTATCGGCATGTGCACCTCCTATAAACCGGCGTCCCCTGAGGCGGCCGACTCTCATCCCACGGCCATCCCGTACTATGGGAACCATCCCGCCCAGCTCCCAATGAGGATTCACCTGGAACCTCAACAACTGCAACGTGCCCTGATGCGTCGCTATAAGCATGAGCGATGGCATCGATGTCTCCGAGCTGTGGCGTCTGGACTACCGGGAAATATGGAATATCTATGCTTGGATCAGCCCATGTACCGGCACTAATAGGGCCTGCTAATCCAAGGTAGCGGAGTGGAGCTACGCCGGTACCGGCCAAGGCATCGTCGACATAAGAATTGCACTTATATTGACCTATACCGGGACCTTTTTCGCCATAAAGACCATAGCCGCTATCGTTATTTAATCCTTCGGCATTCTCCAAAATGCCACTGCAGTCACAGAATCTGAACGAATCAAACCATAATCCCCACGGATCAGTCCGACTCATTGGATCACCCATCACATACGCATACGTATTCACCCCGCCCCGCAGTCCAATCGGGTCGCTCTGAATATACCTCCCCAGCCCCGGATTATAATCCCGGGCCATATTGTAATACAGCCCTGTCTCAACATCAAAATATTGCCCTGGAAATCTTAGATTATACGTCAATGTTCCGGTGGGTGCGCCATTGCCGAAGGGATCACGGTCCCACTTCCAGACTGTCGCTCCGCTCGCATCTATTATAGATCTGGGAGAGCCAAGGTGATCAGGATTGACGTAATACTGCGCGCCGGGCTTGAGCACTGCGACGGGTAGATCACCCAGCCAGACGGTCTCCTGGATCACATTGCCTGTGCCGTCGTACTCGCCAAGGAGATGCCCGGCCTCGTCATAAACGAAGATGATGGTAGCGGAAGCACTGCTTTTGCTGACCCGTTGCCCCAGGCCGTTGATGGCGTAGGAGGTCGTGACGCTCCCCGTGGTCACCTGCACGAGTCGTCCCCGTGCATCATATGTGTACGTATTCGTCCCGTCCGCTGTGAGATTTCCGGCCGCATCGTAGGTGTAGGTTTGCGTCGTGGGGCCGGTTCGGCCAAGGAGCTGGTTGCTTCCGCCGGAAACGGAATAGCTTGTCGCGCCGGCAGTGAGGCTGGGGCGAACCTCGTTGCTGTCGATGATGCCGGTGATCCGGCCGGCCGCGTCATAAGTATAATTGATGGTCGGATTCGTACCGATGTTAATTCCGGCCACGCGGCCGTCCTGATCAAAGGTGCGGCTATAGGTGGATACACCGGAACCCTGGGTCCAGCTCAAAGCCGTACCGAAAGCCTATTGAGACAAATGGCACCTTTGCCTGTCTATTCCATAAGTTAGACAGCAAAACGCTGGATCGCTAACCTGATGAATTGACGAATTAAAATATCGTTTTCAACAACAGGCTTTCGAAGGGTGTCCCCGTTCGTTCATTGTGCACCAAATACCGAGTCAAACCAGTAAGCAGTCGAATCTCGGAACCATTCAGCAAAATCGCTGCAGTCAAACACACACAACTGCTTCATGTCCACGCCATAACGATGAAACAACGCAAGCAACTCACGTAAAGCATCCTCGTCAACATCCGCTTTATTAATGCTGACATGGAGCACATAGCTCCGGCCTACATATTCTCTAACACAGTGGAGTTTATTCAGCCATTCAAAGAATGCCTCTTCATCACCAGGAGAGAAGAAGCGCACTCTGCGAGCTTCAAGTTCAATGATAGTTGCATCAGTCATCGCTGGTTCCCCCCTGGATAGACATTTGTATAGCCACCGCCAGGGGTTTGAACATACCAATTAGGACCGCCGTGAGCTTCGCCAGGCCGTGGGCCGGTCGGAACCCATACATCGCCGTTATCATCTCGCCAGCCACTGCCACGTCCGTTTGGATTTTTCACCCAATCATCACCGCCCTTCGGCTCGCAAAAGCCTTCCTCTTCTCCCGGCTTACCCGGTGCGGACGGGGATGATGCCGGCAGCCTTAAGGCAACAACATTACCTATCTGGCTGGACCAACTGCGTTACGCCTGTTGTGCTCGCACGCATGCAACATGCCGGTGGCACTGGGACATGTCCAATGCCAAGACCTGGCCCTATTCTCATGCTCTTGCTTATTTGACTCTTGATAGGCGGTAGAATATGACTATCAAGAGACAGTGTAAGGATATTATCAGAATGATAGCCAATACATTGTATAGTTTAGAGTACCTTAGAGTCAGGAGATAAACAATAACAGCAAATAGAACTAAGTCAAGAAGCGTGAACAATAAGAACTTGCAATTCCCAAGCCGCTTTTTAAAAGCTCCCAAAAACCAGGCATGAGAATACAACCCCGACAAAACGAATAAACCCACCAATAAGTACAACAGTATTTCCATTTTGAGCCTTTGAGCGTCTTGATCGCGCGGACAACAACTATCGTGACAATCACGTCAGTCTAACAAGAAAATATACGGTCAAGCCATAATATATGTTTTTTTCACAAATTACGTCACTTCACAGAGGAGATCTACGATTAACGAAAAAATATTGCATCAATCGATCTCCTATAACAGTCAAAGCAGAGTCTCTGCGATACGTGGCGAAAGTATATATAAAAGATCTGTAAAGTACTTTTCCTTGGCGTGTTCAATATGCACCATGTGGGTTAATCCCTTCCGGGATACTGAGTGGAGTTAAAAGAATCGGAATATCGCCTGTGTTACCAGTTAGCCAGTTTAACCCCATAGACAGCATGTCATGAGTTAGAACACCCGCAACGACGCTACCTGAACCGAGTGCGACGGTTGCACCTGCCGCTAGAGCGAGTCCTTCTGAGCAGGCTGGCATCGCATCTCGTGTCACTTGAGTAAGAGGATCAACATAATTATTTGGTTTGCCAAAAGTATATGTGTTCATTTGAGTATCAGCAATCATTGGGATAGGTTGCCCGTTCGGTCCTGGTCTGAAGCCAATAACCCTTTGTTCAAATCCAAATGGATCAACCCAATTAACCGGATTCCCATCTACGTATGCATACGTATTCACCCCGCCTCTCAGCCCAATCGGATCGCTCTGAATATATCTCCCCAACCCCGGATCGTAATCCCGGGCCATATTGTAATACAGACCGGTCTCGGAGTCAAAGTATTGCCCAGGGAAGCGGAGGTTGTAGGTCAGCGTCCCAGTCGGTGCGCCGTTGCCGAAGGGGTCACGGTCCCACTTCCAAACAGTGGCGCCGGTGCTATCTATTATAGAACGCGGCGAGCCCAAGTGATCAGGATTCACGTAATACTGCGTGCCAGGTTTGAGCACTCCGACCGGTAAATCGCCCAACCAGACGGTCTCCTGGAGCACGTTAGTTAAGGCGCATTTGACGTTTTAGGCAGTACTCTAAATTTATCACCTGCCCACACATAACCCTCACGGCCATCTTTCAATCTGATCTTATAAAACATAAAATCCTTTGAGTACCGCGAATGTATGACAGCGCAGGCTTCTCCTCTGTTTAAAACTGCAATTACTTCATCTTGCTTAGGAGGTCCACTATCAGGGTAGCTTTTAAAAACCCGTGTAGGCTCCACAGCAATAACCATCATGTCAGTATTTTTGCAGCTTATAAGGCCCATAACCAACGCTATCAGTCCTACAACTGTGGCACAAGGAGTTATTTTGCCCATGGTGCGCTACTCCCTGTACCTGGTTTGGTTGCGTAATAAAAATTGAATTGGCTCACTAATCCTGAGTTCAAAAGACTATTTCCGAAAGAGACCGGCAAGAGATTAGAAAAGCTAAAACCAAGTTGATTTAAACAATTTTGTATCGGGCTTCCGCAATTATTTCCAGTGCTGCTATAACTTCCCTGGTCACTATCCATACACGATTGAAGACGAGCTTCTTGATCAGACGTTAGGTCTAAGACTGATCCAATGCCGTCTCGGAAGGAATTCCTGTCTATGTAATCATCTGTTGTCATTATTGACATGCCTTGTGTCCCATAACTATATGTTGTGCCATCGATGTCAGTTGAGACATGACCAAAAGATGATGACCACCAACCAACGGGTTGCCAAATCACGACTTCTGTATAAAGTCCTTTCGGATCAACCCAATTAATCGGATTCCCACCAACATACGCATACGTATTCACCCCGCCCCGCAGCCCAATCGGGTCGCTCTGGATATACCTACCCAGCGCCGGACTGTAATCCCGGGCCATATTGTAGCACAGCCCGGTTTCAACATCAAAGTACTGTCCTGGAAACCTTAAATTATACGTCAATGTTCCGGTGGGAGCGCCGTTGCCGAAGGGGTCTTTGTCCCATTTCCAGACGGTGGCGCCGGTGGTGTCCACAATCGATCGCGGAGCGCCGAGATGATCCGGATTCACATAATACTGCGCGCCCGGCTTGAGTACTCCGACGGGTAGATCACCCAGCCAGACAGTTTCCTGGATCACATTGCCTGTTGCGTCGTATTCACCGATAAGATGCCCGGCCTCGTCATAGGCGAAGATAGTCATTGCGGAAGCACTGCTCTTGCTCACCCGCTGCCCCAGGCCGTTGATGGCGTAGGAGGTAGCACTGCTTCCTGCCGTGACTTGCACTAACCTGCCGCGGGCGTCGTAACCATAAGTGAAGGTGCCGTCACCGGTGAGATTACCGGCCGCATCGTAGGTGTAGGTTTGGGTTGTGGGACCGGACCGTCCGAGGATCTGGTTGCTTCCGCCAGAAACGGAATAGCTGGTCGCACCGGCAGTGAGGTTGGGGCGAACCTCGTTGCTGTCGATGATGCCGGTAATCCGGCCGGCGGCGTCATAAGTATAATTGATGGTCGGATTCGCACCGATTTTAATGCCGGAGATGCGGCCGTCCTGATCAAAGGTGCGGCTGTAGGTGGAGACGCCAGAACCCTGGGTCCAACTCGCGGCAGAGCCAAAGGCCTGATAGGTGATGGAACTCACCAGCGGAGTGCCGTCTACATCAATCTCGATGACATGCCCGCCCGTGTCGTAAAGGTAGGCGAGTTGGCGGCCCGACGGGTAGGTCATGCTCGTCCTGCGTCCCGAGGCGTCATAAGTATAGCCGGTGGTAAGATTAACCGAGCCGGTGACCTGCTGTTTCTGGGTGACCCGGCCGTGGCTGTCGTAGCTATAGGTGGTCGAACCGCTGGAATCGGTCACCTTGTAGAGGCGGCCGATACCTCCTTGATCATACTGCCGGGTGATGCTCGCACCGTCGGCAAATGTGGCCTTGGTCGGGCGGTTTAAGGCGTCGTAGGTGTAGGTCGTCGTTTTGCCCCGGGCGTCGGTGGAAGTGAGCACGTTTCCGGCCGCATCGTAGGCCTTGGTCGTCGTTCCGGTGTCGGGGCTTTGGACGGAGTTGAGGTTATCCAGGCCGTCATAGGTGTAGGCCGTGGCCAGACTGCGCGGGTCGGTCAAACCGGTCTGATGGTCATTGGCATCGTAGCCATAGGTTGTCACGCCGTTGTTCGGGTCGGTCATCTTGACCAGGCGGTTCAGGGCATCGTAGACATTACTGGTGGTGTGGCTCAGCGGATCCGTAGTGCCGGTCAGGTTGCCGTTGTTGTCGTAGGCGTAGGCTGTAGTCTGGCCCTGCGCCCCGATGTCCTGGGACAGGCGGTTGAGCGCATCATAGGCGTGGGAGCGGGTTTGGGCCAGGTGATTGGACGGATCGAAGACCTGTTCTTTGACTCGGTTGCCCACGCCGTCGAGGGTATAAACTATGCTGTTGCCCAGCGCATCCTCAAGGCCGGTGAGCCGATGGGCCGCGTCGTAGGTGTAGTCCAGAGAGGAACCATCCGGGAGGTCGATTTCCATGAGTTGGCCCGCCGCGTCGTAGTCGTAGGTCGTTATCTCTCCGCCGCTGGTCCGGGAGGTCAGGCGTCCGCGGGCATCGTAGGCGAGGCTGGTCACCAGGCCGTTGGGGTCCGTCAGGCTCAGGGGCCGCCCGTTCGGGTCATAGCTCGTGATCCTGGTGGCGTGGCCCAGGGCATCGGTCACGGTGGCAAGACCACCCGCCGAATCGTAGGTGTAAGTGGTCGTATTGTTGAGCGGGTCTTTGGCGGTGAGGACCTGACCGCCGGCGTTGTAGGTGTAGGTCCAGGTTCGGGGCTGGGACCCGGCCGTGATCGTCTTGGTCAGCAGGTTGCCCTTGGCGTCATAAGTAAAGGTGGTCACCCTGTTCGGTTCGGTGATGGTCAGCGGCAGACGAAAAGTCGCGTGCCAGGTGGTCGTGATGGTCCGGGCCTGCGCTGTACCGGAGGCCTCGGTCCGGGATGTCTCCAGCCCGCGTGTATTGCGGATATAGGTCGTGACGTTGCCGTTGAAATCCGTCCGGCTGGAGATGAAGCCGTTGGTATCATAGGCGTAGGCGCTGCTTCCACATCCGCAGCTTGCGTTGCTTGCTGAGGTTGGTTTCGTCCGGTTGAATTGAGTGGTGAAAGTGTAGCTGTGGAGATTGCCGTTGGCATCGGTCACGCCGGTGCTGCCGTCGGTATTGTAGGTGACGGTGGTCAATTCCGCCCCATCCGCATGTTGTGTGGAAATCGCCCGGCCTTGAGCATCATAGGCATAAGTGGCAAAGCGGTTGCCGTTCTCGTCCGTGATGCCGGTCAGGGCATTGGGGAGGGAGGTATCTCTCAAAAATATTGAGATATGGCGTTTCTTAGTAAAATTATTCGCCCTTATTTGTACCTGGTCCGCATTGCTCTATTAAGTATTCACTCAATGAACACCCCAACTTGCGCGGTTGTGGTTGAGGCCTATCGTCCTCGTATTCCAGCCAGGACAGTTCAGAACTCCTCTCGCCTACCGTAAGGACGAAACCAGCCTTTCTTTCGACCTCGGCAATAATATAATAATCTTGCGCAGGCAAGGTAACCTTTCTAATCTCTGATATCCCGAACACCCTGCAGTTATCAACGGTAAATCCTTCCGTTTGCTTTATCGCATCCAAATAGTCAGCTGGCAACTGAGAATCTATCGTCTCTATGAGCACATTACGGCTTTCCTCGGACAGTGGTCTCTGGGTGTCCTTTATCCGTTCATGCTGATTCAGCACACTCAGCCAGCCACTTAAGGTTTTAGTGTCTTCTAACGGTTCGCTAGTATGCCAAGGTTGCATCGGATTAAACCAAACCCGCACATCCACAATTTCCGCATCCATAGCGTTCAGGTCCAGATCGGTGAAAAATTTCTGAGGCGATTTATCGAATACTATTGAAAAGATGTGTCCACTTGCTAGCCAAACTTCTGCTTTCAGTTTACTGGTTTTTGCTGGATGCACTAACTTTACGCTGGCCAATAGCGCCCCGCTCCTCTTATCAGGAAAGCTGAGGCTTTCATCAAATGCAGGCCTACCGTATCTAATAGGGTATAGATTCACCTCTTTTCCATCCGAAAAACGCTGAATCTTGTTTATCTGATTTATCTGATTTGATAGCCGCTTTTGTGCCTCATCGGGTAGGTGCAGAGCCACTTCATCAATAACCCTCTTTTCATACTTAGAGAAAGTCGCTTGTTTTATAAGCTTTGAAGTCACAAGATTAAGAAAGCCCATCATTGACACTCGCATGGAGAGTTAACCATTCCACCGGCCCCATAGCCGGCACCAGCCACACCACCCTTATATAAATTAGGAATCCTATTCCACTGCTGGATAATTGGATTAGGCAGAGAATTAGCCTTTTTCCAGTCTATCGGCATAAAATTATAACGATATGGATCTGACAAGGCATGCTCCTCGACCGTCACGTAATTCCCATTTAGAATCGAGCGTGGTCCGCCCATTCGTTTTGGAATCCAGTGTGAGAATTCTTTCCCCGCAGCTTTGGTTCCAGCAGCCTCCAAGCCCCCGGCAAACCCAGTAGCAAGGCTCACCCCAAATCCAGTCCATTCACCAGCACCATACGACCCCGAACATTTATTGACAACGCCATTCGTGCCCAGCTGATCGCGAGCCCAATCAGTCACACCATAGGATAGAACGTCCCCCATTCCAGCCGAAAAATCTACGACGCCTTGCGGTGGTGGATCACCCCATTCCCATAACCCGAATGGATCCACTCCACTTACGGGATCCCCATCAACATACGCGTAAGTATTCAACCCGGCGACCAATCCAATCGGATCGCTTTGCACATACCTACCCAAACTCGGGCTGTAATCCCGGGCCATATTGTAATACAACCCGGTTTCTGTGTCAAAGTATTGCCCTGAAAATCTTAGATTATACGTCATCGTGCCAGTGGGTGCGCCATTGCCGAAGGGATCACGGTCCCATTTCCAGACGGTGGCGCCGGTGCTATCTATTATAGAT
>JADFYN010000280.1:0-487 GCA_015233055.1 Deltaproteobacteria bacterium
AACCGGCCTGTTGGGCGCCATCTTCCCGGAATTAATGCTGCTCAAGGGGGTAGGCCAAAATGAACACCACCACCTTGACGTCTTCGACCATACTTTGGAGGCGGTCAACGCCTTGGAGAGGTTGATTCCGCGGCCGGACCTGATCTTCCACAGCCACGTGCAAGCTTTTGAGCAGTTTCGGAACCAGGAGAATATCATTCGGCTCAAGTGGGCGGCCTTATTCCATGACTTGGGCAAGCCGCAGACTTGTCAGATCTCCGACCAGGGAAAGGTCACCTTCTACGATCATCCTCACCTGGGCCGGACCATGTTCGAGGCGATCGGACACCGGCTGAAGCTAAGTTCCGCTCATATCAGCTTTGTGACCCATCTGATTGACGGTCACATGCGGCCGTTGTCTTTGATCACCGCCTTGCGGCAAGAACAACTGACCGACCGGGCTGCGGCCCGCTTAGTCAATGATTTGGGCTCAGATGTGGTCGGCTTG
>JADFYN010000280.1:544-4653 GCA_015233055.1 Deltaproteobacteria bacterium
TAGTCTGGAGTTGTTGGATGAACTCTGGAGCCGGGTGGCCGTGGTCAGCCACCGTCGGGAGGAAGCGGCTACGTCGAGTCCGCCGTTGATCACGGGGCATGACCTCATGGCCAGATTTGATCTTCCGCCCGGACCGGTTATCGGCCGAATTTTGAATGATATAAAGTTGGCCCGACTGGCCGGTGAGATTCAAACCAGAGACCAGGCCTTGGATTTGGCTCTGCACCTCGTCTCGCCATCAGATGGGATGACTGAATAGGGCGGTTACCGGCCATGTCCGGGCTGGGGAGGCGCGGCCGAATTAGATGGAATCATTATTCGCTTTGAATGAATTGTGGCGTCAATTTCTGGATCGGACCCCGGCCCTGGCCGCGACCGCGGATACAGCCGCAGCTCAGTTGTCTCAAACCGGATCATTCAGGTCCGGGGACTTGCCGCCGGGCGAGATCTATCCCCTGGCCAGCCCGCTTTTCCTGTCGACTGCGACATTGGCCCGGATTGGACGGACAGTCGAACTGGTTCGGCTCTGTTTCGAAGACCTGGCCGGGACCATCAGGCACGACCCGGAGTTGGCTGCCGGACTGAGACTTTTTCCCGACCTTATTCGCCGGGACTTTTTCTCCCTTCCCCATGGTTATCCGTCCCATATGCCGTTTTTTAGAGCCGACCTGGCGGTATCCGACCATTCGGTCCAGTTGATGGAAATCAATACCGGTTGCCCGGCTGGTGATCTGGATGGGGGCCTGTGTGCCGAGACGTGGTCAGGTCTTCCATTGGTCGCGGCATTCCGCCATTTCTTAGAGAAACGTTTCGGGGCGGCCGTGCAATTTCAGGCTGGGGATACCCGAGCCGATACCTTGCGCAGGCTGTGGCAATGCTACGAAGAATTCCAACAAGGCAGACCAGGACGCGGGCCGGCTGAACCCACACTGGCCATTGTGGTCGGGCCGAACCAGGCTAAGCACTTGTTACCGGAAGCTTTCGGTCTGGCTGACTACTTCCGGCAACAGGGATATGACACTCAGGTGGGGCTTTTCGATGACTTGACCCTGGGCCCGGAAGGCTTATATCTTAATGGCCGGCCGATTCACCTGATCTTGAGGAAGTTTTCGTCCTTGTATTTGGCCGGGGTTCTGAAACAGCCGGGACAGACATCGGCTACGGCGGCCTTGGCCCGGGCCTTGCTGGAATTTATTCAGTCAAAGCGGATTTGCCTGGTCAATCCTCTGGGTTCGACAACTTTGCAGGATAAGGGGTTGCTGGCCGAGGCCAGGGCCAGGTATCCCGAGTTGGCCGAAATTATCCCGGAAACGATTATTTTGGAGCCTGAACTGGCCCGGCGGCAGCCTGATCTGTACCATGAGATCGAGGAAGGGAAGAATTACATCTTGAAACGGCGCATCTCTTTTGGCGGCAAATGGTTCAAGTCCGATCCCACTGAAATTTCAGCCAGCCTGCCCGTAATCACGGCCGAGGAGCCTGGCCGCTGGATCGCCCAACGCCGGTTGGAACTTGGTCAGGCCTTTTTTTTGATCAATCGGTTAGGGCAGGTTACGGCCGGGGATGGATGGGTCAATCTGGCCTCGTTCGGGGACTCATGCTACGTCCGAGTCTCCACCGATCCTTTGTCTCCGGTCAATATTAGTCAGAACGGCGCGGCCACAGGCGTCATTGAAGTTTGTACCGACGGATCTATGTTGTCGGAAACGAATTAATAAGCCTGAGAGGTGGAGGATAACTTGTCATGGGTATGGAAAAACATAACGATATAGCCGCATTGTTGGATGCTTTGGGCCAGACCGAAGAACCGATGGGCGTGTATTATACCGATGATCGGCCGGAAACGGGTTTCAGCCCTATTCCAGGGACGCTCCCGACGCGAGATCAGGAAGCCCGCGGGGAAATCGACTGGACTAGTGTCTGGAAAGATTTCTCCTGCATTTTGGGCCATGTCTGGCGGGCCCGCAAGAAGCAGACGACGGCTTTCTTTAGTGTTGATCAATTCGGCTGCCTGGGTGGGGCCTTCTACCTGGGTTATTTGGGGAAACAGTTAAACATGATCGCCGATTACGTCTCCACGGGAATTCCCAATGTCCTGGAAGGGGAACGATATCTGTCCTCGCCCCAGGTTTGCCGGAAATTTTTCGAGCACGTCAATCCCCGCCCGGCGCCCAAGAAGTTTTGCGTGTTCAAACCGATCTCCCAGTTCGGCAATGGCCACCAACCGGAGATTGTCGTCTTTTTCGCCCGGCCGGAGGTGCTTTGCGGATTATGTAATCTGGCTGTTTTCTTGACTGAGGATTTTGAAGCTGTGGTGACTCCTTTTGGCGCGGGTTGCACCGCGGCCGTGGCCTGGCCGGCCAAGTTTATCGCAGAAGGTAAACTAAAAGCCGTCCTGGGCGGGTGGGACCCATCGGCCCGGCCATATCTCAAGACCGACGAGTTGATCTTTTCGGTGCCCTATGAGTTGTACACGGCCATGCTCAACCGCTGGCCCGAGTCCTTTCTCACCGCCGGTGCCTGGAAGGTGGTCCAGAAGAAAATTGCCCGCAGCCGAAAAATCTGGGGGGAGGAATGAGCCGGTCAATCAAACAGGTGAAACGTGGATTGTCCAATTAAAATTGGGGTCAGTGCCTGCTTGCTGGGCGAGCTGGTCCGATACGATGGAGGGCACCGGCGGAACCCATTCATTGCCGATACGCTGGCCCGATTCGTCCAATTTGTCCCGGTGTGTCCGGAGGTGGGGTGCGGCTTCGGGGTACCCAGGGAGACGATGCAGTTGGTTGGGGACCCAGGCGCCCCACGATTGGTGACCACCCAAACCAATCAGGATCATACTGACCGGATGAGGGCCTGGACGGAGCGCCGCGTCGCCGAATTGGAGACAGATAATCTGAGCGGGTTCATTTTTAAGAGCGGATCGCCTAGCTGTGGGTGGCGTGAAGTTAAGGTTTATAATGACCAGGGTGTACCGGAGTATGTGGGAAAAGGTCTTTTTGCCGGGGCGTTCATGGAGCATTCGCCGTTAGTCCCGGTGGAGGACGAAGATCGTCTTCTGCATCCGGTCTGGCGGGAAAACTTCGTCGAAAGGATATTTGCCCAGAAACGGTGGCGGGATCTCCTGGCCGGAAAAAGGACTTTGGGCCGTCTGGTGGATTTCCACTCCGTGCGTAAGCTTCTCATCCTGGCTCACAGTCAAAAGGAATATCGGCTGATGGGCAGACTATTGGCCCAGGCTAAATCTGTGGCTCCAGCGATATTATACAGTGATTATCAATCGTTTCTAATAGAGGCGTTGAAACAACCGGCTACCCCGGAGAACCAGGTTAATGTCTTGCATCATGTGATGGGGTATTTTAAAAGACGGTTGAGTGCTGATGAGAAGCAGAAACTGCTTGCGGCTATTGATGAATATCGTCATGGCCTGGTTTCCCTAATCGGACCCATGACCTCGATCAACAACTATGTGCATGAATACCAACAATCCTACCTCGGCCGACAGGTTTACCTAAACCCGGATCCCATCGAAATTCAACTAAAATATCACATCTGAAAGGCGAACAAGCCGGAGCACGACATCCTGAAAGAACAGGAGCATCCGTCTCAAATCGTAGACGGCGCCGATGTTTGCCGTTATATCAATAAATATCCATATGTTGTCTTTAAACAGCTTTCCTTTTAATCGGGAAGATGATATGTAGAAGATGTTATAGAAAAATTTCGCCTTGGGTATAGAGGCTGTGGCGGTAACGGAGATTGTTATACTTGCCACGGCCCACTTGTTGCTGGTTGCTTGTTACTCATCGAAGACAACGAGATCCCATCAAAAAGCAACGAGAAACGAGCAACAAGAAACGAGAACCCAGCAACGAGAAACCGGCAGTTGGCCGGGGATATTCAATAACCTCAATAACTAAACTATTTAATTGATGAACCATATGGTAGACATGAAAAAGAATCCGTCCATCACTCTGACCGATCTGAACAAGAATATTCAAAAATATATTCTATTTACTAAAGAACGGGTAAGAAGGTCGATAGAAATTTCTAAGACTAAGTCCTTGGTTGCATTGAAGATTATTCCTTTTCTGTTACACATCAACCGTCAT
>JADFYN010000281.1 GCA_015233055.1 Deltaproteobacteria bacterium
CCAAGCCGACCTGGACATGTACCTCGAAAGCATGTCAACCCGGTATCTGTCCGGCAACGATCCCGGCACCATCATAGGCCACATCAGCCTAAATGAGCAATTAAAGGTCAAGGACGAAGCTTTGAAACTCAGCCGGGGGCGATGTGAAGAAGCGGATTGTTCAGAACTTACCGTCATCACGTGGGATAGACCCGGAGTATTTTTTCGCCTGGCCGGGGTGTTCACCTTAAACGATCTGAATATCCAAGAACTGGCTATTTATACCTGGTTGAAAGACAAAGCCATCCTGGTCTTCCAGGTGACCAATCCGTTAGACCGGTTAAACGAAGAGGCCAAGTGGACCCAGGTGGAAAAAGATATGGTCAAGTCTCTCCAAGGCAGCCTGGGCCTGGAGTACCGGTTGGCCCACAAACGCAAGTACCTCTCACTAAAAAACGGCATTGGGGTCAGGAAACCTTCCTCGGTGAAACTTGACAACGACGCCTCTGAATTTTTTACGGTAATCGAGATCGCCACGTACGACCGGATGGGATTGCTCTATGCCATCGGCCGAACTTTTTCCGAATTTATGTTGAACGTCCGCGTGGCCAAGATATCAACCAAAGTTGATCAAGTTTTCGACGTCTTTTATGTCACGAACAGTAACGGAGAAAAAATAGAGGACGAAGAACTAAAGAAAGAGATCAACAACGCCCTGATGTTTTCCATTACCCAGGTCTAGGCCGGATATCCACAATGTGCCGCAAGTCGGGGGTCTTCTATGAAACCAATGCTGAAATCAAAGAGAAAAAGATTCAACTGGATTATCTTTCCGCTTGTCTGCTTGGGGGCATTCCTTGGCTCGTGCGCAGTCACTACGGTAATCCGTCCTACCGACGAAGCCGCGGTATCCCGTTCCACCTGGGTCAATCCGGCACCCCAACTCCCCTACCCCCCGGCCATGTATCGCCTGACCCTTGAAGGAACCTGGTCGGACATGGGCCTCGCCTACGGCCGGCAACTTGGCCAACACATCGCGGTGGTGTGCGAACGGGTACTCGACCATTGGGTGGAAATGGCCGGCGGCCCGGAGGTCACGGCTAAGGCCTTTGCTCATCTTAAGCTCGATCTGGCTAAGGCCGCCTGGTCGATTAAGGCTTTTGCTCCGGAAATGATCGAGTTCATGGATGGTCTGGCCCAAGGGGCGGCAGAGCACTTGAACCTCGTCCGGCCGGACTCTGGACTATCCAACATTGAAAAAATCCAGGCCATCAACGTCGCCGGCTGGTTAACCCAAAACCCTGACGGGCACTCCGCTCATGATCGTACCGGGCAGAAATTCTCACCCAAAAGCAAAACCGCCGTTTGGCCGGAGCAGGGTGTCGCGTTTGCCGCGTTTGGACGATCGACACCCGCCGGCCACACCATCGCTGGGATCAGTTGGGACCAACTTTTTGATCCATACATGTTTCAGGTGGCCATCCAGGTCAAACCCTTAGATCAAAACGCGGCGCCCTATCAAGGTACTGTCATGGTCGGGTGTGTGGGTGGTAATAGCTTGTTATCGCAAAGGGGGCTGTGGATTGGCCAGACCAGGGTCGGGAGTCGATTGGGTTCCGGCCGGAAGGCGCAGGTGACCTCTTTCGGCGTCAATCGCCTGATCGCGGCCGCCCATGTCGCGGCTTACGCCAAGAGCAAAAAAGAAGCCGCCGAGATGTTAACCTACGGAACGCCTGGGTACACGGCCATGACGGGATATAAAACGCTGATCCTGGGGGAACCGGCCAACTACCTCATTGCCGATGATCTGTCGGCTCTGGTCGTAGAAAGGACGGCTGAGGCTTTTGCCGTTAGATATCCCGGCGTCCTCGATGAAAAAGGAGATTACATCATCTGCGCCGGTAATTTTTCCATGCCCTATGGATACGATGTTCTGGGCAAGAAGTCTACCAACCCGATGACCACGTTCAGCCCCAACCCGGACGCAGACCCGGCCGGCCGGTATCGGTCCAAAGCCGTAACCATTTGGCTGACCAGACCAAAAATCTTGGTGACCGGGACTAGAGCCAAAGAGATGGTATCCATAGATTACATCATGGAATCACACCGAATCATGGCCAAGACGATAGAAGACCCGGCGACAGGACAGAAAATCCCGGCCACGGAACTGGGGTACACCATGTCAAACCAGGTTAAGAATAAGGCAGGGCAGGTCTTTTACGGCACGGTTACGGGGCAGGTGATAGACCCGGCGAAGCGAGTGATTGAGTACACATTAGGGCCGCCCAGTCCCTGGATGGGTCCCTGGGACCGCCTGGATATTTCTTGATCCGGTTGCTTGTTGCTTGTTACTCGTTACTCGTTGCTTGTTACTCGTTACTTGTTACTCGTTGCTTGTTGCTCGTTACTTGTTACTCATTACTTGTTACTCATTGCGGGTTACAGGTTGTCTTAAACGAGTAACTGGGAACAAGCAACCAACATCTCATCTGCGGTAATGTTTGTATCTGGAAGCCGGCCAGTTATTGTCCTGAACTACTATCAAGCGGGACCGATCCGGTCACCTTTTTTAGCTCTTGATCTTGCACACTGATAATTTTATAAAGTTCGCTGTTCTTGATCTCGCTGTCAGAACTCAAAATGATCGCCGAAGAAGTCAGCAGTTTTGGCTTTAAGACCATAAGTTTTCCGGCGTAAATATCCGGGAGAATCGTATCCCCCTTAGTTTTGTTTACCTTATAGACTTTAAACATCTGCCCGACTTTGACTCCGTCCATCAATCCCAAATCAATAAACACCACATCGTTTCCGGCCGCCATTTGATAGTCGCCTTCAGTCTTGACGATAATTCCTTCCTTTATCAAATCAGTAGTCGTTATTTTGATCTTTTTGTCCATGGCCACTTTAGGGCGAATTTTCTGTCCAACCTTTACTTCAGTGAAGGCTTTGGTTATCTGGCCTTGATAGAGGCCCCTTTCCTCCAGTACCTTGGTTATCTTAAATTCTCCTGTTATCTCGTTAAAATATCCAACGAAGGCGTCTGTCACGGGATGGTGGACCGGATACCCGGTTGCGAAGATCTGGAAGACATCACCCTTCTTGAATTTCTCTTCCTTAATCAAAAAGTAGACAACGGAGTTTTCGGGCAAAATCGAAAGGGTGGAATCGGATTCAAAAATAGTCTCGTAATTCTCAGTTTCCTCAGAAGTAGCAATAAAATTTATTGAATCCAAATTCCGGCTGATGGTCACATAGTCCGCCGCCTTGGCCTGGACACTGAGGAGTAATACCACGGCCACCAGCCAAATGCTTAAAACCGATCCTACTGCCTTATTTTTATTTAGGAAAAGTTCTTTTTTCATCACACCGGCCTCCAGCCAAATGTTGTCGGTGAATATCAAACAAAAATGATTACCTGCCCGGTTGCGGCTGTTGGTCCGGGGCTTGTACCGGAGTCGTGGCCCCTGCTTGGCCCTCTGAATTTATCGGGAGGGATTTCTTCTTTTCTTCTTGTTCCTGGATTTTCTGGATCGCGACAAAATCCTTGTTCAATTCGGCTAATTTCGTGTTCAGATCCGAAAATCTATTCTTACAATAAGTTAAATCATCCCTTAAATTAGCCGACTGCGAGTGAGCCCCTCGCTGCAGGGTATTGAACTTCTCCTCCATGTTCGGCAGTAGTGCCCGCGCCTCGCCCAAAGTGTTGACCGCTTCGGCCAAGCCGACCTTGACGGGAGTAAGAGAGAAATCACTTAACTCTCCTCTTTTACGCATTCTATCGGCTTCAGACATCTGAGCGTCAATAGATTTGACCGACCGATCCAGGGTGCCCAATATGGCGCGCAGCCGGTTATTGATGCCCTGAAATTCTTGAAAAGCAAACTCGCCATTATACTCTAGTTGCAGTCCATTCCGCTTCGCCGTAAGATCAAGGTAGGCGCTGACCTTGGCGTCGCCCTTTTTCTTGATGTCATGAATATCCACAGGCGCCGGAGCCGTGAACTTTGCTACCGCATCCTTATTATATTGGTAATGAGTAATCAATATGTTATAAAATCTAATTTGGATGTCGGAGGCCTTTTTCAGGGCGGCCAGACTACTGTCGATCTCCTTTAGATCCACTTCATCAATTTCGTGTTGTTTTAGGTTTCCCTGATATCTCCCGACCAGGTCCCGACACCGGTAGAATTCGGTGGAATACTTCTGAGATAATTCTTGATCTTGACCATTGAAGACAACGGCCATCCGATTGGCCCACTCCATCCCCTCAGGGACGTTCCCGCTATTGACCAGGGCCACGGCCAAATAAAAACTGGCCAGGAAGCTTTCCGGGTAGGCGTAAACGCCGGACCGAGCCTCAAGTATCGCCGCGTCGTATTTTTGTTCTCCAAAAAGTCTTCGGACCTCAACAATATAATCTTCCAGCGGTTTGCGCTTAAATTGGATGATCAACTGGTCGAGTCGAAGTCTGTAGTCTTGGTACGAGCCTTTACCTCCGGTATCAGCACATTCTAAGCCCACGTCGGCATAAGCCCTGGCCGCGTCGGCATAGCGATCTCGATCTGCATATATTCGGCCGATGTAATACAACGGGACACATCGTTCTCGGCCCTTGGCCAACTCCAGGGCCTGGTTAAACAGGCTATCCGCCGTATCCAGTTCCCT
>JADFYN010000282.1 GCA_015233055.1 Deltaproteobacteria bacterium
GACTATCTTAGGACCAACCAGCCGGACATTTATGCAGCCGGTGACGTCGCTGAATATAAGGGCATGCCCTATGGTATCTGGCCGGCCGCCATGGATCAGGGAAAAATCGCCGGCGCCAACATGACCGGCCTTAGTCTTAGTTATCCCGGGACAACCATGGCCAATATGCTTAAGGTGGTGGGTGTAGACCTGGCCTCGGCCGGAGAGATAGACGCCGACAATAAATTCGAGTCAAGAGTTGTGACCGGCCATAACACCTACAAAAAGGCCGTATTTGACGGCGGTAAACTCATCGGCCTGATCATGCTGGGAGATACCAAGGGGTTCAGCAACCTGAAAAACATGATCACCGAGAAAAAGGACATATCTCAGATAAAGGATACCCTCCTTTCGGATTAATTCTTTTTTGGTTCACCTTGTTGTCCACACTCTTTAGAGACTATGAGAATCACTATAGATATCCCGGATTTCGAAAACATCACGACTTTGGACCAATCCTATCTCACCGAAGCCCTGGCCGCGGTTCTCTACTACAACGACAGGATTTCGGAACGGGAGGCCTGTATCATCACCGGCACCACCAGGAGAGGGTTGGAAAAAATGATGCAGAAATTCAGGCTGGAATTACCCTTTGATACACCCTAGCCCACCCATCGATCTGTCAAGGCGCTCCGGCCTGGAGGTCGTGGTTGGTATTTCCACTACTGATGCTTAGTTATTCTTCTCGCAATCTGAGAGATAAGGGTCAAAAATGATCACTATCACGGTTAAGCTTGGGGCATTCCTAAGAAATAAGGTGCAGGGGCATAACCAGGGCGAGCTTCAATTGGCCCTCCCTGGGGGCAGTCTGGTCAGCGATGCCATTGCCGCTCTGGGTCTGACTCTCAAGGATGTCCGGTTGGCGCTTCTGAATCATTGTACTCTTTCGCAAGACGAAGTTTTGAACGATGGTGATAGACTCAGCCTGTTTCCACCTCAACTGGCTTACAATATGTATGTGGCCATTTGTTTCGCCAACAGGATCCCCCAAGACAAACCTTCGGCCGACTCACCCGAGGCCCCATGAATCGGACGGTTGCTCGTTGCTGGTTGCTTGTTGCTTGTTGCTCGTTGCTCGTTGACGGGCCTGGATCTAAAGGCGCCCCATCAGTTCCGAATGCAAAAAAATATATTTAATAACAGTGTGTTGTCTAATTAATCAATCTATTTCAAATTTATTCCTTGACATCCCGGCGGAAAAAGCCTACAAGTGCTGAATCAGACGCGGGGTGGAGCAGCCAGGTAGCTCGTCGGGCTCATAACCCGAAGGTCGTAGGTTCAAATCCTGCCCCCGCTACCAAAATAAGAATAAATAATGCCGGCCAGTTACGATAAAATGTTGCTGGCCGGTTTCTTTTTGGGGCGACCCTGCCCAGCCCTCTGCCCCACACGGCCGTCAGCTTTGCCCACGGGCCGGGATAAAGCAAAAGGCCAGGAAATCTCACCTGGCCCGTCGTTCATCTTTTCTATCTTATCACTTTCTCCCGACACTCCCGATAGGCGCTGGGCCAAAAGTTTTCACCGGCAACACATTTGTTTGGAATGTCTTTTCCTTGAAAGGGTAACCTAATTTATCCTGAGACGAATCTACCCCCGTCTTCCCACAACCACTGTAATAACGATTAAATCCGGTAGAAACTGGGCAAAATCCAACTTCTCCTGTCTCGGCTGTCTTTTTGGACCGTTTGTGCGGCATAAACTCGGCGGAACCAGGCGCATCTGCTACTTTAGCGGAAGACCTCGGCGAAGACTCAGCCGGCTTGTCGCTTGACTCGTCTCTCATGATATTAGGACTGCGTAAAGGCGTGTCAGGCATTTTCACGACTTCCGGCTCTGCTATTGTATTCGCTATCGGTGTATCACTATAAGATGTCACCCCGCTAGCGTTCTTATATTTGTAAACTTCTAAGCCGAACGCCGGGATAGAAACAACCAGAAACGCTAAACAGATTAAGAGAGCAAGTCTATTTTTCATGTCTATTCCCTCTATTCTGATGTCCGTTTTTTGATACACATTGTATTGTCATCATCTCCAAAGTAATTTCATATCATTTTAAGCCGGCCAGGAATATTCCCCATACTTCTACACGATGCACATTCAGTCCCCACCTTCCTTAGTCTCCCCCAAAATAATAGATATGAAAAACTACCAAATACAATAGAAACAACCTATCACATTTTAATTTCCGAGGCAAGTAATTTTCTTTTCCCCACGCCTTAAGCATCAATGCACCCGGTAAAGCTTGTGGTTTCATTTTCACCAGGCCGCCCGACCCGGTCAAAAAGTTTCCACCCGGAAATTATTCTTGCCTTTTCCGGCTTAGTTGAGCATAATAACCATGGGAGGTAGGACATGGAATACTTTGATACGCTGTCGGTTTATGACCGTTTATCTCACACCGGGTTACCAGATGCGGCCAGCCGGGTGCTTTCGGAGATATTCAAAGACAATTATCAACAATGGCTTGAATATTTGGCGACGAAGAAAGACGTTGCCGATATCAAGAAAGACATTGCGGAGATCAAATCGAGCATTGATGTGTTGCGGTTGACTACTCAGCGGGACATAGAACAATCTCGTTTAGCCACCCAGAGAGACATTGCGGAGATCCAAAAAAACATCGCCGAATTAAAAGCCATCGCTGTCACCCGAGTTGATTTAAGGGCCGAAATCTCAGAATCTAAAGTTGACCTCATCAAATGGGTTGTCGGCCTGATGCTCGCCCAGTCCGCTATTATCATCACCGCCGTCGGTGTGCTGGTCAAGCTCTTGAAGTAGCTCCTGCTTGCCTGCTCCAGGTTGGACCGCCCAAGGCCCTCCCCGTCTGGTGTTACCTCCTCTCGCAAATTCTCCCATCCCGTCACCACAGTCTCGCCCAGCCAACTCTTCAACAAATTCATCGTCTCGTTTGCCAAATTCTACCGCCGCTATCGTCTCGTCCGCTAAATTCTCTTGCCGTTGGCCGCAGTCATCGGCCAAAACGTTGCCCGGCTTGAGTATTTATTTTGGCTTTGAGACATAATCGCTTGATTTTGAATAACAAAAAAGTTGGCGCCAAACCTAAACAAACCTAAAGTAATCTTGTCGATTTGCCGAAATAGAATCATAACCCCGGATGAAAGGAAAAGGCCGATGCCCACCGCCCAGCCAGACTCTCCGCCCACCTTTGTCTCTCCCTATCGCGCCCTCCGGTCCTGGTCCTCCGGATTGAGGCCTGGGACGAGGAAGTCGCCGGACGCGGCCCGGCCGGATCAAAACGTAACCACCGTTGACGATTTTTTGACCGCATAAAAGAAGCCGGGGTTGAGATTTATTTCTGCTTCTATTACTAACTACTCAATATTAAATAATAAAAAAATGCCCTCAAACCAAGAAAAATCTAAAGTAACGTTGTCGATTTGCCGATAATAGATCAAAAGGAAGAACACTACCCGGTGCCGTCGGGGGTGCTGATAGATAAACAGGGGAAAAGGATTTCCCCCAAGTCCGACAGGGAGAGCAGTCATGAGTCTTTCAATTCTCAACAACCTGGCCTCAATAGGTTCCCAAATCCAACTCAAGGGTTGGAACCAGCAGCTCAACCAAGCCATTAACCGGCTCTCCACCGGCATGCGCATCAACAGCGCCTCCGACGATCCTTCCGGACTGGCCATGTCCGAACGGTTTCGATCCCAGATCAAAGGCCTGGCCCAGGCCAATACCAACGCCCAGAGCGGTTACTCCATGCTTCAGACAGCCGACGGCGGCTTAAATGAAATTCAGTCCATCTTACAGCGGATGCGGGAACTGTCACTACAAGCAGCCGATGGAATACTGACCAGCAAGGACCGGGCCGACATCCAAACTGAAATTGACCAACTCAAGAGTGAAATCGACAACATCTCTGGAAATACCGAATTCAATACCCGAAAATTATTGAACGGCAGCCAGTCCGGCTCCTGGGTCACGAATAGCCCTGATCAACTTCAGGCCCATATTACCGGTCAGGTCGTAGAAGGTAATTACCGGATCATCGTTAAGGCCTCGGCCAGCGGAACAAACCAGGTCCTGAAAAGCAACATCATGGAACTGACTAATCCCAAGACCTATACCACAGACACAACTGACGTTCACCTGACCAATACCAACGGTTCCATAGGCGATACGGCCAATATGACCATCAACGTCAACCAGAGCGTGAGCTTCAATTACAAATTTGAAAAAGGCACCGCGGCCGAGATCGTCGGCTCCTCCAGCATAGGCTCGGTGGGTATTACCGGACCCGCTCAGGGGGCGGTTTTCGGCGCCAGTTCTTCTCAAAATACAGCCTATTTCTCCGCCGGCGGGACCGTGAGCTTCGGCGGCCAAGACGTCACCTTCACCTCCGGAACCTATACCCAGCAAGAAATAGAATGCGCCATCGAAACGGCCACCTCCGGTGTCATCAGCGTAGCCTGGTTACCCAATACCCTACCGGCCGGCGGCAATTTCATCCGGTTGACCAACAACTCCGGTGCGATGACCATGCAGGTCACCGGTTCGGCCGGAAAAGCCCTGGGATTAACCGATTCCACCGTTCTTAAAGCCGGGGGCATCAACTGGGGCGGGGCCAACACGG
>JADFYN010000283.1:0-2550 GCA_015233055.1 Deltaproteobacteria bacterium
AGCCTTCGTCTTGACCGGACAGAAGGTCACGAATGTGTCGGAGATGAAGGAAGCAGCCCGCCGCATCTTTGATCTGGGTCCCCAGGCGGTTCTGGTCAAGGGTGGCCACCTGGCCGGTGATTGCCTGGATTTACTGTTTGACGGGCGGGATTTTTATGAATATTTTTCGGCTCGGATCGACACGACCAGGACGCACGGGACGGGATGCACTTTTTCAGCCGCGCTGGTCACCTATCTGGCTCAGGGGAAAGCCTTGCCCCAGGCTGTGGACGCGGCCAAGAAATTCATTACGCTGGCCATCAAAAGCGCCCCGGACATCGGCCACGGGTTCGGACCGACCAATCACTATGCCGGACTAAATAATGAGTTGTCCCGGATGCCGGTGCTGCAGGATTTGGCCGCGGCGGCCCGGCGTCTGGCCGAGCAACATCTGGCGGCTCTAGTCCCGGAAGTTTCATCCAACTTTGGCTATGCCCTACCGGCGGCTATAGGGTTGGAGGACGTGGCTGCCTTTCCCGGTCGCATTGTCAAGCTGCATGGCCGTGCCGTGCCGGTGGCTCCGCCGGAATTCGGGGCTTCCCGGCATGTGGCTCGGATTATCCTGACCCTGATGGCCGCTGATCCGGCCCGCCGGGCCGCCATGAACGTGGCTTTTTCTGAGGAAAACGTGGCCCGTTGCCGATCCCTGGGCTTTTCCGTAGCCGAGTTCAGCCGCGCTGAGGAACCCGACGACATCCGGCTCAAGGAAGGCTCAACGCTCGAATGGGGGACCGGTCAGGCTATTAAACGAGCGGGTTATGTCCCTGATGTCATTTTTGATAGAGGAGGTCCGGGGAAAGAGCCGATGATCCGCATTACCGGCCGTCACCCGGATGAAGTGGCCGACAAAGTGCTGGCTTTGGCCGGGAAGTAGGGCCGGGCCGGCGGGATGAACATGTGAACAGCCAAACAACGGACCAGGGAATAGGTGGTTCTGCCTTTGGGGAACTATATAAAATAACAAATGAAACCTCACGCAACGGCGCCAAGTCGGCAACAACGAGAATAAACCCGGTTTTGTGCTCTTGCTGCCTTTACGGTCTGAGACAGGTTTCGCCAACCATAAGGATTAAGTCATGACACAGTTGGAAAGCGCACTTAAAGGAATCGTTACCCCTGAAATGTCGGCGGTGGCCGCGGACGAAGGTCACACCCCGGAAGATATCCGCCGGTTAGTGGCTCAAGGAGTAGTGGTCATCCCGGCTAATGTCAATCACAAGGGGCTCAAACCCCGGGGCATCGGGGCCGGCTTAACTATCAAGGTAAACGCCAATATCGGCACCTCGTATGATCGGGTAAATGTTGACGAAGAGATGGACAAACTGCAGGTGGCCGTGGAAGCCGGGGCCGACGCCTTTATGGATTTGAGCACCGGCGGCGACATAGCAGACGTGAGGCGGCGCTTGCTTGCGGCTTCGGATTTGCCCATGGGAACGGTGCCCATATACCAGGCCGTGATCGAAGTCGTCCAAAAACACGGGGGCATCGTTAACCTGACGGCAGACCACCTCTTTGACGTTATTGAACGTCAGGCGGAAGAAGGCGTAGATTTTGTCACCGTCCATTGCGGGGTAACCCAGGAAACGCTTAAGAGACTGAAAAACCAGGGCCGGGAAACGGACATCGTCTCCCGCGGCGGGGCTTTTCTAACCACCTGGATGCTTTATCATAAAAAGGAAAACCCGCTTTATGAGCAGTATGACCGGTTATTGGATATCGCCCGAAAATATGATTTGACCCTGAGCCTGGGGGATGGCCTGCGTCCCGGATGCATCGCCGACGCCACTGACCGGGCCCAGGTCCAGGAACTCATTTTTTTGGGGGAATTGTCCGACGCGGCCCGGCAGGCCGGTGTCCAGGTCATGATCGAGGGCCCCGGACACGTGCCGCTGAACCAGATTGAAACCAACATTCAGTTGGAAAAGAAATTGTGCGGGGGAGCCCCGTTTTACGTTTTGGGGCCGCTGGTCACCGACGTGGCCTCCGGGTATGACCATATTGCCTGCGCTATAGGCGGGACCCTGGCCGGATTGGCAGGGGCGGATTTCCTCTGCTACGTCACTCCGGCCGAACACCTTAAATTGCCGTCGGTGCAAGATGTGCGGGATGGTGTCATCGCCTCGAAGATCGCCGCCCATGCCGCCGACGTCGCCCGTGGTCACCCCCAGGCTTTGGCTCGCGACCTGGCCATGGCCCGGGCCCGCAAGCGACTTGACTGGGACGAACAAATCCGTTTGTCGGTGGATCCGATTAATGCCGCGGCTTGCCGTCGAGAAAGCTATCCTGAAGAAGAAGACGTCTGCACCATGTGTGGTCCCTACTGCGCCATCAAACTGGTCAAGGAATATTTTGGAGAGAAGAAGTAGGTTACGGCCCTGGACGATTCCCCATAACGGGGCGGACGAACAAGAGCCGTTTCCCTCCATCTGCAGGTCTCTGGGCCGGGACGGTTAGCTGAAGTTAAAATCAAAACTGATGTACTTCTGATTCGGAAAGGAGAGTACGAATGAT
>JADFYN010000283.1:2588-4099 GCA_015233055.1 Deltaproteobacteria bacterium
CCTGATGGGATGGACCGCCACCGGGGCTTCGGCCGCGGAGACGCTGACGATAGGGGTGGTTTTGCCTCTCACCGGCGAGTTGGCCAAATTCGGCAAAATTGAAAAGACGTCGTTCAACATCGCTCTGGACGAAATAAATGCGGCGGGGGGGATTAATGGTCAAAAACTGGCTCTGATCATTGAAGATACTATGGGGAAACCCGAGGTCGCTCGATCTGCGGTGGAGAAGCTCATTTCCAAGGACAAAGTTCTGGCCCTTTGTGGCGGCTATTCCAGTTCTGAAACCTTTGCCGCCGTGGCCGTAGCCCAACAGCTAAAAATCCCCTACCTGGTCAATACCGGTGCGGCAGACGCGATCACCGCACAGGGTTGGAATTATGTTTTCCGGCTCAACCAAACAGTCAGTGATTATCCCCAGGCATTGCTTGCCTTCTTGAACAAGATGGGCGACGTCAAGACCGCGGCCGTGATCTTTGAAAACACCTTATTTGGTCAATCAAGCTCCAAGGAAATAAACGAATTTTTGGGGAAACAAGGCGTCAAAGTGATGCTTAAAGAAGGATATGAAGCGGGATCGGTCGACTTCAAGCCGATGCTGGTCACGGTCAAATCGGCTAAACCCGACCTGGTCTATATGATTTCCTACCTCATGGACGCCTCGCTGATCATGCGGCAGTCAAAGGAGCTAAATTTCAACCCGAAACTGTTTGCCGGGGGCGGAGGCGGGTTCACCTTGCCCGAGTTTCGCGTCAATGCCGGAGATGCCGCCGAATATGTTTATTCAGCCACGTTATGGACTCCAGACAGCCCTTACCCAGGGGCAAAAGCCTTTTCCGAGAAATATTCAGCCCAGGCCAAGTCTCCGGCCACCTTCCATGCCGCCCAGGCTTATGCCGCGGTATACGTGCTGGCCGATGCGCTGAAAAGGGCTAAATCACCAACACCGGCCGACATCCGGGACGCCCTGGCCCAGACCGACCTGATGACCGCCTACGGTCGGGTCAAGTTTGTCGTGTCCGGCAAGCTGAAGCAGCAAAATATGCTTCCGACCTTCCTGGTCCAGTGGCAAAAGGGCAAACTGGAGACCGTCTGGCCGGAAAATACCGCCTCGGCCAAATATATCTACCCCACGCCGGAATGGAGCAAGAGGTAATAAACCGACGGGGTATCCTTTTTTTGAAAACGACTGGAGCCGGAATGAACATCTCTATTACCCTAAGCAAAGCAGCCAGGCTGTACCGGCATAAGGTGGCCGTTATTTGCGGCCGAGACCATCTGACCTATGGCCAGGTGGATGAACGGGTGCGCCGGTTGGCTCAGTTTTTTGTCTCGACCGGGCTCAAGCCGGGAGATGTGGTCTCCGTCCTGCTGCCCAACTGCCACGTCTTTTTAGAAACATATTACGCCGCGGCCCTGGCCGGGGTGATCTTGAATCCCATCAACCACCGCCTGTCCGGCAATTTACCCAGGATGACGCCCACATCATCTGCACCCCGGAACAGATGAATGCC
>JADFYN010000283.1:4109-4621 GCA_015233055.1 Deltaproteobacteria bacterium
TCAACCCCCCCGGCTCAAACCTGGTCCTCTTCCCCGACCGTTTCCTTCATCGGTTAGGTGAATCCCTCAACCCCCCCCCCCCCGTCTGCCGGGTCATCCTGCCCGGCGCCGGGAATCCGCCGGATCTGCCTGTTGAGACCCTAAGCTACCATGAGCCTCTGACCAGTCAAAGGCCCTGTGTGGTAGGACCCATCCCTGTCTCCGATGAGGCGGTAGCCCATCTCTACTACACCAGCGGCACCACCGGGAAGCCCAAAGGGGTCATGCTCACCCACAAGAACGTGACCACCCACGCCCTGGCCGCCATCGCCGAGGTCAAGATCACCGACGCCGACGTCTGGCTTCATGCCGCCCCGATGTTTCACCTAGCCGATGCCTGGGCCACCTTTGCCATCACCTGGGTCGGGGGCAAACACGTCATGGCCCCGGAGTTTGATCCGGCCGAGATGCTGAAAACGATGGAGACCCAGGGGGTGACCTTGAGCAATATGGTCCCGACCATGCTTAACCTG
>JADFYN010000284.1 GCA_015233055.1 Deltaproteobacteria bacterium
GACGTTTTGCCCAGCATTCGAGCCCCGACTATGGAAACAGACTGGTTCGAAAGCAACCGGTCAACAATATCCGTAACCAGGGCATCAGGGACCACACACCGTTTCGGATCCACCCCACCACGCAAGCCAAAGGGATTATGGCTGTAACTAGTTTGAACATTTGAGGAAGGCTTATTTGTCGAGGTCAGGTCGCGTCTCTTCACATGTTGGTCAATGCTATCCATAAGCTCACTAAATTTTTCTTCCGACCCATGACCTGGAAACCTGATGTGTTTCTTGGCTCTTATAAAAGGTGGTATATCTGCGGAAGTTATATCGTCCAGTACAACAGGAAGAACCACCACCTTCTTCTTTTCAATTTCTTCGAGAGTTTTAGGTTCCAACTCACGCTTGACCCACTCGGACGCCACGGCTGCTTTTGACAAGACAACGAGGGTAAATTCGCTTCCGTCGAGCCCCTCATATATCTTCTCCAGGATGGAATCTCCGATTAATATTTCATACTTGTCGTACCACAACTCCAGGTTGGCGCTTCGCAACTTAACATAGAGCCAGTCAACAAAGGGTTTGTCTTTGGAGGAGTGACTCAAGAATATCTTCCACTTCTTGGCCACATCGACATCCTTCACCATAGTCGGCCAATCCTTTCCTGACACATGGCATAAGCCTCATGAGCTTCAATATACCGTTCTATTAGTCCCATCTTAAATCTATAGGTGTCACGAAGACCCTTTGCCTTTTCTATAATGTCCTTCTTAACCAGGTTTTGTAAGACAGATGACAAGTCGTCTGAGGAAACATTCGGATTGCTTATTCTCATTTGATTCAAAATAGTTGCCAGATCCGATGTGCCTTGCTGTCGCAGTATGTCCTGCATCGTGCCGGCCACTGCCCGTTCTTTTTCATCCATTACGTCCTTCCAATAGAATTGGAGATTGGACGCACCAAGAGTCACAAGGTCCTCGACCGCGGCTTCTACTTGCCGGCCGCCGACATGCCGCAGTTTTTGCTTGTTTAAGCCGGAGACAATTCGATCACACAGTAATTGAATGAAATAGGGATGATTTCCCGTAAACTGGCGAATCAAAGACACCGCGGCAGGGTCATATTCCACCCCGTATGGTTTGAGTGGATCAATGATAAGTTTCGAGGCGTCCTCATCGCTAAGCACGCCAATCCTCCGATGTACCGCCATGTTGAAAAAAACTGACCAATACTCTTCCGTTATCTCTCGGACACCGGCAAAGACAAAGGCAATCTTATGGCTGAACTGCATCAAATCTCGTAGGAACTCCAGGAAGGTGGCTGGAAGGTGGCCGGCCTGGACCATATCGTCAAGGCATTGCGCCTCATCGATCAGCCAAAGAAGCCGTTTATCGCCGAGTACCTCCTGGACGTCACTCAGGAAAACTCGCTTGAAAAAATATGGGTAATTCTGCTCATATTGTTCCAAAGTAGGCACTCGAATAGACGAGACGGCCGCCGGATCAGTTCCTCCGTGTTGTTTAAGCGAGCGAACAATCTCATCCGCAATGTTTTGCAGAACCGGTGGAACCCCATTCACCCCGGTGAACTCTTGTACGTTGATATAGACGGACAGGTATTTCTCGGGCAGTCGTTCTTTCAATCGGAGCAAGGTCCAGGTCTTGCCCATGCGTCTATGCCCGTAAAGAACCACGATCCGTTCCGATGCGGCGTTAACCAGGTTTTCTTCCACGAAACGCAATACATCATCACGACCAACGAAGAGCCTGTCCATTTGTTTTGAGTCAGGTGAGGGCGTTCCTGGTAAGTAGGGATTGCGGATGTCCAGCGACCAGGTTATGGGTAGCGCTTTAATACTTAGCTTCGTCGCTTCGACATGCTTGACATACCACACTCTATGCCGTTCTTCTTTATCCTTGGCCATGCGGTCATCATATGTGGCCAGAGCATCTATGCGGTAGGCAACTTCGCCTCTCACAGTAAAAGTTAGGGTTCTGGCTTCCTCAGGGGCCAGTGAAGACAGAACCTGCTTTTTTGGATAGACAATCGATTTGCCTTCTACCAAGAGTTTGACCCGGATATTCGTCGCGACGGCTGGTCCCAGATTTCGAATAGTCAGAGTAATTGTCGTTTTTTCGTCGGTTGTTTCCTCATCGTGTGATGTCAACTCCAACTTAGCTTGACCGCTGATTCGGCGAATCTCAAGCCGGACGAGTTCCCGCCACCGGGAGAGGACTAACGACATGAATAGGTGATACGGCGTTTCATGGGCTTCGATTACGCTCGCCACCGTTTCCATGTTTGACAGTGTCTCTGATAGCGACACCAGGCGCAGTGGCAGGCTGACGTCTTCACTGTAATCCTTCAACGGACTAACCGCAGTAAAAAGTGGAGCCAGATCCATCCCGTGGACGTTCATCTCCTTATCTTGGAGGAACAAATAAAATTCCTTTTCGGCCGCAGCGCTAAAAGATAGGACCTCCGACAATGAAGAAACAGCCAGCAAGGGCGACAGGGTTTCAACCAGCCTTCCAACGCCTTTCAATTCGTGCAGTGGAAAGCCAATGGACTGCGGGGTTGCAGCAGGAGGTGGTATTATGGCCGCGGCTTTCGTTTTCTCTTCTTGCGAAATAAATTCTGACCGCATAATCTGTCATCTCCTGCTGAAGGAAGGTATCCAATCCTTCCAGGCGAAGCTCTCATCGGGGGTAAGTGGTTCCTATAGTTCAGGGCCGGACTGCCGGGGCTGTCGGCATCAAAGGAGCCATTATGTGCCTAACCGGCCATGACAAGCAATTGAAATACCACGTCCACCAAGCTTTGGACGAAAATACTAACCTTCCTCAATCGTCGTTTTTCCCGTGTCCAGGCCGTAGGCTTTGATCTTTTTGTGCAGGTGACTTCGTTCCAAGCCGATGACCTCGGCGGTTTGGGACACGTTGTAGTTATTTTCAGCCAGTTTCTGGGCGATGAACATTCGTTCGAAATGGCTTCGGGCGTCTTTGAAGGTAGTGAAATTGAACGATTCGGCCGATTCCGCCGGAACCGGAGTCCGACCGATGGGCGGGGGGACGTGACCGGCCTCGATAGTCCGGCTGGGAGTCATAATAACCAGCCGTTCCACGAAGTTTTTGAGTTCTCTAACATTCCCGGGCCAGGGGTGATTAAGTAGCAAATCTAATGCCTCAGGGGTCAACTGCTTCACTGGAGTCTTAATTTTATAGGAGTATTCTTCCAGGAATTCCTGGATCAGGGCCGGGATATCTTCCCTTCTCCAGCGCAGGGGGGGGACTAGAATGGGGATGACATTTAAGCGGTAGTACAAATCTTCGCGGAAGGTCCGGCGGCTTATTTCCTCTTCTAAATTCTTATTCGTGGCCGCGATCACCCGGACGTCCACTTTGATGGTTTTAGCCCCGCCGACCCGCTCAAACTTTTGTTCCTGAAGTATCCGAAGGATCTTAGACTGGGTTTTGAGACTCATGTCGGCGATCTCATCCAAAAACAAGGTCCCCTCATTGGCTAAGTCGAACTTGCCCCGGCGGCGGGTGGCGGCCCCGGTAAAGGCTCCCTTTTCATGGCCGAACAGCTCGCTTTCAATCAACTCCTCGGGTATGGCCGCGCAATTGACATCAATAAACGGTTTCTGGGCCCGCTTACTCAGCCGATGGATGGACCTGGCCACCACCTCTTTCCCGGTCCCGTTTTCTCCCGTGATCAACACCCAGGCGTCGGTGGGGGCGACCAGGACCACTTGTTCTTTTAGGGTCTGGATAACCTGGCTTGCCCCGGTCAGATTATGCTGGGGTGTCCTGGATTTCAGGAGGATGTTTTCTTCTTCCAACCGATGATATTTCAAGGCATTGTTTATGGTCAAGAGAATTTTATCCAGAGATAACGGCTTTTCGATGAAATCGTAGGCGCCCAGCTTGATGGCCTTGACCGCGGTTTCGATATTTCCATGCCCCGAAATCATCACGACCTGAATATAGGGATGGTCTTGCTTGATCCTGGTCAAGGTTTCGAGCCCATCGATACCCGGCATCCAGATGTCCAACAGGGCCAGATCCGGCGCCTCTTCTTCCAGCAGAGTCAGGGCCTCCTTCCCACTGTGGGCGCAAATGACATCATAACCCTCATCGGTCAGAATCCCTTCCAATGATTTGACAATGTTGACTTCATCATCCACCACCAGGATGGTTCTGGACATCGAATAAGACCTCCCTCTGGTTGCTGGTTACCGGTTGCATGTTACTCGTTGCATGTTACAAGTTGCATGTTACAAGTTGCATGTTACAAGTTGTTAGTACGGGTAGTTGACGGCGCACTGTCTACAACGGGATTAATGGTAAAAAGAATTCTGTGAGCAGCCGGTTAAGAACCCCACACCGTGGCGTATACAGGATTATTCATGAAAAAACCCCATAAGGTCAGAATGAGTCTCCTGCGGTATCAGAGTCAGTAAGACTTGCTTGCTCAACAACATTAACCAGCAACCGGCAACCAGCAACATGTACCATGCAACGAGTAACCTGCAACCAGTTACGTCCGAAGCGGCAACTCAATCACGAATTTGGCCCCGTGGGGTTCATTCTCATGG
>JADFYN010000285.1 GCA_015233055.1 Deltaproteobacteria bacterium
CAAGGCGACTTCAAGTATATCAAGACCAGAAGTATCCCCCGGCAAAGCCGGCCTTACCCCAAATTGACCGAAGTGGTGAAGCACCAATCCGTTTTTGAGTTCCATGATGTGACCGGAACCATCGTCGCCTTCCGTTTCCCGGAATACATGGACGGCGTTAACGTACCCAAATACCATTTTCATTTTTTGACGGCCGACAAAAAGGCCGGTGGGCACGTGCTTGAAGGCATAACCAGGCAGGCGACCGTCCGGATCCATACGGCCAATGATTTTTTCATGGCCTTGCCCAACGGGGGTCGCTTCTACCGGGTAGATCTAGACCAAATCAAAAGAAATGACCTGAACCAAGTGGAAAGATAGCCTACGTTCATTGGAATCTCCAGGGCGGTTAACCCGATGGTTTCGCAGACCGAAAAGGAGAAATGTCGATGCAAAAACTCAATCCCTATGAATTCGCACTGGCTTCATTCGACAAAGTGGCTGCCACCCTTGACATGGACCCGGGTATTCTGAAGAAAATTCGGGTGGTCAATCGTGAGTTGGTTGTGAACTTTCCCGTCTTTATGGATGACGGGGCTATAGAGATGTTCACCGGCTTCCGGGTCCAGCACGACATCAGCCGCGGCCCGGCCAAGGGGGGTATTCGGTATCACCCCACTGTTGATTTGGATACCATCCGGGCCCTGGCCATGTTTATGACCTGGAAAACGGCGCTGGTCCAAATCCCCTTCGGCGGCGCCAAGGGTGGTGTCCAGTGCAACCCCAAGCAGATGTCCTTAGGTGAAATAGAGAGACTGACCAGACGGTTTATTAGTGAGATATCGTTCATTATAGGACCGGAATCAGACATCCCAGCCCCGGATGTCTACACCAACGCCCAGGTCATGGCCTGGATCATGGATACCTACAGCATGATGAAGGGATACTCCGTGCCTGGGGTGGTCACCGGCAAACCCATTTCTATCGGCGGCACCCTGGGCCGGCAAGAAGCCACCGGGAATGGTTGTTTCTACTGCACCGCATTTGCGGCCGACCGGTTGGGCATGGACCTGTCCAGGGCGACCGTGGCTATCCAGGGTTTCGGCAATGTGGGGTCGGTGTCCGCCATGAGACTGAGCGAAGTCGGGGCCAAAATCATCGCTGCGAGCGATTCCCAGGGAGGCCTAGTCAACCTAAACGGTTTAGACGTGGAGGCCCTGATTAAACACAAAGAGAAAACCGGGACCGTGGTCGGCTTCCCGGACGGTGATCCGGTGGGCTCGGTCGACGTCTTAACCGTTCCCTGTGATGTCTTGATTCCGGCGGCGATGGAAAACGTCATCACCATGGACAACGTCGACCGGATTTCCACCAAAATTATCATCGAAGGGGCCAATGGGCCGACCATTCCCGACGCTGATGAGGCGCTGTATCAAAGAGATGTCCTGGTCGTCCCGGATATCCTGGCCAATGCCGGCGGCGTCGTGGTCTCCTATTTCGAGTGGGTCCAGAACATTCAAAAGCTCACCTGGAGGGAAAACGAGATCAACGACCGGATGAAGGAGATTATTTATACCGCTTTTGCCTCGGTTTTTGACCTTCACCGACTGAAGAAAGTGTCCCTGCGGGATGCCGCCTTAACCTTGGCCATCGGCCGCGTCGCCCAGGCCACCGCAGATCGTGGTATCTATCCTTGATTCATCTTCATCCCGACCCCGCACCGGAGAACAAGATCAGGTTCCCCGGCTTGCCTGATTGAGCCCCAAAACACGCCGTGACGCCTGGAGGATCAGGAAGATGAAAATAACTTCCATCCTCCGGCATCCGGCGGCGCCGGTTTTCGGCCGATACGACAGGTGACGTCGGAAATCAGTTGAGAATATTCTCACCGACCCGACTTGACCGGCCAGGTGATAATACTTATCTTAACCTGAGTTCGGCGAGTCTTATTAATTGGGAGACAGAAATGTATCCGCCGATTTCGCAGATGAACGCAGATGGATGAGATCTACAGGTGTCTGACCACGCAAACCTGCATACCTGACAGCCGATTATAATCTATGGCCCATACTCCCGTAAATAAATTCAAAGAAGGCGACGATGTCCAGCAGTACTTTCTGCTGAGGGATATGTCCCGGCGGACCGCCCGGACCGGCAAACCTTATCTGGACCTGATCCTGGCCGACCGGACGGGGACCATCAAAGGAAAAGTCTGGTCCGAGGCGCTGGATAAGCTCGATGACCAGGTCGGGCCGGGCGTCTTTGTAGGCGTTCGGGGGAGAGTTGAAACTTTTAATCAGGAAATGACCATCACGGTGACCACGCTGGTCAGTACTGCGGACATTGAGGCCAGGCGGGGAGTGGTCAAGGATTTTGATCCTGATCTCCTTATCCCCCGGACTCCCGGGGACGTGGCTGTGATGTGGAAGGACCTGCTCGATGTGGTTGAAAACGAGCTTCAAGATCAACATGTCCGGAACCTGGTCCGGGAGGTCTTGACCCGTTATGGGGAGGAGTTTAAAACTTCACCGGCCGCCCGAATGTACCATCACGGCTACCTGGGCGGGTTGCTCGAGCATACTCATAAGATTACGCAACTGGCTTTGGCCGTAAAGGACCTTTATCCCCAATTGGATGGAGATGTATTACTGGCTGGGGCCATTTTGCACGACGTGGGCAAGATTAAAGAAATGTCCGGGTTTCTCAACCCCTCCACGACTATGGCCGGGCATTTCCTGGGCCACATCATCCTGGGCCGGGACATGGTCCGGGACGTCCTGACCGCTATGGGGCTTTCCGACTCGGACAGTGAAAAGATAATCCAGATTGAGCATATTATCCTGTCTCACCACGGGCAAATGGAGTTTGGTTCTCCCGTTTTGCCCCTGACTCGTGAGGCGCTGGTTGTTCACGCCCTGGACGATCTTGATGCCAAGATGAAAATGATCAATGATCATATCGATTCAGACAAAACCGAGGAATCCTTCACCTCGTGGCATAAGGTCCTGAAGCGTTCGATTTTTAAGGGAACATGCCGCTCCGACGCTGACGATTTGACCAACGATTGAAAGAACCCTGAGGCGGCTTGGGCCGACCGGGAGCGTCTGTTTACGGGTTACAAACTGTCCAGAAATATCTCTATCTAAGGAGAAGTGTATGCGAAACAAAAGATTTTGTTCCTCTGGTTCCGTTGGCTTTGGTTTCCCGGTATTCTTAATGGTCTTTTTGGGACTGGTTGTCTCAGCCGTTTTTTGGTCTTTCCCCATGGGGCCGGCAAAGGCCGAGGCTGCGGGCGCTTTACCCGGTTCTTTTTCTGAGTTGGTCAAGAAATGTAAGCCGGCCGTAGTCAACATCAGCACCAGCCACACCGTCAAACGGTCCGAACGGATGCAGGGGCTTCCCGGCGGGAATCAAGGAAAACAATTCAGAGACTTTTTCGGGGAGGAATTCTTTGATCAGTTTTTTGGAAAAATGCCCAAGAGCTGGAAAGAACGAAGCCTGGGTTCAGGTTTCATCATCAGCCCTGATGGATACATCGTCACTAATAACCACGTGATAAAAGACGCCGACGTAATCAAGATTCGGCTATCCGATCAAAAGATATTTGATGCCAAGATCATCGGCAAGGACCCCAAAACAGATCTGGCCTTGATCAAGATCAATCCGACCGAAAAATTACACGTCCTGGAGTTTGGTGATTCCGGCATACTTGAAGAAGGCGATTGGGTCTTAGCCATCGGCAACCCCTTCGGACTGGCCCAGACCGTTACGGCCGGTATTGTCAGCGCCAAAGAACGATCTATCGGCATTGGACCCTATGACCAGTTCATCCAGACGGATGCCTCAATTAATCCCGGAAACAGCGGCGGGCCTCTGATCAACCTGGCCGGTGAGGTGGTCGGAATTAACACGGCTATCGTGGCTGGTGGCCAGGGTATCGGTTTTGCCACCCCGTCCTCATTGGCCAAAAACATCATTGCCCAGTTGAGGGAAAAAGGCAAGGTTGTGCGCGGCTGGCTGGGTGTTTACGTCCAGGCTGTAACTCCTGAGCTGGCCGAGAAGTTCAAACTCAAGGACGCCAAGGGCGCCCTGGTGGACAGCGTCGGCAAAGAAAGTCCGGCTGAAAAGGCCGTGTTTAAGCAAGGGGACGTGATTACCAGTTTTGATGGGAAAGCTGATGATGAAATGAATCAGTTACACATCGCCGTAGCCTCGACTCCGATAGGTAAGAAGTCCAAGGTAGAGATCATCAGAGATAGCAAACCGACCACACTGGACGTGGTCGTGGGTGAGCTTAAAGATGACGCCGGTGAAGAATCCGCCGAAGCATCCGCCGACACGGATTACGGCCTATCCTTACAGAACCTGACCGAAGATTTGGCCAAATCCATGCACCTCAAAGATACCAAAGGGGTGCTGGTGGCCGATGTGGAACAGGACGGCCCCGCCTTTGAGGCCGGGTTTAAACGGGGTGACGTGATTAAGGAAGTCAATCGGACCCAAATCAACAATATCGAAGAATTTCGCAGCGCTTTGAAAAAAAGCAAAGATAATGTGGCGCTGGCCTTGGTAAAGAGAGGTTCCGGGCCAATTGATT